>NZ_CP049199.1:4541898-4899097 GCF_011045195.1 Caulobacter soli | reverse complement strand
GTCCAGCTTGGTGGCGCAGCTCTGCAGGATGGCCTTGGAGTGGCTCGAGACGCCCACCCCGATGGCGTAGATCTGCACGCCTTCGGCCTTGGCGTTCGCGCACAGCATCGTTTCACGATCGTCGATCGCGTCGCGACGGTTGGTGGCCGTCGAGCTAGCCGTCAGGGCGGTTCCGCTGGCGGTCTTCAGCCGGCCCTGGGCGATGTAGCCATAGCCCGTGTAGATCGAGTTGTTGGGGTTGCCGTAGACGTCGTTGGTGTTGTCGCCGTCGGTCAGCAGCACGATGACCTTGGTGGTCTTCTTGCCGTCGGCGGTGGTCGGGTTCACGCCGTCGGCGAACGGCGCGTTGTTCGACAGGGTGTGCCAGCCCCAGGCCAGGCCCATGGCGACGTTGGTGTTGCCGACGGCGATCATCTGGCCAAGCTTGGTCTTGACCGCGTCGCGCTGGGTGGTGGTGCGGACATTGGTCAGGCGCATCAGGCTGGTCAGACCGCAGCCGGCGTTCGGGCCGTAGGACGAGCCGGACTTGGCCTGGCTGATCACATTGTTCTTGTTGCTGGACGCGTACTTGGCGATCGGCGTGGACCGCGTGGCCCAGGCCGTGGGCGCGGTGCCGCTGGGCGAGACGCCATCCGGCAGCCAGTTGTTGGCGATCGGATAGTTGGTGTTCGTCGTGCGGGAGTCGCGATAGCGCGTCGTGCTGGACTGGTTGACGCCGACGACGTTGTCGTCGGGCTCGTCCGGCGCGAAGAACGGGATGAACATCGAGGCGGGGACCGAGGTGCTGGGCGGATCGTCGGTGACGTCATAGGGCGCGGGCCGGCTTTCCACGCATCCGCCCCAGGTCAAGCCCAGGTTCGACAGCAGGGTGAAGCGGTCCTGGTTGGTCGCGAAGATGTCCGTTCCGTAGCCGCTGCTCGGCATCTTGCCGGTCAGCCAGCTGGTCTGGCCCTGATAGGTCGAGCCGACATTCACCGTCATCGAGAACGGCACGACGCTGATCTTGACCGCGTCGGTTTCGCTGGCCGTGGCCGCGGCGGCGGCCAGCACGTCGACCAGGGACTTGGAGGCGTCGATCAGGGCGTCGATCTTCTTGGCGCCCGAGCCCAGGGTGCTGGCCATCGAGCCGGTGTTGTCGAGCACCAGGGCGACTTCCAGCTTGTTGACCGAACGGGTCACGGTGGCGCCGGCCGCCACGTTGGAATCGCCGGTGCTCCAGAGGTTGGAGATGATCGGCTTGATCGTGACGTTCTTGATCGAACCGACCACGGTGTTGTTGGAACCCAAGGCGAAGGTCGAGTTGTCGCGGGTCAGGGGCACGCCCAGGCCGGCCATCTCGGTGGCCAGGGCCGCGTCGCCGATGGCGTCGAGATCGGCGTTGGTGGTGGCGGTCGAGCGGGCGGCCATCAGGGTCGCGGCGTCCAGCGCGTCCTGCAGCTGCCGCTTCTGGACGCTGGCGCGGCTCAGGTCGATCAGGCCGAACGCCAGGACGGAGATGGGGAGCAACAGCAGCGCGAACTGAATGGCGATGGCCCCGCGCTCGTCAGTGCGAAGGCGCGCCACAAGGCGTTTCCACATGGTCATGAGCAAGGCCCGACTCCCCAGAGATCGGGCATTATCGCCAAGGACGGTGAACGGGCTGCAAACGACGATGGTGAATCACGGCCTCTGAAGGTCAAGGGCCGCGACGCCTCGTCCTTTTGGAAAAAGCGGCGAGAGCTGCTATATCCTCGCCTCGATCCTTAAAATTCCTGACCCCGGACCGCCCCTTGAGCGTCACCCTCGACCTGTCGCGCATGGCTCCCTCTTCTTCGAAAGAAGGGGCCGCCGCCGCAAAGCCGCTGATCAACCTGTCGGGCCTGACCCGTCCGCAGATGGTCGCCGCCCTGACCGAGAGCGGCGTGGTCGAGCACGGCAAGGCCAAGATGCGCGCCACCCAGATCTTTCGCTGGGTGCACCATCGCGGCGTGACCGACTTCGCCCAGATGAGCGACGTGGCCAAGGAAACCCGCGCCCGGCTGGCCGAGCAGTTCACCGTCGCGCGTCCCGAGGTGGTCGAGCGCCAGGTCAGCAAGGACGGCACCCGCAAGTGGCTGATCCGCATGGCCCCGGGCATCGAGGTCGAGACCGTCTACATCCCGTCGGTCGGCCGTAGCGGCGCGCTGTGCGTCTCCAGCCAGGTCGGCTGCACCCTGAACTGCAGCTTCTGTCACACCGGCACCCAGGCCCTGGTCCGCAACCTGACCGCCGCCGAGATCGTCGCCCAGGTGCAGATCGCCAAGGACGACCTCGCCGAATGGCCGTCGGACAAGGAAGACCGCCTGCTGAGCAATATCGTGTTCATGGGCATGGGCGAGCCGCTCTACAATCTGGGCCAGGTGGCCGACGCCATCGAGATCATCAGCGACAACGAGGGCATCGCCATCTCGCGCCGCCGGATCACGGTCTCGACCTCGGGGGTGGTTCCGCAGCTGGACGCCCTGGGCGAGAAGACCCAGGCCATGCTGGCGATCAGCCTGCACGCCACCAACGATCCGCTGCGCGACGTGCTGGTGCCGCTGAACAAGAAGTATCCGCTGGACCAGCTGATGGCCGGCATTCGCGCCTATCCGGGCATCAGCAACGCCCGCCGGGTGACGTTCGAATACGTGATGCTGAAGGGCGTCAACGACAGCCCCGACGAGGCCCGGGCCTTGGTCAAGTTGATCAAGGGCATCCCCGCCAAGGTCAACCTGATCCCGTTCAACCCGTGGCCGGGCAGCGACTATCAGTGCTCGGACTGGACGGCGATCGAGACCTTCGCCGCCATCCTCAACCGCGCCGGCTACTCCTCGCCGATCCGCACGCCCCGGGGCCGCGACATCCTGGCCGCCTGCGGCCAGCTGAAGAGCGAGAGCGAGAAGGTCCGCGCCTCGGCCATGCGCAAGCTGTCGATGGCGGCCATGGCCGGCGTGCTGGACGACGAGGACGAGGCGGCCGCCTAGATGCCGGACGTCGCCGCGCCGGACGCCGCCATGATGGCCGGCCCCGAGGCGTTGGCGCGCTTCCTCGAGACAGCCGACGAGCGCCTCGTCCTGCGGGGCGTGTTCTCGGTGGGCGAAGTCACCATCCTCGAGAACTTCCCACCGCACGTCTTCATGGGCCAAGCCGGTCTGGATCACTGGCGCGACCTGATGGCCCGGCACGTGAGGGCGATCACCGATCTTCGCCACACGTTCGGCCCGCCGCAGGACTTCGCGCGGACGGACGACCTGGTCTATTTCTCCCTGCCCACCCGCTGGACCGGCGTGCGCGACGGCAAGCGGTTCGACGAGCAGGGCGGCTGGTCGTTCGTGCAGGTGCTGGAAGATGGGGGCTGGCGGATCCGGTCGTACGGCTGGTCGGTCGTCAGCTTCGCCCAGTAGCGTCTCGCTTGCCAGACGAGCCCCCTACGCACGGCGCTTGATCCCGTGCTAGCAATGCGTCCCTCAAGTTCGGGGATTACCGTTTCATGTCGCCTCAGCTCCAGTCGCCCGAGATCCAGGCCTTCGCCAGCGGCTTGCCGCTGACGCTGATGCACGCCGCCATCACCCTGGTGATGCTGGTGATCGGCACGGCGCTCTACGCCCTGCTGACCCCGCACAAGGAGATCAAGCTGATCCGCGAGGGCAACGCCGCCGCCGCCCTGTCGCTGGGCGGGGTGATGGTGGGCCTGGCCATTCCGCTGGCCACCTCGCTGTCGGCCTCGGTTTCGCCGCTGGAGATCGTGCTGTGGGGCGTGTCGACCATCGTCGTCCAGCTGCTGGTCTTCCGGATCACCGACATGCTGCTCAAGGGCCTGCCCGAGCGGATCAACGAGGGCGAGGTCGCCGCCGCCGCCCTGCTGGTCGGCGCCAAGATCGCCACCGCCCTGATCCTGGCCGCCGCGGTGGCCGGCTGACGGTCGGGCGAGCGGGGGCGGTTTAAGTGCATTTCCCGAAGCTTCCGGACTGGCTGATCTACGGGGCGGTGGTCAGCGCCCTGCTGGTCGTGGCCGTCGGCCGGCAGGAGCGTTCCGACGCGCCGCCGCCGCCGCCGCCGGTGCCGGGCGATGTTGGCCTGCCGCTGGGTCCGGCCTCGCCGTTCGATCCGTCCGTGGTCGTCCAGGTGCCCGAAAAGGGCCAGCCCGGTAGCGGCACGGCGTTCTCGGTCGACGACGGCGGCTCGTGGCTGACCGCCCGGCACGTGGTCGACGGCTGCCGCCAGGCGGCGATCGTCGTGGCCGACGGCCGAGGCGTGGCGGCCCGCATCACGCTGGATCCGTCCGGCGACGCGGCCATCCTGACCACCGAGGGCGGAGCCCCCGCCGTGCCGTTGCGCGGCGTGGCCGAGCCGCCCCGGCGCGGCGAACGAGCCTATCATCCGGGCTTTCCGCAAGGCCATCCGGGCGAGGTCACCTCGCGCCTTCTGGGCCGCGAGAACCTGGTCATCCGGGGGCGCGGCGCCCGGGTCGAGCCGGTGCTGGTCTGGGCCGAGGTCGGACGGACCGACAATCTGAAGGGCACGCTGTCGGGTCTGTCGGGCGCGCCGGCCCTCGACAGCGCCGGTCGGGTGATCGGGGTGACGGTGGCGGAATCGCCGCGCCGGGGCCGGATCTACACGACCGCCCAGGAGACGATGGACGACCTGCTCAAGCAGAGCCGCCGCCGTCCGGCCAGCTTCGCCCTGGGCGAGGCGATCACCACCGAGAACTACGGCCGCGTGGCCGACGGCCTGCGCCGCGACCTGCGGGTGGCCCAGGTGGTCTGTCTGAAGAGCGAGACCTAGGTAACGCCGCTCATCCCGGCGAATGCCGGGACCCAGATCGTTGAGCAGAGAGTCTGATTGGACAGGCTCAACGTTCTTGGTGTCGACCACCCCGCCATTCCATCTGGGTCCTGGCGTTCGCCGGGATGAGCGGATTGGAGGATCAGGCGATAACCTCTTCCCCCGTCTCGGCCTCAGCCTCCGCCTTGGCCGCCATGTGGGCCGGCTGCCTCGCGGCGACCAGGAACGACAGGGCGATGGCCACAACGCCGATCAGGGCGGTGTAGATGAAGAAGGCAGTATAGCCAGCCGCCATGGCCGGGGCGCTGACCCCCAGCTTGGCGCCGGCGGCGGTGAAGCTTTCAGGCGGCAGGCGGGTGAACAGGCCCTTCAGGGCGCCGACCGGGCCGCCGGCTTCCGCCGCGTGGGCCGAGGCCTCGACGATCCGCCCCGACTGCGAGGCGATCAGCTTGCCGGGCAGGGCGTAGAGCGACGAGAACAAAGCGTATTGCGTGGCCGTGAAGCCCGCCGTGGTCAGGCTGGACATGTAGGCGATCAGGGCGGTGCCGGCCACGCCGCCGGCGATGTTGTCGATGCAGATCGAGGCGAACAGCATCGGCACGCTGTGGCCGCTCATGGCCAGCAGGGCGAACATCAGGTTGCTGATCGGCTGGGCGAAGGCCCCGACGATCAGCGCCTTCATCAAGCCGAAGCGCGCCACGACCACACCGCCCAGGAAGACGCCGGCCATCGAGGCGATGATGCCGAACACCTTACGGATCTCGGCGATCTCGGTCAGCGAGAAGCCCATGTCCCGGTAGAACGGGTTCATGATGTTGAGCACGAAGTCCGACACCCGGTAGACGCAGATCGCCGCCAGGATCAGGCCGGCCACCCCCGAGAAGCGGGTCAGGAACTCCTTCAGCGGCGAATAGAGCGCGGTCGACAGATAGACGCCGGGCTTGGTCTTGACCTTGGGGATCGGCCAGGCGGCGACCACGATCACGGCCAGGCCGGCCAGCACGCCGAGAAGCTGCAGCCAGATCCCCGTCTGCTTGTCCTTCCAGGCGTCGGCCAGGGCCTCGCCGCCGGCGAACTTGGACAGCAGGCTGGCGTCGCCCGACAGGCCCGAGCCGACCAGCAGGGCGCCGACCACCAGGATGGCCAGGCGCGCCAGCCATTCCAGGATCTCCAGCGCCTTGGGCTGGTTGACGCCGTCGGTGTGGATCGGCCGGATGGCGTGGGCCGCCTCGCGCGGCGCCGCCAGGGTCGAGATCACGCCCACCACCATGGCCCCGGCCATGGCGAGGTAGGAGATGTTCCAGCCGAAGCGCTCGGCCAGCAGCAGCGGCACGGCGCCGGCCATGATCATGGCCCCGCGATAGCCCCACTGCACGGCCACGGCCATCTGGCCTTGGCGCTCGGTGTCGACCACCTCGATCCGCCAGGCGTCGATGACGATGTCCTGGGTGGCGGTGGCGAAGCCGACGACCACGGCGATGGCCGCCATCAGCGGCAGGTTCTGGGCCGGATTGACGCCGGAAATGGCCAGCAAGCCCAGGATGATCACCGCCTGGCAGGCCAGCATCCAGGCGCGGCGATGGCCGACCAGCCCATGCAGGATGGGGAGTTTGGTGCGGTCGATCAGCGGAGCCCAGAGGAACTTGAACGAGAACGACAGCGTCGCCAGGCTGAAGAAGCCGATCACCGCCAGCGACAGGCCGGCGTCCCGCAGCCACAGCGACAGGGTGTCGAAGATCAGCATGTAGGGCAGGCCCGAGGCGAACCCCAGGCCCAGCATCACCAGGCTGCGGCGCTCGCCGAAGAAGGCCAGGGTCTGGAGAAGCGTCTTCTTCTGCGGCGTCGGCGCGGCGTCGTCGGTCATGCGTGGCGGTCCCCGAAGCGGGGAAACCGCCCCGCCCTTAGCCGGCGACCTTGGCGCGTGTCGCCGCTTTCGTCCAGCCGAGGCCGGTCCAGTTGGTCAGTACGCCGCGCAGGGCGGCTGGTGTCAGGGGCTTGGCCAGGAAGTCGTTCATCCCGGCCGCCAGGCAGGCGCGGCGATCCTCGTCGAAGGCGTCGGCGGTCAAGGCGACGATCGGGGTGGTGACGCCGCGTTCGCGCAGGGCCTTGGTGGCCTCCAGGCCGTTCAGGCCGGGCATGCGCAGGTCCATCAGGATCAGGTCGTAGAAGCCGCGCGATAGGGCCGAGACGGCCTCGTCGCCGCTGGCGATGCGGTCGACCTTGCAGCCTTCGCGCTCCAGCAGGGCGCGAGCCAGCAGGGCGTTGATCGGGTTGTCCTCGGCCAGCAGCACGCGCACCCCGGGGGCGGCGGCCGGGGCGATGCGGTCGTCCTCCAGCGCCTTGGTCGGGGTCGGGGCCGGGGCTTCGACGGCGGCGGACTTGGCGGCGCGGGCCTCCAGCACCTGGGCGATCAGCGAGGCGCGGCGCAGCGGCTTGATCAGATAGCCCAGGCCGGCGGCCTTGAGCTTGGGAATGCGGTCGCGCTGGTCCGGCGTCAGCAGAACGACGCAGGCGCGGCCGGCGGGCGGCTTCAGCGCGCCGCGCGGGGAGGCCAGGGCGACGTCGAGCAGCAGCACGGCCTCGGGCGGGGCGCCTTTGAGAGCCTCGGCGACCGTCTCGCCCGACAGGGCCTGGCCGCCGCTGGCGCGGATCTGGCGGATGGCGGCTTCGCGGATCATGGCGTTGGGCGAGGCGATCGCGACGGCGCGACCGGTCAGGGGCAGTTCCGCGGGTGCGGTCGGCGCGAAGTCGAACGGCGCCTCGAACCAGAAGTCGGCGCCCTGGCCCAGCTCGCCGCCGACCCCGGCCTCGCCGTTCATGGCGCCGGCCAGGCGGGCGACGATGGCCAGGCCCAGGCCCGCGCCGCCCAGCTGGGCCTGGTGCGAGGGATCGGTCTGAACGAAGGCCTCGAAGATCGCGGCCCGGGCTTCGGGGGCGACGCCCGGCCCGGTGTCGCGAACGGAGAAGCGGATGCGGCCATTGGCGGTGAGATCGGCGCTCAGCAGCACGCCGCCAGCCTCGGTGAACTTGATGGCGTTGCCGGCGTAGTTCAGCAGCACCTGCCGCAGACGGCCCTCGTCGGCCAGGATGGTCGGCAGGCCGGGCGCGACGGCCCAGGCGATCTCGATGGTCTTCTCGTGAGCCCGGGGGCTGAGCAGCTCGGCCACCTGGCGCAGCAGGTTCTCGACATCGACCGGAGCGGCGTGCAGCTCGATGGCCGTGGCGCCCAGGCGAGCGAAGTCCAGCACGTCGTTGACCAGCGACAGCAGGTGGTCGCCGCTCTCGCGCAAGGCGCCGACATAGGCCCGCTGTTCGGCGGTCAGGCGGGTGCCCTCCAGCAGCCGCGCCATGCCCAGCACGCCGTTCAGCGGGGTGCGGAACTCGTGGCTGAGGGTCGCCAGCTGTTCGGGGGTGACCCCGGCGGAGGAAGGACGGTTGCTCATGAGCCGCGACCTTAGCGAGCGCGGCTTAACGTAGGGTATGCGGGGAGGCGAGCGGGCGCGGCCTAGTGCATCGTTCCAGTCGGGGCGTTGGCCTCGACGGCGACGGTGGCCAGCACGGCGCGGCGCTCGTCCAGCACCTCGACCAGCAGGCTGCCGTCTTGGGCGAACTCGTCGGCGTTGTCGCGCAGCCACTCGCCGGCGATCCGCGCCGCCTCGATCTTGGCCGCATCGAGATCGTCGAATAGCGCGCCCTCCTCGTCGGTCAGCACGTGGCCGTCGCTGAGCTGGAAATAGTACCGCATTGGTTTGAACCTTCCTGTGAAAGGGAAGGCCCCGCCGGAGTGTCCGGTTCCCGACGTTGAAATCCTCCCCCTGTGGGGAGGTGTCGGCGCGGCCGACGGAGGGGGGAGTTTGCCGAGCTGGGTCTGCTCCCCCCCACCGGCGCCTTCGCGCCGCCTCCCCGACAGGGGGAGGGCCGCGTAACCGCTACTTCGCGGCCTCGCGCTTGGCGGCTTCGCGTTCGGCGCGTTCCTTCAGTTCCTCGTCGAGACTGGCGGTGTCCCAGGCGCCGGTCGCATCGCCCGGACGCAGGCGCGCCAGGTCGGCGTTGAGCAGCTTGTCCATGGTCTGGGCCGCGTCGCGCGAGGCCAGGATATAGGCCTCCTCCTGGCCCCAGACGGGACGCAGATCCTCGAACGACTTGCGGTCATGGCGGCGGAAGATCGCCCCGGCGCGGTGAGCACGGTGGGCGCGGTAGCCCAGCTTCTGCAGGGCGGTGGTGCCCAGGGCCAGGGCGGCCTCGAACGTCTCGCGCTCGACCGCGTCGGCGCCGTTGGCCAACAGGTCATAGGCGTGGCGGCGGTCCCAGGCCCGGGCCAGGATCACCAGATCGGGGAAGGCCTTGCGGGCGGTCTCGACCAGCTCGACGGTCTTTTCGCGGTCGTCCAAGGCGACGATCAGCATCCGGGCCCGCTCGATGCCGGCGGCGCGCAGCAGGTCCATTCGCGTGGCGTCGCCATAGTGCACCCGGCGGCCGAAGCGGCGCAGCAGGTCGATCTGCTCGATGTCGCTGTCCAGCACGGTCGAGCGGAAGCCGTTGGCGGTCAGAAGGCGGCCGGTGATCTGACCGAAGCGTCCGAAGCCGGCGATGATGATGTCCGGCTCGCCGTCCTCGAAGGCCCCGGTGTCGGGAATCTGCTTGGGAATGGCGGCGTCGAACATCTGGGCGATGCGTTCGTAGAGGATCATCGCCACGGGAGTCAGGGCCATGGAGACGGCCACGGCGGCGGTCAGCAGGGCCGCCAGGGTGGCGCCGATCACGCCGGCCCCGACCGTGAAGCTCAGCAGGACGAAGGCGAACTCCCCGCCCTGGGCCAGGGCCGTGGCGACGGCGGCCGCGCCTCGCGCCGGGGCGCCGAACAGTCGGGCGATGCCGAACAGGACCCCGAACTTCAGGATCATCAGCCCCAGGACCAGGCCGATCAACACCAGCGGCTGGGCGGCCACCAGCTTCAGGTCGATGCCCGCGCCGACGGTGATGAAGAACAGGCCCAGCAGCAGGCCGCGGAACGGCTCGATGTCGGTTTCCAGCTCGCGGCGGAACTCGCTCTCGGCCAGGACGACCCCGGCGAGGAATGCGCCCAGAGCCGGCGACAGGCCGACGGTCTGCATGATGCTGGCCACGCCCACCACGATCAGCAGGGCGGCGGCGGTGAAGATCTCGCGCAGCCTGGCCTCGGCGATGAAGCGGAAGATCGGCCGCACCAGATAGCGGCCGCCTCCGACCACGACGCCCACGGCCGCCAGCACCGACAGGCCCTGGGCCCAGGGTGGCAGGTGAGCGATCAGGCTGGCGCCGCCGTGGGTCTCGACCGCGCCCGCATGGACCGGCGGGGCGATGGTCGCCAGGGTCGGCAGAAGCGCAAACATCGGGATGACCGCCAGGTCCTGCAGCAGCAGGATGCCGAAGGCGGCCCGTCCGACCGGTCCCTGCCTCAGGCCTTTCTCGTCCAGGGTCTGCAGAACGATGGCGGTGGACGACATGGCCAGCACCATCCCGACGGCCAGCGCGGTCTGCCAGGGCAGGCCCAGCAGCATGGAGACCCCGGCGATGGCCAGCGAGGTGCCGACCACCTGGGCGCCGCCGAAGCCGAAGATCGCCTTGCGCATGTCCCACAGGGTCGAGGGCTGGACCTCCAGCCCGATCAGGAACAGCAGGATCACAACGCCGAACTCGGCGAACTTCATGATGTCGGTCTGCTCGCCGACCAGCGACAGGGCGAACGGCCCGATCACCACGCCAGCGATCAGGTAGCCCAGCACCGAGCCCAGGCCCAGGCGCTTGGCGATCGGCACGGAGATGACGGCGGCGCCGAGATAGACCAGGGCTTGCAACAGGAACGGCATCAGCGGTTCATCCCCTCTGGCGTCCCGCGGGTCTTGTCATTTTCCTCGCCAAACGTCATGCGCCCAGCTCCGCGTCGGCGGGGGCGGTCATCAGCGAGCCGATGCGGGCGCGATAGCGCAGGGCCTCGGCCTTCAGCTCCTCGTCGTCCTTGGTCGCCGCGCCGTGCACCACGAACGGCGTCTCCCAGACCATGCCGCACAGATAGGCGGTCTGTTCCAGGGGGCGCAGATATTCGTCCAGGGTGAAGCGGTTGTAGCCATGGGCGTGATAGGCCTTGGCCGCCCCGCCGGTGGTGCAGGCGGCGAACAGGCGCTTGCCGGCCATGGCGTTGCCGTCCAGGCCGTAGGCGAAGCCATGCAGCCAGACCAGGTCGAACCACTCCTTCAGCAGGGCGGGGGTCGAGTACCAGTAGAGCGGGAACTGCACGGCGATCACGTCGTGCGCCATCAGCTTTTCCTGCTCGGCCTCGATGTCGATCGCGAAGTCCGGATAGGTCTCGTAGAGATCGTGGAAGGTGACGCCCTCCAGGCCCTTGGCCGCCTTGGCCAGGGCGCGATTGGCGCGCGAGCGTTCAAGCGCCGGATGAGCCAGGGCCAAAAGCACGCCCGAGGTGGCGGGCGTCACGAGGCCGGTGGTAGCGTCGCTCGGGTCTGTCTTGGGCTGAACCTGATCCGTCACGTCGCTGCTCCAGGCCTCGAAATTTTATTCATCACGGGTTGAATTTCTCCGTCCGGCGGCTCAGAGCAGTCGCCAAACGTCGCTCCGGGAGGAACCATGGTCGACAAGGTGAAGTCCACAGCCGCCGAAGCGCTGGCGGGTCTTTTATTCGATGGCATGACCATCATGGCCGGTGGTTTCGGCCTGTGCGGTATTCCCGAGAACCTGATCGCGGCGATCCGCGAGACGGGCGTCAAGGACCTCACGGTGGTCTCCAACAATTGCGGCGTCGACGGCTTTGGCCTGGGGATCCTGCTGGAGAACCGCCAGATCAAGAAGATGGTCTCCTCCTATGTGGGTGAGAACAAGCTGTTCGAACAGCTCTACCTCTCCGGCGAGCTGGAACTGGAGTTCAATCCGCAGGGCACGCTGGCCGAACGCATTCGCGCCGGCGGGGCGGGCATCCCCGCCTTCTTCACGCGCACCGGCTACGGCACCCTGGTGGCCGAGGGCAAGGAAACCCGCGAGTTCGACGGCGAGATGTACGTGATGGAGCGCGGCCTGACCGCCGACCTGTCGATCGTCAAGGCCTGGAAGGCCGACGCCGAGGGCAACCTCGTCTACCGAAAGACCGCCCGCAACTTCAATCCGATGATGGCCACGGCCGGCAAGGTCACCGTCGTCGAGGTCGAGGACCTGGTGGAAATCGGGGCCCTGGACAAGGACAACATCCACACGCCCGGCATCTATGTCGACCATATCGTCAAGGGCGCGAAGTTCGAGAAGCGGATCGAACGCGTGACCACACGCCCGAAGGAGACCGTCTGATGGCCTGGACGCGCGACGAGATGGCCGAACGGGCGGCCAAGGAGCTGCGGGACGGCTTCTATGTGAACCTGGGCATCGGCATCCCGACCCTGGTGGCCAACTACATCCCGCAAGGCATGCATGTGACGCTGCAGAGCGAGAACGGCATGCTGGGCATGGGCCCCTTCCCCTACGAGGGCGAAGAGGACGCCGACCTGATCAACGCCGGCAAGCAGACGATCACCGAGCTGGACTCCAGTTCGTACTTCTCGTCGGCCGACAGCTTCGCGATGATCCGCGGCGGCCACATCGCCCTGTCCATCCTCGGCGGCATGCAGGTGTCCGAGACCGGCGACCTGGCCAACTGGATGGTGCCCGGCAAGATGGTCAAGGGCATGGGCGGCGCCATGGATCTGGTGGCCGGCGTCAAGCGCGTGGTGGTGGTCATGGACCACTGCGAGAAGTCCGGCGCGCCCAAGCTGCTGCACCGCTGTTCGCTGCCCCTGACCGGGGCCGGGGTGGTCGACCTGCTGATCACCGAGCTTGGCGTGTTCGAGATCAATCGCGGCAAGACGCCGGTCAAGCTGATCGAACTGGCGCCGGGCGTGACGGTTGACGAGGTGAAGGCCAAGACCGAGGCGGCGTTCGAGGTCGGGGTTTAAGATCAAGTTCTTCCCTCCCCACGAGGGGAGGGAAGAACAGTTCTACTTTGCGCTCGCCCCGGGATCCCGCCAGGACGCGTTCGGCGGCAGGCCGGTCACTGGATCGCGCGGCACGGGTCGAAAGCCCTGGGCGATGAACAGGTCGGTGCGGCGCGAGCGCTTCTTGTCCAGGCGTACACGGACGATCTGCAGGTCGGAGGTCGTCGCGAAGTCCCGCTGGATCTTGCCGCGATAGGTCCCTTCCAGACTGGCGATCAGCGCGCGTCGGCCCAGGGCCGCGTCCAGCGGCGCCTCGGTCTCGGCCTGATTGCGGGCGGCGATCTCGTGCACCCACATCCTCAGCGGCGGGGCGGCCGGCGTGCCGAAATAGTCGCGACCGTAATAGGCGGCGACATTGTAGAGAAAGCGGTCGTCGACGGCGACGGCGGTCAGGCCGCCGCGCAGGGCCTGCTCTTCGCGCGAGCGTTCGATGATCGCCTGCACCGTCTGGTCCCAGCCCCGCGCTCGCTTGAAGCTGTTGGACATGCCCATGGCGTCGACCGTGCGCGGATTGATCACCCAGGCCAGGAACACCGCCGCCAGCAGCGCCTGCAAGGCCAGGCCGCCGATCAGCCAGCGGCGGGCGCCCCAGCGCAGCAGCCAGGCCGCGACCAGCACCGAACCGGCGACATAGGCCGCGCCAGCCCAGTTGGCGTTGGCCCGGGACACGAAGGCCTGCGCCGCCACCGTGACCAGTGGCGGTATGGCGAAGCACAGCAGCAGGACGTCGGCCTGGGCGAGCCGCTTGCGGACCGCCAGCAGGATCGCCCCGCCCCCCAGCACGGCGAACGGCACGGGGCCGAACACGCCGAACTGCGAGCCGAGAAACAGTCCCAGCTCCAGCGGATTGAACAGCTTGCCGGCCTTCCAGTTGGCGTTGGCCGCCGTGTGCTCCAACGTCGCGAAGTGATGCTGGTAGTTCCAGATCATGTTGGGCGCGAACACCACGAACAGAGTGGCGAAGAAGGCGACCGCCATCGCCGGGGTCCAGGCGCGCCGGGCGTCGCGCGACAGGAACAGGTGCGCGCCCAGGCTGGCCAGGGCGTAGATCGCCGCGTACTTGCTGAGGAACGCCATGCCCAGGGCCGCGCCCATGCCGGCGGCGACCCAGATCCGGGCGCGGGGCGAGGCGTGGGGCAGGGCGACGCAGGCCCAGATCATCAAGGCCAGGAAGAACAGCAGCGGGGTGTCGGTGGTGATCAGCACCGACGACAGTTGGATGCCGGGCATCAGGCTGAAGAACGCCGCGGCGACCAGGCCGACCCAGGCGCCGCCACGTTCGTCCCCATAGAGCCGCGTCGCGATGCGGGAGGTGACCAGGGCCGTTCCGGCGTTGATCAGGGGCGAGCCGATGCGCAGCCAGGGCTCGGCGTCGCCACCGACGCCGGTGGTGGCCCAGATCAGCCAGGCGATGACCGGAGGTTTGGAAAAATAGCCGAAATCCAGATGCCGCGACCACAGCCAATATTGGGCTTCGTCCGGGTACAACTCCAAGGTCGTGACGAACAGCGCAACGACCCGCAGAATCGTCAGAACGCCCACCAAGAGGAGCGTCAGCCGCCAGGCGCGCGCCTGGGTCGATCGCTCGGTTTCATCAAGGGGCACGCTGATTTCTCCCGCATAAGTAAGAGGACGCTGACTAAATGTGTTGCAACGGCGCCCGTTATGTCGGGTTTCTCCGCGTGCGTGGCGTTTCCGTCACCAAACCTTCTAAATTGGTCGCTAAAGAGCGCTCATAAGATGGGGCTTACTTAGCGCGTCTCGCCGCGCACAGGGCCAAAAACCGAGGGGCTAATATGATTTCGATGAAGAGGCTCGCGAACGGGTCTGCGTTGGCGATTCTGGCGCTCGCCGCCGCGACGGCCGTGCACGCTCAGGAAACCACCGCCGCCATCGGTGGTCGTATCACCGATTCGGCCGGCGCGCCGCTCGGCAACGTCACGGTGACGGTCACCCACGTGCCGACCAACACCACCGTCACCACCATGACCAGCGCTGAAGGCTATTATAACGCCCGCAGCCTGCGCGTCGGCGGTCCGTACACCGTCGCCGTCAAGGATCCGAACTTCCAAGCCAAGACCGTTCAGGTCGACGGCATCGGCGCCGGCGCGCCGACCGTCCTGGACGTGGCCCTGGCCGCCGGCGACGGCAGCGTCGAAGCCGTGGTCGTGACTGCCGCCCAGTCGGGCGTGCGCACCCTGGTCACCGGCCCGCGCTCGACCTTCTCGGCCAAGGACATCGAGTCCCTGCCGTCGTTCAGCCGTGACCTGAAGGACCTGGTTCGTATGAACCCCTTCGTCACCCTGGACCCCACCAACAACAACGCCCTGATCATCGCCGGTTCGAACAACCGCGTGAACACGATCTACATCGACGGCGTGAAGCAAGCCGACGACTTCGGCCTGAACGGCAACGGCTATCCCTCGCAGCGCTCGCCGGTCTCGACCGACGTGGTCAAGCAGGTCAGCGTCGAAGTCGCCCCCTATGACGTCCAGTACGGCGCCTTCCAGGGCGGCGTGGTCAACATCGTCACCAAGTCGGGCGACAACCAGTTCCACGGCTCGATCTACGGCGAATACGACGACGAGAAGATGGCCGGCCGCCGCTACCAGCCGATCGATCAGACCCGCGCCAAGGTCAAGGTCTCGAAGTTCGAAGACAAGGTCTACGGCTTCACCCTGGGCGGCCCGATCATCAAGGACCGCCTGTTCTTCTTCGGCGGCTATGAAAAGGGCACCTTCGCCAAGGCCAGCGACGCCTACGGTCCCTCGGACGGCAGCGCGGCCAACAAGGTGCCGAGCGTCACCGTCGCTCAGGTGCAGCAGATCCAGGACATCCTGAAGAACGTCTACAAGTACGACCCGCTCGGCTACGGCGCCACCCTGCCGGCCGAAACCGACAAGAAGTACTTCTTCAAGCTGGACGGCAACATCACCGACAACCAGCGCGCCGTGGTCTCGTACCAGCGCGAAGAGAACGTCAACACCTTCAACGGCGGCACCAACAGCACGTCGGCGAGCGGCGGCGCCTTGGCCCTGCTGTCGAACTACTACACCAAGCCGGAAAAGTTCGAAGTCTACACCGGTCAATTGTTCTCGCAGTGGACTGAGAACTTCTCGACCGTTGTCGAGTACTCGCAAAAGGAAGTCTCTTCGATTCGCCAGCCGCTCGGCGGCAGCGACTTCGCCAACTTCCAGATCAAGCTTCCGGTCGTGGGCGCCGCCAACGGCGTCTCGACGACCCAGTCGGTGACCCTGGGTCCGGATATCTCCAGCCAGGCCAACATCCTCGACAACAAGACCAAGGCCTTCAAGGTCCGCGGCGCCTACCATCTGGGCGACCACGTCTTCACGGTCGGCTTCGAGCATGAGAAGCTCGACGTGTTCAACGAGTTCGTGCAGCGCGCAAACGGCGCCTATGTGTTCGACGCCACCTGCGGCGCGGGCGTGGGCGTCGCGGTCACCAATACGGCCGCCATCAGCGCCGCCGTCCTGGCGAACCTGCAAAACCGCCAGGCCTGCTCGCTGGCCTATTCCAACGCAGCCGACAACGTTAAGACCAGCGGCGCGGCGTCCTGGGATTCGATCACCAACACCCTCTACGCTCAGGACGAGTTCAGCGTGACTCCGACCCTGACGGTCAAGATCGGCGTTCGCGGCGAGTTCTTCGACTCCAACACCGCGCCGGCGACGAACACCCGCTTCGTGAACCAATACGGCTTCACCAATGCCGAGACGTTCAAGAACATCTCGGTGATCATGCCGCGCCTGGGCTTCAACTGGCGTCCGGACGAGCGCACCGTCATCACCGGCGGCGTCGGCCTGTTCTCGGGCGGCAGCCCGAACGTCTGGCTGTCGAACAGCTACAGCAACACCGGCAACCTGCTGGGTTCGATCAGCTGCGCGCCCGCCCAGCTGGCGTCGCCGACCACGGCCAAACCGACCGACTGCTCGAGCGCCCTGCTCAACGTCGACGGTCTGCACGTGGCTCAAGCCGCGCTCACCGCCAACACCAACTCGGCCAACGCCGGCACCGGCATCGCCAACGCCGTCGATCCGAGCTTCAAGGCCCCGTCGGTCTGGAAGTACTCGATCAGCGCCGCCCGCTACTTCAACGTCCCGTACATCGGCGACGACTGGCGCGTGCACGGCGACTTCCTGTATCAGAAGACCAACTACGGCATCACTTGGCGCGACCTGTACGCCGACGCCAACCCGGGTCCGGCGGCTCCGGACGGTCGCCCGACCTACCTGTCTTCGCGCACCCAGAACACCAAGGCCGCGTTCTATGACCTGATGCTGACCAACACCCGCAAGGGCGGCGGCACGGTCTACGCCGTCGGCGTTGGCAAGCAATGGCATGAAGGCCTGGCCGACGGCCTGGACTTCGATGTCACCTATACCCGCACGGACATGAAGGAAGTGAACCCGGGCAGCAGCTCGGTGGCGCTCTCCAACTATAACCAGTGGGCGATCGCCGACCGCGACGGTGAGGAAACGGCGACCTCGAACTACCAGATCAAGTACCAGACTAAGGCCGCGATCGGTTACCGCCACGCCTTCTTCGGCGACTACAACAGCTCGGCGCGCTTCTTCATCCAGCGTCGCGCCGGCCTGCCCTTCAGCTACACCTTCGACTCCTTCGCCGGCACCAACGCTGGCCAGGCGGACCAGGTGTTCGGCGAAACGGGCGACGTCGCCTTCCGCGACACCCAGCTGTTCTACGTGCCCAAGGCCGACTCGTCGGGCAACATCACGATGACCAGCGACCCGATCGTCCACTTCAACAACGCCGCCGACGCCGCCAAGCTCGACGCGTTCGTCAAGCAGACCGGTCTGGCCAAGTACGCCGGCGGCATCTCGCCGCGTAACGCCTTCAAGTCGCGCGACGTCACCACGATGGACGTCCGCCTCGAGCAGGAGTTCCCGGCCTTCTTCCCGGGCGGCTCCAAGCTGAAGGCCTATCTGGACATCATCAACCTGGGCAACATGATCAACAGCAAGTGGGGCGTGTTGGAGCAGTACGGCTTCCCGTACCGCAACAACGTGGTCCAGGCGACGAACTGTCAGCCTGGCGCCCTGGCCAACCCGAGCCTGAGCGCCACTCAGCGCACGGCGGCCAACACGGCCTGCGCCGCCGGCCCGGGCAACTACTATCAGTACAACTCGATCTCGGCGCCGACGGCTCCGACCACCAGCGGCTCCAACCAGAGCTCGACCTGGTACATCAAGGTCGGCCTGAAGTACGAGTTCTAAACCTCGCCAGCTTCGGCTGACGGGAAAGGGCGGTCCGGAAACGGACCGCCCTTTTTCTTTTGTCGCACCAGTTTGCTAGAAGAGCGGCTTGACCCGAGGGCCGTCCCGGCCCATTTGCGCCTCCCGTTTCGATCCAGGTTTTTGTCCATGACCCCGACCGTCCCCGCCGAGTGGGCTCCGCACCGCGCCATGTGGGTGGGTTTCCCCAGCCACGCCGAACTCTGGCGGGAAGATCTCGACCAGGCCCAGGACGAGGTCGCCGCCCTGGCGCGCGCCCTGGCCGGTCCTGGCGGCGAACGCGTGCGCCTGATGGTGGTCGGCGACGAGGCCGAGGCCGCCGCGCGCGCGCGCCTGTCCGGCACCACGGTCGAGATCGTCCGCGGCCAGTTCGGCGACATCTGGCTGCGCGACACCGGCCCGATCTTCATCGAGACCGCCAATGGCCCCGTGGCCGCCGGCTTCCTGTTCAACGGCTGGGGCGGCAAGTACGAAATGGATGGCGACGACCTGGTCGCCGAGCAGATCGCCGCCGCCAGCGGCGCGCCTCTCGCCCGCAACGCCTTCGTGCTCGAAGGCGGCTCGCTGGACCACGACGGCATGGGCTGCGTGCTGACCACGCGTCAGTGCCTGCTGAACGAGAACCGCAACGGCGACTTCGATGAGGCCAAGGCCTCCGCCGCTCTGGCCGCCTCGCTGGGCGTCAAGAAGGTGCTGTGGCTGGGCGACGGCCTGCTGAACGACCACACCGACGGCCACATCGACAACCTGGCCCGCTTCGTCGCCCCGGGCGTGGTGGCCTGCCCGATGGCCTTCGGGACCGACGATCCCAACGCCGAGGTCTATGCCGAGACCGCCCGCACCCTGGCGGCCATGACCGACAGCCGCGGCTCGCCGCTGCAGGTGGTCCGCATCCCCTCGCCGGGCAAGATCCTGGACGCGGACGGCGAGATCATCCCGGCCTCGCACATGAACTTCCTGATCGCCAACGAGGCGGTGATCGTGCCGATCTACGCCGAGGAGTCGGGCGCCTTCGCCGTCGAGGTGATCCAGGGCCTGTTCCCCGAGCGCGAGGTGATCGGCCTGCCCTCGAGCGCCATCCTGACCGGCGGCGGCTCGTTCCATTGCATCAGCCAACAGGAGCCCGGCGAATGACCCGCACCCTCAGCGTCGCGGCCATCCAGACCTCGTACGGGATGGACCTGCAGGCCAACATCAAGAAGACCGAAGCCTTCATCCGCGAGGCCGCCGCCGGCGGCGCCCAGGTGATCCTGCCGTCCGAGCTGTTCCAGGGCCCCTATTTCTGCGTGACGCAGGAAGAGAAGTGGTTCGCCGAGGCCCATCCGTGGCGCGAACACCCGGTGGTCAAGGCCATCGCGCCCCTGGCCGGCGAGCTGGGCGTGGTGATCCCGATCTCGATCTTCGAGCGCGAAGGCCCGCACTATTTCAACAGCCTGGTGATGGCCGACGCCGACGGCTCGATGCTGGGTCTCTATCGCAAGAGCCACATCCCCGACGGCCCCGGCTATCAGGAGAAGTACTACTTCCGGCCGGGCGACACCGGCTTCAAGGTCTGGGACACGCGTTTCGGCCGTATCGGCGTCGGCATCTGCTGGGACCAGTGGTACCCCGAGGCCGCGCGCGCCATGGCGCTGATGGGCGCCGAAGCCCTGTTCTATCCGACCGCCATCGGTAGTGAGCCGCACGATCCGAGCCTGAACACGACCCTGCCCTGGCAGCGCGCGATGCAGGGCCACGCGGTCAGCAACGTGATCCCGGTCATCGGCGCCAACCGCATCGGCTTCGAGCCGTGGGACGGCTATCCGGGCGGCGGCCAGACCTTCTACGGCTCGTCGTTCATCGCCGACCATCGCGGCGACTTGGTCAGCGAGCTTGGCCAGAGCGAAGAGGGCCTGGTGTCCTCGACCTTCGACCTGGACTTCCTGCAGACCCACCGCGCGGCCTGGGGCTTCTTCCGCGATCGCCGGCCGGAGCTCTATACGAGCCTGGCGACGGGACGGCCGGCTTAGACCCTCAGCGGCTCTTCCCTCTCCGGGGGAAGACGATCGCGAAGCGATCCGTAGGGGGCAAGCATTAGCTGGCGGGGCAGTCCTTGGGCGCGCCGTTCGTCCTGGACGCCGCCACCTCGGCCTTTGCCTTGTCCAGGTCCGCCAGGAACGCCGGGTCCTGGTGCAGGCGCGAAACCATGGCCGAGCCCAGATAGCGGCCGGCCTCGATGTCGCTCTGATAGTGCACGCCGCAGATGACCCGGCTGTCGCCGAACGCGCGGCCGCGGGCCAGGACGGCGCTGGCGTGTTCGGGCGCGACCTCGGAGATCACCAGGGCCCAGGACCAGCCGATCAGGCCGTGGCCGGACGGGTAGGAACCGTCCGTCTCGATCCACTTCTCGCGGGGCACGCAGATCGGCTTGGTGTTGCCCACCGGCGGACGCGGGCGCTGGAAGACGGCCTTGGCCGGCTGGTACAAGGTCGCGGCGTCGTCTGTCATCCGCAGCAGCAGATTAGCCAGGGTCGGGGTGGCCTCGGGGCCAATGGTCACGCCGGCCGCGCAGGAAAAGCTCTTGAAGCCGTGCTTGCCCGACAGGTCGGCGTCGGCGATGGCCTTGTCCCAGGCCGGTGTGCCCACGAGCTTGCGCGTGGCGTCGAAGGTGGCCTGGTCGGCCTTGCCGCGCGGCGAGTCCGGCGTCGGCGGCGGGCCGACGATCAGCGCGCCGTCCAGGTTCATGCCGGTCTTCAGATAGCCGGCGGGCGGCGTCGTCCAACTGGCCGTGCTGGGGCTGACGGCGTAGGGCGCGGTCTTAGGCGGCGAGGCCTTCGACCATAGGTCCTGAACCGGTGAGCAGCCCATCAGCAGGGCGCCGCCGAGCGTGGCGACGAGCAGGGCTTTGCGGGTCATGGGCAGCCTCCGAGCGGTCATCCGCTCACAGAACGGCGACGAGACGTCACGTCAAGCACGAAGCGGCTTGACGGATCGTAATGTTATTTCATAACGCTTCACCCAAGCCGCTCCCCCGGCCAAGGTTCAGGATTTCCCATGCCCCGTCGCGTTCTGCTTTCCGCCGCGAGCCTGCTGGCGTTCGCCCTTATCGCGCCGCTGACCGCCAACGCCGCGGAGACCCCGGCCGCCGTTGACGCAGCGGCGCCGGAAGCCCCTGAGTCCAACGCCGTCGACAAGGTGGTGGTCACCGCCGCACCCTACGCGGTGTCGCTGGACACCGTGACCAGCAGCGTCAACGTTGTGACCCGCGACCAGCTGGACGTGGCTCCGCCGGCCGGCATCGGCGACATGCTGAACGGCCTGCCAGGCCTGCGCTCCACCTTCTATGGCCCCGGCGCCTCGCGCCCGGTCATTCGCGGCCTGTCCGGACCTCGGGTGATGGTGCTGCAGAACGGGGTGGGCCAGGTTGACGCCTCCAGCCTGTCGCCCGACCATGCCGTGGCCAGCGATCCGGGCGAGGCCTCGCGGATCGAGGTGCTGCGTGGCCCCTCCACCCTGGCCTACGGCGGTTCGGGCATCGGCGGGGTGGTCAACATGATCGACGACCGCGTGCCCTCGACCCCGGCCGCCAACGGTCCCGAGGGCCGATTGTCGGCCTCCGCCTCGTCGGTCGACGACGGCTACGCCTACAGCGGCGCGGTCAAGGCCGGGAAGGGCCCGCTCGTCTTCGCCGCCGACTTCTCCAGCCGCCGCACCGACGACTATTCCATTCCCGTGGCGGCGGTGTCTGATCGCCTGGCGGCCCGCGACGGCCTGACGGTGGATCCCGACCACAAGGTCAAGAACACCGACGTCGAGGTCGACGCCTACGGGGCGGGCGTCTCCTACGTCCATGATCGCGGCTTCTTCGGCGCCTCGGTCAAGAAGACCGACACCACCTACGGCGTGCCCTACGAGCAAATCCTGGCCCCGCTCGACCCGAACGCCGAGGGACCGGTCTCGATCCACCTGCAACAGACTCGCTACGACGTGCGGGGCGAGCAGGAGTTGGATAACCCGTGGTTCGAGAAGGTTCGCGTCTCGCTGGGCTATGCTGACTACGAACACGCCGAGGTCAGCGTCGAGGACGGCGCGGTCGGCACCCGTTTCCTGTCGCATGGGACCGAGGGCCGGGTGGAGCTGGTGCACCACGAGCACGACGGCCACCAGGGGGCTATCGGCTTCCAGGCCCTGGACCGCCACTTCGAGGCGATCGGCGACGAGGCCTTCGTGCCCTCGACCGACATCAAGGAATACGGGATCTTCACCCTGCAGCGGCTGGATCGCGGGACCTGGGGCGTCGACGCCGGTCTGCGCTTCGACACCCGCAGCTTGCAGACCCCTACCGAGAAGCGCGACTTTGACAACGTCTCGGCCTCGCTGGGCGTGTTCCTCAAGCCGACCGACAGCCTGTTCTACGCCCTGACCCTGTCGCGCAACGGCCGGGCCCCGACCGAGTTCGAACTGTTCGCCAACGGCCCGCACCCGGGCACCGGCGGTTACGAGGTCGGGGACGACAAGCTCGACAACGAGACCGTCACCTCGCTGGAGGCCACGGTTCGCTGGAAGAGCGACCGCGTGCGCGCCGAGGGTCACCTGTGGGCGGCGCACTACGGCAGCTTCATCGAGGAGGCCCCGACCGGCGCGGTCGAGGACGACCTGCCCGTCTACCAGTACTTCCAGACCAAGGCCGACTTCCACGGGGCCGAGTTCGAGGGTTCGTACGAGGCCTGGCGCGGGGCGACCCAGTCGATCCGCCTGGAAACCACCTTCGACTGGGTGCATGGCGAGACCGACGCCGGCACGCCCGCCCGCATCCCGCCATGGTCGCTGGGCGGCTCGGTGGTGTGGACCATCCCCCGCGTCGAGACCACGCTGGAGGTGCGCCGCGTGGCCGAGCAGGACCGGGTGGCGACGTTCGAACTGCCCACCGACGGCTACACGGTGGTCAATCTGAAGGCCACGTTCAAGCCGATCGCCGACTCGCCGCTGCGGCTGTTCATCGACGGTCGCAACCTGACCAACGAGGAGATCCGCGAGCACGTCTCGTTCCTCAAGGACTACGCCCCGTCGCCGGGGCGCTCGGTGCGGGCGGGCGTGGCCTGGAAGTTCTAGGATCGCCCGGCCGGTGGGGATTTTCCCGCCACGGATGAAACCGAAGCTCGGCTTAACCACAAGGCGGAGGGGTCGATTGCGAGGCCCCGCCGGATCGGCTAGAAGCGCCAGACCTTTCAAGGCCGCCTGAGCGCAAATAGGCGTCCGTTCATTAGCCTTTTGTCGAGCTGTTCATGGAAACGACCCAACCCGCCGGCGGCATCTCCGGCAACGTTCTGTTCTATTCGTCGCCGGAGCCGCTGAACCGCGAGCAGCACGCCAAGCTCGCCCTGGTTCACAAGGACAAGCCCTACGGCTTCGCCCTGAGCGGCACCGCCGTGCCGCTGGCCGTCACCGAATTTGCCCCGGCCGCCCTGACCTATCCGGTGATCTTCGCCGGCGAGGACCGCGTGCCGCTGGCCGTGATGGGCCTCAACACCGGCGAGAACCTGTTCATCGGCGCCGACGGCGCCTTTGAAGCCGGCGCCTACATCCCGGCCTATATCCGCCGCTATCCGTTCGTCCTGGCCAATGACGAGAACCAGGACCGCCTGATCGTCTGCATCGACCGCGGTTCGGACCTGCTGGCCGAAGGCGGCCAGACCCCGCTGTTCGACGACAAGGGCGAGCCGACCGAATACACCCAGAACTGCATCAAGTTCTGCGACGACTTCGAAATCGAGCGCCGCCGCACCGACTCGTTCGTGCAACTGCTGAAGGACAACGACCTCTTCGAACTGAAGAAGGCCGTCTTCACCCCGCAGAACTCGGACGGCACCACCGGCGAGCCGCAGACCGTGGCCGAGTACTATGGCGTCTCGGAAGAGAAGCTGAACGCCCTGCCGGCCGACAAGGTCAAGGAACTGCAGACCAGCGGCGCCCTCGCCCAGATCTATGCGCACCTGGTGTCGCTGATCGGTTGGGACCGCCTGATCGCCCTGGCCACCATCCGCCAGCAGCAATTGGCGGCCAATGGCGTGCTGAACTAGTCTGGACGCTTCACGGCGTTGAAGAGGCGGCGGATCCGAAAGGGTTCGCCGCCTTTTTCGTTTCCGCTATCGCGCGAAGATGCTGCGCGTCAGGCACGAGAAGACCAGGCGGCCCGCCTCGTCCAGCAGGTCGTGCTGGGCGATGACGATGCCCTTGCCCTCGCCGACCGGGTCCTTACCCATCACCGTCATGCGGCCGCGCAGCAGCTCGCCGGCCGGGGGATTGCGCAGCCAGCGCAGGGCGTCGACGCCGACCCGCTTGGTCTGGGGCCAGACGGCGCTGGCCTCGCTGTCCAGCTTCGACCAGATGGCGAAGACCATGGTGTCGGGCGCGCCGCTGGCCGCCGGCCAGCCCGGCTGGAACGCCGCGCAGAAAGTCTCCAGCGCCTTGCCGTCGACGACCGTGGTCCCCAGCGTGACCACTTGGCCGATCTCGATGTCGTCGAAGGATGCGGGCATGAACGGGCGACTCTGTTGCGAACGCGGGTCTTCGACCTGATCACAGCGGCTTGGCCATTGTCGAGAGCGCTTGGAGGGGTCATGTGTCTTGCCTCGCCCTTTCTCGTCGGGCGCGCGTCCGGAACCTGTTCATGTCGTTTCGCAAGCTGTTCGCCGCCGTACCGGCGTTGATGGTCGCCCTGCTGCTGGGCGCTCCCGTGGCGAAGGCCGATCCGGTCCAGACCGGCCACATCGAGGTCGAGCTGGTCTCCCAGGAGGCCGGCGTCGCGCCCGGTTCGACGGTCTATGTGGCCCTGCGTCAGAAGATCCAGCCCGGCTGGCACACCTATTGGCGCAATCCGGGCGACGCCGGTGACGCGACCCGCATCGTCTGGACGCTGCCGGCCGGCTGGACCGCCGGCGACATCGTCTGGCCGACTCCGGAGAAGAGCCGCGTCGGACCGCTGCTCGACTTCGCCTACACCAATGAAGTGCTGCTGCCCGTGCCGATCAGCGTGCCGGCTAACGCCCAGGTCGGTTCGGTCGTCACCCTGAAGGCCGCCGCCGCCTTCCTGGTCTGCGAGCAGGTCTGCGTGCCCGAGGACGCCGTCGTCACCCTGACCCTGCCGGTCGTGGCGGGCATGCCGCAGACCGATCCGAAATGGGGCGCCAAGGTCGCCGACACCCTGGCCAAGGCGCCCAAGCCGGCGGGCCTGAAGGCGGTGTTCGAGCTGCAGGGCTCGGTGCTGAAACTGGCCGTGACCGGCGCGCCGCTGAAGGGCGCCGACGTTTCTGGCGCGTTCTTCTATCCCTATTCCGGCAAGGTCATCGAGCATCCGCCCGAGCAGAAGATCGAACGCGGCCCCGAGGGCCTGACTCTGTCGCTGACCCCCGGCTACGACTTCACCCAGGCCGAAGCCAAGCCGACCGAGCTGGCCGGCGTCCTGGCCCTGAACGGCGCGGCCTACGAGATCACCGCCACGCCCGGGACGATCCCGGCCGAGGCCGGCGGCCTGGGCGCGCCCGCCGCGGCTCCGGCCAAGGCCACCGGATCCGCCGAAGGCGCCAGCCTGGGCCTGCCGCTGGCGGTGGCCTTCGCCTTCATCGGCGGACTGATCCTGAACCTGATGCCCTGTGTCTTCCCGATCCTGTCGATGAAGGCCGCCAGCCTGACCGCCCACGCCCACGACGCCGGCAAGACCCGCGTCCAGGGCTTGGCCTTCCTGGTGGGCGTGGTCGTCACCTTCCTGGCCCTGGCCGGTCTGCTGATCGCGGTCCGGGCGGGCGGCGCCGCCGTCGGCTGGGGCTTCCAGCTGCAGTCGCCGGCCGTGGTCGCGGCCCTGGCCCTGCTAATGCTGCTGGTGGCGCTGAACATGTCGGGCGTGTTCGAGGTCGGGGCCTCGGTGCAGAACGCGGCGTCCGGCGCGGGCGGGAGCGGCGGCCTGGGCGGTTCGTTCCTGACCGGCGCTTTGGCCGTGATCGTGGCCGCGCCCTGCACCGCGCCGTTCATGGCCGGCGCCCTGGGCTACGCCCTGACCCAGCCGCCCCTGGCCTCGCTGTTGGTGTTCCTGGCCCTGGCCCTGGGCTTCGCCGCGCCGTTCGTGCTGCTGGCCTTCATTCCCGCCTTGCTGGGCCGCCTGCCGCGCCCCGGTCCATGGATGGACGTGCTGAAGAAGGGTCTGGCCTTCCCGATGTACGCCACCGCCGCATGGCTGGCCTGGGTCTACAGCCAGCAGACCGGATCGATCCCCCTGGCCGCCCTGCTGGCCGCCAGCGTGCTGGTCGCCTTCGCCGCGTGGCTGTACGGCCTGGCCCAGGCGCGGCAGATCGCCGGCAAGGGCGCGGCCGTCCCGTTCGTCCTGGCGGCCCTGTCGCTGGTCGCCGCCGTGGCCCTGGTCGTGGTCGGCGTCCGCGCCGCGCCCGCCGCTTCGGCTTCAGCTTCGACCGCCACGCCGAGCGCCGAACTCTCGTCCGGCCCCGGCCTGGCCGCCGAGGTCTGGAGTCCCGAGAAGGTCAAGACGCTGCAGGCGCAGGGCAAGGTGGTGATGGTCGACTTCACCGCCGACTGGTGCGTGACCTGCAAGGTCAACGAGGGCACGGCCCTGAAGGGCCAACGCGTGGTCGACGCCTTCAAGGCTAGCGACGCGGTCTATCTGCGCGCCGACTGGACCAAGCGCGACGCCGTCATCGCCGCGGCCTTGGCCGAGCACGGCCGGGCCGGCGTGCCGCTGTACCTGGTCTATCCGAAGGGAAGCGGCGAGCCGGCGGTCCTGCCGCAGCTGCTGACCGAGGGGCTGGTGATCGAGGCCATCGAGAAGGCGGCGAAGGGGTAGGCCCTACTTCTTCTTCTCGCCCTTGCCGCCGAACGGCAGGCGTTCCTTGACCTGGTCCAACGGCGTGCGCGTCACCACCACCGGCGGTGGCGTGACCACGGTCGGCGGCCTGATCGGATAGGCTCGCCAGCCCGACTGGATCAGCGCGCCGAAGCCCTGGCAGCCCGGCAGGATCCGCACCGCCCCGGTGCGCGGCTTGGCGAACGGCGGTGGCTGGGTCAGGTCCTGACGCTTGGGGTCGGTGAACTTCCAGTCGCCGGGCAGGCCATAGCCCTTCTCGCCGCCGATCCGCACGGCCTGGTAGGCGACCTTGGCTTGGAAGGCCGGCACGCCGTATTTCAGCATCGCCCGCAGGAAGATGCCGTCGGCCTCCTCGCGCTTGCCCGGCTCGCCGATCGTGTAGAGCCAGTCGTGGACGATGGCCGCCCGCGCCGTCGGCCCCTGCGGGTCGACGAAGCCCTGGCCGTACCAGGGCACGCTGGCGAAGTCGGTGACGTACCAGCGGGGCACCACGATCACCTTGCCGGTCTCGACGTCGCAATAGGGGAACTCGGCGTCCAGGGTGAACAGCTTGCGGCCGTCCTTGGTCTGGTTGAACAGCATCACCGGCTGCGGCGTCAGCGAGCTGGGCGGCGTCGGGGCCACGACCGGCACGAAGACCGTGGTCTTGGTCTCGGTCGCGCAGCCGGCCAGGACGAGACCAAGAGCGACGGCGGCGAGCGGGGCGAGGCGGGCTGAACGGGAAGGCATGACGTCAGGGTCTTCAGGCGAGGCTGCGGGCGGGGCTGGGGAAGCACACTCATCCCACGGCCTATCTCGATATGGCGACGCTTTGCGGTGAGTATGTGTCCCCGATCGCGCTCACGGGCGCCTAGGCGGCCGGCTGTGGCGGGGCGGTGATCACTTCGACATTGTCGTTGAGCAGATAGACCATGTCGCGCAGGGCCAGGTCCTGGTCCTTGACGGTCTTGGCGTCGGCGACGGCCTGCAGCTTGCCGGGCAGGTCCTGGCTGATGCCGCGCAGGATGCACTTGAGGTCATCGACCGCGCCACGCTCCTTCAGGGTGACGTGGCCCTTCATGTCCAGCGCCGACAGTTCGCCGAGCTGGCCCTGGAAGACGTCGAAGCCCTTCAGGGCCTTGGCGACCGCGTCGGGCGTCTTGGGCAGGCCTTGGCGGTAGGCCTCGGTCTGGGCCTTCAGCGCGCCGGCTCGCTTGACGATGTCGGCGAACAGCGGCTCGCCCGCCACCGAGGCCGGGGCCTGGCCCTGCTGTATCACGGCCGGCGCCGCGCCCGCCTGGGCGTCGGGCGTGAACGAGGCGAACCACAGTATGGCGGAAAAGGCGACGGCGTCACAGGACATGGAGCTCTCCCCGCGAAAAACGTCATTGGTCTTCATGACGCGGCGGTATCCGTTTGGTAAGCCCGCCCGGGTAAACGCCGATTTACCAAATCCGCGCCCACACCTGTGAAGGAATGCCGCATGGCCGCTCTCGACACCGCCTGGACCCGCCTGGAAGACGCCGCCAAGGCCGCCGGCGAAAAGCGCATCGTCGAGATGTTCGAGGCCGAGCCCCGGCGTCTGGAGACCCTGACCCTCGACGTCGCCGGCCTTCACATCGACCTGTCCAAGCAAGCCTGGGACGAGGCGGGCCTCGAAGCGGCGCTCGACCTGGCCCACGCGGCCGACGTCGAGGGCGCTCGCGCCCGGATGTTTGGCGGCGAGGCGATCAATTCGTCGGAGGGCCGCGCCGTCCTGCACACCGCTCTGCGCGCCAAGGCCGACGCCGATGTGAAGGCCGGCGGCGTTGCGGTCATGGCCGAGGTCGAGGCTGTCCGCGCCCGGATGAAGGCCTTCGTCGAGGCCGTCCGCTCCGGTGCGATCAAGGGCGCGACCGGCAAGCCGTTCAAGGCCATCCTGCACATCGGCATCGGTGGCAGCGACCTTGGCCCTCGCCTGCTGTGGGACGCGCTGCGGCCGGTGAAGCCGTCGATCGACCTGCGCTTCGTGGCCAATGTCGACGGCGCCGAGTTCGCCCTGACCACGGCCGACATGGATCCGGAAACCACCCTGGTCATCGTGGTCTCCAAGACCTTCACCACCCAGGAGACCCTGGCCAACGCCGGCGCCGCCCGCGCCTGGCTGGCAGCCGCCCTGGGCGAGACCGGCGCCAACGCTCACCTGGCCGCCATCTCCACCGCTCTGGACAAGACCGCCGCCTTCGGCGTGGCCGACGACCGCGTGTTCGGCTTCTGGGACTGGGTCGGCGGCCGTTATTCGCTGTGGTCGTCGGTCAGCCTGTCGGTGGCCGTGGCCTGCGGCTGGGACGCGTTCCAGAGCTTCTTGGACGGCGCCGCGGCCATGGACGAGCACTTCCGTACCGCCTCGTTGGAAGCCAACGCCCCAGTGCTGATCGCCCTGGCCCAGATCTTCAACCGCAACGGCCTGGACCGCCGCGCCCGCTCAGTCGTTCCGTACTCGCACCGCCTGCGCCGCCTGGCCTCGTTCCTCCAGCAGCTGGAGATGGAGAGCAACGGCAAGTCGGTCGGGCCGGACGGCAAGGCCGTGACGCGCGGCACCGCCACGGTGGTGTTCGGCGACGAGGGCACCAACGTCCAGCACGCCTATTTTCAGTGCATGCACCAGGGGACTGACATCACCCCGATGGAGCTGATCGGCGTGGCCAGGTCCGACGAGGGCCCGGCCGGCATGCACGAGAAGCTGCTGTCCAACCTGCTGGCCCAGGCCGAGGCCTTCATGGTGGGGCGCACCACCGAGGACGTGGTCGCCGAACTGCAGGCCAAGGGCGTTTCCGAAGCCGAGATCGCGACGCTGGCGCCCCAGCGCACCTTCGCCGGCAACCGGCCTTCGACCCTGGTGCTGATGGACCGCCTGACGCCCCAGGCTTTCGGCGCCCTGATCGCCCTCTACGAGCACAAGACCTTCGTCGAGGGCGTGATCTGGGGCATCAACAGCTTCGACCAGTGGGGCGTCGAGCTGGGCAAGGTAATGGCGGGCCGCATCCTGCCGGAGCTGGAGAGCGGGGCCGTGGGTTCGCATGATCCGTCGACGACGGCGCTGATCCAAAGGCTGAAGAATTAGGTTCAGGCCTTCCAAACATCCGCTCGTCCCGACGAAAGCCGGGATGAGCGGAGGTGAATTTCAGCCCCAACCGCCCGCCGCGTTCCCCGCCTCATCCATCATCCGCCGCCCTTCCTCGACCTCTTCCGGCGTCTCGGGGCGCACGGTGGCGGAGACGACCATGGCCTGGCCGGTCGGCAGACGCACGACGCCGGTCTGGTTGGGCGCCAGGTCGATCGCGCCGGTCAACTCGGGCCGGAAGGCGCGGCCCAGGCTGACGGTGACCCGCAGGCGCTGGCCCTCCTGCACCACGCTGGTGAAGATCGAATAGCGGCTGCCGCCGCGCTCATAGGCGCCTTTGCGATAGAACCGCTGCGAACCGAATGCGGTGAAGTCCGACCACAGCGGCACGCCGTCCGGCGCCAGGCCGCTGGCCACCACCCGCACCGCCGAACCGGGCTGGACTAGCGAGCGGTCGGCGACCGCCTGGATGATACGGGCCGGGCGCAGCACGACGGGCGGACGGATCGGCTCCTGGAGCGGCGCGGCGATCGGGATCAGTCGTGGCGGGGTCGCGTCCGCCTCGGTGCGCGAAACCGGTGCGTGGGGCTTGGTCGGCCGAAGAGGCGCTGTTGGCCCGCTGGATCGTGGCAGGGCGCGGGAGGTTCGTTCGATGGCGGCACGGCTTTCGGCGGTGGCGGACGGCGTTTCATAGGTCACCGAGATCTCGGCCGGACGCGCGGCCCAGGCGCCCACGGCGCCGGTCAGGCCCAGCACGAGAGTCAGACCCGCGCCGATCAAGCGGCGGCCCCGGCTGGGCGCGGGACGGGTGATCAGCCGCACACGCTCGGCCAACGGATGGCTGGACCAATGACAGCCCAGCGGCAGGGGACGGGCGGCCAGCTGAGTCTTCAGCATGGCCTGGGCGTAGGCCTTGCGGGCCTTGGGATGGGCGGCGACCACGCGGGCGTCGCAGGCCAGTTCCTGGTCGATCTTCAGCCAGTGCGACATCGCGTGGACGGCCGGGTTGAACCAGTTCGCGCAAGTCAGTAGGGCCAGGGCGGCGTTGACCGATGGATCGCCTCGCTCCAGGTGGACCCGCTCATGGGCCAGCACGACCGCGCGCTCGGCCGGGGTGTAGCGATCGTCGAAGTCGGCCGGCGTCACGATGCGCGGACGCAGCACCCCGACCACGGCCGGTCCCGCCCGTCCGGCCCGCGTGGCGCGGGTGAACTGCGTCTGGCGCCAAGCCTGCCAGGCCAGGCAGGCGAGAGCGCCGGCCAGCCACAGGCCAGCCAGCAGCGGCTGGATGTCAAACGGTAGGGCGACGGGCGTCGTGGCCGGGTCGAACACCGCTTCCATCGCCCGGGTGGTCGCCATCGGCAGATGGACCGTCACCACCCGCGCCGGGACCAGCATGGCCACGGTGGTCAGCGGCGGCAGACCCCACAGGCCGTAGGCGATCCGCGCGCCGAAAAGTCGTCGGACGGGCAGGCGCAGGACCATCACCGCGGCGACCGCGATCGCCAGGGCCAGGTTGACGCGCAGGAGGGTTGCGAGGACCTCAGTCATCGTCCTCGATCTCGGCGATCAGGTCCTTCAGCAATTGGACGTCCTTGGCCGTCAGCGCCCGGTGCTGGGCGAAATGAGCGACCAGCGGCGCCACCTCGCCGCCGAACAGCCGGTCGACCAGACCCTGGCTTTCGGCCTGCACATAGTCGTCACGCGACATCAGCGGTCGATAGAGATAGCCGCCTGGCTCACGCGCCCCGGCGATGGCGCCCTTGCGCAGCAGGCGGGTGATCAGGGTCTTGACCGTGCCCGGCGCCCAGTCGTGGGCCTCGCCGACCTCGGCGACGACGCCGTCCGGCGTCAGTGGCCCGCACCGCCACAGGGCTTCCATCACCTGGCTCTCCGCGCCTGAGATCCGCACGCGCCGCCTCCATTACCGAAAGTACATTTGTATTTTAGAGGAAAGTACAGCTGTATCATAGAACGTTCCGCCGCGCTCGTCAGCGGTCTTTCTGGGGGATACTAAGTGCATATCGGCCTCGTCTGGGCGGCGCTCGCCGCCGCGCAAGCGGCTCCCGCCGTCACGCCTTCCGCGCCTCAAGCCGCGCCGCAAAAGCCCGCCGCCGAGGCGTCCACGGGCGTCAGCGCCGTCGAGGTCAAGGCCGATGCGCCGCAGGTGCGCACCTCGATCGATCGGCGCAGCTACAGCATCTCGAGCGACCTGTCGGCCCAGTCGGGCGCGATTGCCGACGCCTTGCGCAACATCCCTTCGGTCGAGGTCGATGTGCAGGGCAATGTCAGCCTGCGCGGCGATCCTTCGGTGACGATTCTGATCGACGGCAAGCCGTCCAGTATGTTTCAGGGCGACGGGCGCGGCCAGGCGCTGCAGCAGATGCCGGCCGACCGCATCGACCGGGTGGAGGTCAGCACCAACCCCTCCGCCGAGTTCCGCGCCGACGGCACGGGCGGGGTCATCAACCTGATCACCAAGAAGGCCAAGGGGGCGGGGCGGACCAGCTCGCTGCGCCTGACGATCGGCGATTCCGGGCGCGGCGGGGCCAGCGGCAGCATCGGTTACAACGGACCCAAGTTGTCGGCGTCCGGCGATCTCAACTATCGCCGGGATACGGCCGACCAGGTCGATTACGAGCGTCGCCGGCAGGCCGATCTCGACAGCGAGACCCAGGGCAAGACCCAGCTCGACATGGAAGGGGTCACTGGTCAGGGCTCGGTTGACTACGATGTCAGCGACAAGCTGCGCCTCGGCGGCGAGGCGCGGCTTGGCCGTTACGATTTCGCCGTAGACAGCCTGGCCAACACCGCGCGGGAGGATGGCGCCGGCGCGCCAATCCAGGCCTTTCGGCGTGACCTGAGCGTCCGCCAGCGGCGGGACAACGGCATGGTCGGGGCCAATCTGCGCCGCCGCCTGAGTGGCGAAGGCCACGAGCTGAGCTTGAAGCTCAGCTATGACGTCACCGATGACAACCGCGTGCGGACCGGCCACACGATCGCGACCCTGCCGGCCGCCTCCAGCGCTTTCGACCAGCAGCGCCTGGGCTATGACATCCGCCAGACCGATCTGAAGGGCGACTATGTCCGGCCGATGGGCGAGGGGCGGACGCTGAAGCTGGGCTTCGACCTGCAGTTCGATGACAACAGCTACGTCAACCGCGGCTTCCGGGGCGCCAGCCTGGACGGGCTGACCGCCGATCCGCTGCTCAACAACCGGTTCCTGTACGAGCAGACCTTGAGCCAGGCCTACGCCACCTACGAGCGTCCGCTGGGCGACCTGACCGTGCTGGCCGGCCTGCGCTACGAGAAGTCCCAGCTGGACCTGGCCGGCCTGGGTCGCGAGACCGAGAATGACACCGCCGACTGGCTGCCCAGCCTGCACCTGTCGTATCCCCTGGGCGAGCGCCAGAAGCTGACCGCCAGCTACAGCGAGCGCCTGCAACGCCCGACGGCGCTGGACATGAACCCGGTCCCGTTCCTGCAGGATCCGCTGAACTATCGCATCGGCAATCCGAACCTGAAGCCTCAGGAGACCCGCTCGTTCGAACTGGGCTGGCAGTATCGCAAGGCGCCGCTGCTGGCGATGGCCACGCTGTACTACCGTCAGAATGACAGGGTGATCAGCGACCTGGTCACCGATATCGGCGGTGGGGTGTTCGTCACCAGCCGGGCCAATGTCGTCCAGAGCCGCAATGGCGGGCTGGAGCTGGTGCTGAACGGCAAGCTCAACAAGGCGCTGACCTATAATGTCAGCTCCAACCTGTTCTGGGCCGAGTTGGATGGATCGAATCTCGGCCTCCCGGGCAAGCGTTCCGCCACCACGGCCTCGGGCCGCGCCAGCCTCAGCTGGCAGGCCACGGCCAAGGACCTGCTGCAGGTCAACGGCTTCCTGACCGGCAAGCGCCTGACGGCCCAGGGCTACGCCATGCCCTCGGCCGGGATCGACCTGGGCTATCGCCGCAAGATCGATGACCGCCTGTCGGTGGTGGTCACCGTCCAGGACGTGCTGGGCCTCTATCGCGACAAGCAGGTGATCGAGACGCCGGCCCTCAAGAGCCTGGTGGTCCGCGATATCGACGCCCGCCTGCTGCGCGTCGGCCTAGCCTGGACCTTCGGGACCGGCAAGGCCCGTAAGGACCCCGGTTTCGACTTCCAGGGCCCGGGCGGACCGCCGCAATAGGAGGCGGTCCATCGGCCCCGCCCCCTAGAACGTCTTGCGCAGGCGCAGCGTCCAGAAGGTGCGCGGATTGATGTCCCGCTCCTCGGTGAAGGCCACGGCGCGGGTGTCGCGGTCGGCATAGACCGTGCGGCGGATGACGAAGTCGTCCCACATGTTCAGCTGGGCGCGCAGCGACAGGGTCGGGGTTGGCTTGTACTCGATGAAGCTCTCTAAATAGGCCGCCCCGCGCCAGCCGCCGGTCTGGTCCGGATCATAGGTGCCCAGGCCCAGCAGCGGCAGCCAGGTGACGCCCCACTGGGTCTTCCAGGCGGTGATGTCCTGCTGGAAGCCGATATTGGCCTGGGTCGGGCGCACGTCCGAGATCGGCCGGTCCTGGTGGGTGGTCGGGTCGGTGACGTGGGTCTCGTTCCAGTCGTTCTTGAAGGTGAAGCGGCCGCCCTTGATCCCGAACCGGTCGGTCGGCACCACGATGTTCACCGACAGCTTGTCTAGCGTGCCATTGCCGATATTGCCGGTCGCCGACAGGCCGCCGGGCAGGGGCAGGCGGTCGATCACGTCGATGATCTCGTCGTGGCGATAGCCGATCGAGACGATGCCCTCGCCCCAGAACCGGCGCTCGAAGGTGACCTCCGAAATCCAGCGCTGCTCGGGCTTCAGATCCACATTGCCGCCGAACACGTTGCCGTCGTCGAAGTCGGACGAGGCGGCGAAGTCGTTGAAGTCCAGCTGGCCCAGCTCGCGCTCGAACCGGAAGCGCACCTGGTGGTTGGCCTTGGGCGTCCAGGTCGCCTGGAAGCGGGGCTTGGGATAGAAGAAGCTCTCCTCGGCCGAGGCGTCGCCCGACTGCTTGATCGTCGAGGTCTCCAGCCGCAGGCCGCCCTCCAAGGTCAGCTTGGGGTTCACCCGCCAGGTCGCCTTGGTGAAGGCCTCGCCGCGCAGCTCCTCCACCTTGACCGAGGCTGAAGGCAGGGCCACGGCCACGCCGCCCTCGCTATAGGCCTGGTGGGTGTCGAGCATGTTGTAGGCGATCTCGCCGCCGGCCTCGATCGTCAGGGCCGCGCTGCGCTCGTTGCGGACCAGGGCCCGCAGGATCGATTCCGACGAGTCGCCGTTGGCCGTGAACCGCTGCTCGGGCTCGCTGGCGCCGCCGTCGGTTTCCGAACCGGTCGAGACGTTGTCGAACGTTTCGAACTGGTGGATGACGCGGGTCTCCAGCGTCCATTTCGGAGCCAGCGGCCGGATATAGGTCAGGCCCAGCTCGCCCGACTTGGTGTCCTCGCCATAGTCGCTGTAGCGCAGGGCGGTGGGCGAGCTGATCTTCTGCCACTCCTGCCAGTCGTGGAGCTTATACTCGCCCGTCGCCTCGATCTTGCCGCCGGCCAGCGGGCCCGAATAGTTGACCCGCGCCGAGTCGCTGCCGCCCCAGCCGTCGTTGATGAAGGCCTCGTCGCGCAGCACCTTGCCGGTCGCGTCGCGGCGGATGTTGCGGCCCACGCCGTTGGAGTCGCTGGTCGAGGTGCCGTCGCTCAGCAGCACGCTCCAGCTGCGCGCGCCGTTCTTGGCGGTGAACTGGTAGCTGCCGCCCCAGACGTCGTGGCCGCCGTCGAACAGGCCCGCGTTCCAGGTGACGATCGACTGGCGGCTGGCGGCCGTCTTCAGGATCACGTTCACCACCACCGAGAAGCCCTGCATGTCGATGCCGGGCGCCCCGCCGCGGATCAGCTCGATGCGGTCGACCTGGCTGGCGGGGGTGCGTTCCAGCACGTCGGTGCCGGCGTCGTTCTTCGAGGCCGGACGGTTGTTGTTGATCAGGATGTTGCCGACCGAGCCCTCGAAGCCGCGCGTCCCCGCGCCGTCGTCGGCGGTGAAGCCCGGCACGCGGTCGACCATGTCGAGCGCGGTGTTGGGGCGCTGGGCGGCGAAGAAGTCGGGGGTGAAGACCAGCACGCCCTTCTGGGTCGCGTCGTCCAGCGGGGCCGTGGCGGTCGGACCGGTCGGGATCGGCGCCTGGGCGGCCTGCGGCGCATCGGCGGCATGAGCCGCACTGGCGATGGAAAGCGCGGCGGCGGTCGCCAGCAGCATGGTCTTGGTCATCGATGTCATCCCCTCAGATGACGCGATAACTGCCGACCCCGGACGATCACCTCAAGTTACAAGCCGGAAAGGTGGATTACATCGAAGCAACATTACGGCGCGTTCATGTTCCCTGGACTGTGGACGGCTGTGGGCAATCTGATGAATGCGCCGTTAAGACTTGGGTTGATCCGCCGAGATCTCGACATAGAGCGGGTCGCCGGGCACGGGCGAATGTTCGGCGATCCGTTTCTCCAGATATTGCAAATGCTCGTAGTCCCGGCGGCGCTTCAACTCGGCGAGCGCCGTGCGGACGGCCGCGTCGACGTCGGTTTGGGCGGCCACATCGGCCGGGATCTTGGGACGGTGTCTGGCCATGGATGATCCTCCGTCAAAAAAGGGAAGCGCGCGTCCTCCGCCCCCTATTGGGGGCGGACAGACCGCGAAGCGGTCGGATGGGGCGGTCAGGTGGGGGCAAGTTGTTCGCGGGCACGATCTCTCGTTCTCACGCGGAAACCCGCTGAGGCTTGGGGAGGCGGCGGAGCGTCCGGGCCATGCCCGGTGTAGGATTTTGGAGTGTACCGTTTCGACAGGGTCAGAACGCTCCGCGCGGCCGGTGGACGAGAGCCTTCGGATCGCGGATTTTTAACCCGCTCCGATGGAGGCCCCCGGCGGGCGGAGGGGCGACGCACCCCGTCCGGACCGCGCGGGCGATTTCAGCCCGCGCCTGGCGCGTGTCGTCTTTCGGCCCCGAGGGGTGTTCCCGCCGTCCGGTCCGGACCGCCCGAAGCCCCTTCTGAGGACCCCCACGCTCCGCCGACCGACCCGATGGGCCCCGCGCAACCGGCCGACGGACGCTTCCCGCTCGACCGCCCCCGCCACCCGTCAGGTCGCCAGCTGGACGGCCTCCCCGGTGGTGGGACGACTGTGATTATGCGGGCGTTTTGGAGCTGTAGGATAAGTTTGGGTCTGTGCTCGGCGTGGGTGGGCGTAGGGCGTTGAATTTGTTGGGGGTGGGGTGGGTGTATGCCCGTTGGGAGACGGGATTAAAAAGTCCTATCTCCAAAAAGGAGTGTCCGGTGATTGTCGTCTTATACCGGAACCAAAATCCTCAAGCATTTTGTCATCTATGAATGTAACAAGCGTCAAAACGTCCCCAGGACCGATACATATACTTTCTTCAAGAACCTCAAAACGATCGGCGCCTCGCCTATCGAAAAAGGCGTCGGCTCCAATTTTCGATGGGTAGGGTGAATCCTTACCTGCGAAAACAGCATCGAAAACACCAGACTGCGGGTCGATTTCTTTCTGAGGAAACCAATAGTCCGGGATCATTGGCGACCGGCAAAACCATTTCCAGCCATTTCGATTATAGGCCAGCAGAAAGCACGGAAAGCCGCCGCCATCCACCAAACGCCGAGCGGTAGCTGTGCGGCTAACATCAAACTCAGTCGAAACTTTTTCGACCTGTTTGAAAGTGAGCTTTGGAAATTTGGAGTGTTCCTTCAGCATGAAATCCGGAAGCAGCAGGCGTCCTGCGAATGCATCTGCCACCTGCTCACGATGGCGCGATATTTCCCGCCCTTCGCCAATGTCCGACGCACGGCACATTAGCGCCTTGCCACGATGGTAAGACCAATGTCCGATTTCATGAGCGATAGAGAAGCGACGCCTTCGCACATGAGAGTCTTTGTTGACAGTAATAATCCCACGATCACCTAGGCCGATGATGCGAGCTTCGCACGCGCACAGGCGCTCAACCTTAATCGATAGGCCGAGGTAGTGCGCTATAACGTCTAAATCGATATCCGCCGGCTCTTCGATGCCGAGGCGGCGATAGAGGCGATTGATATCCAATTTATATGTCCGACCTCAGAGCGAAAATGTCGCTAACAAGTGAGCGAAGCTCTTCATCATCCATTTCTCCTCTTCCGTGTCGAGCGGCTAGCGTTACAGGAGTCGCTCCATCGTCATTGGCTGTATGCTGTTCCAATATTTGAAGAAGCTCTTCACGAGAGAATGCTTGTATGGATGGTTCAACAGAGTGTGCGGCGCTATCAAGCTGATGTCTAATTTGAGCGCGCCGACGGGCGGCGACGTTCTTCATGGCGGTGCGGATGGACGCTCTAGCAGCGACAACGGCATTGCTGGCGCTGCCATATCGGGCAGCTAAATGGTTTTGAATCTCAGATTGCGGCGCGTCGTCGATCGCTTCCGCTAAAATGTCTGCCAAGGCATCGATGGCACGGAAATCGACCTCAGGGTCATGCGTCATTGGATGGCTCCGCCACGAACAGCCTCACCCAGTTTCCTTTGAACGCGCTTACTCACCGTTTCGTACGCTTTTCGATCAAAATTCCCAAAGTCGCAGATCTCTTGGACTGACAGTTCATCAAACCTGCCGAGCACGACAGCTAAAGCTTGTTCATCGTCGCTAAACAGGTCGTGAACCTTCTCAATCAGCGCTTTACAGCGAATTCCAGAGAGCGCCTGATCTTCTGATTCAAAGACGAAGCGTTGTTGGGCTTCCTGGACGCCATGGCTCTCTGACGACATGTCCACGGGGGTTGTCCGTCGAGCTTTTCGACGGAGATTCGAAGCGATGCTCTTCATCGACATCACCAGGAAAGCTTCGAGCATAATGCTGCGCGGCCAGGACCGAGTTCCATCAAGTGCGGCGGTAATCGCGTCGTGGAGCAAATCGACGGGTTCGACACCAGTACCGAGCGCGTAGGCGCCTGCCTTTGCGACAAGGCGCTCGACGTCCTCGTCATTGAGCTGATCCAGCGCGTCCTCGAGGTCGTCAAGGCTCATTGCATCAGTGCCACCGCGCGGCTGCCCTGAGGTCGCCGTCATGATCCGTTCCCCCTTACCTTCACCATACTCAACAATGGCGCGAGCGCGGACAAAAATAATTTTGTCCGCGAAGAGGCGGCTGATGAGCACCTCCTATTGAGAGGGCCAAAATGGACCCTCCGATTTGAAGGAATTAGCTATGTACGGAACTGCTTCGAAGGCCCCGATCGGCACCACCGGCCGCACGGGCGAGCGCTGCCCCGAAAGCGGCGTCTGGGAGGTCGTGGGCACGCCGACGACGACCGCACCGATCGCCAAGAACAACGTGTTCCCGCCGTACGGTGGCCGCGCGGTGACCTGGCGTCTCGTTCGGTACGCCTGAGTGCGTGGGCGTAAGCCGAGCGCCCCATCCCCCTCATCTTCAACTTGAGCCCGCTGAGTTCGCTCGGCGGGCTTTCTTTACGCGGGGAGCGAACTTGGCAGCGCGTTAAGATACCTCCCCCTTCCCCCACCGCCCCTCATCCGCTATAGCCCCGCCCCAATGACCCGCACGCCGCACCATCACGGCCGCCACCACCATCCGACCTCGCCTCGCGGGATCGGCCGGGTCCGTTCGCTCTAGCGACACCCAGCCGCAGCCCCGCCCAAGGCGGATGGGGCTTTAAGCTAAAGCGCCATCCGTCGAGACCTACGACCAGGACCCGACGCGCGCATGACCGACCAGACCCACGATGCTCCCCCGGCGGAAACCTTCCGTCCCGAGGCCCGCAATCCGCGCGGGTTCGCCGACAAGCGCGCCCGGGACCTTAGGGCCGAGCGGGCGATCCTGGAGGCGGTGTCGGCGGTCTATGAGCGCTACGGCTTCGAGGCGCTGGACACCGGGGCGTTCGAATATGCCGACGCCCTGGGCAAGTTCCTGCCCGACAGCGACCGTCCCAACGAGGGGGTGTTCGCCCTGCAGGACGACGACGACCAGTGGATGGCGCTGCGCTACGACCTGACCGCGCCCCTGGCCCGCTTCGCCGCCCAGAACTGGGAGACCCTGCCCAAGCCGTTCCGCCGCTACGCCTTCGGGCCGGTGTGGCGCAACGAGAAGCCGGGGCCGGGGCGGTTCCGCGAGTTCATCCAGTGCGACGCCGACACCGTCGGCTCGGCCCGTCCCGAGGCCGACGCCGAGATCATCGCCATGGCCGTCGAGGGTCTGCAGGCCGCCGGCTTGCCGCGCGGCGCGGCGGTGCTGAAGATCAACAATCGCAAGCTGCTGAACGGCCTGCTGACCGCCGCCGGGGTCGAGACCAACGGCCAGAAGCTGGGCGTGCTGCGGGCCGTCGACAAGCTGGACCGCCTGGGCGTGGAGGGCGTGCGCCTGCTGCTGGGCGAAGGGCGCCTGGACGAGAGCGGCGCTTTCACCAAGGGCGCGGGCCTGGTCGGCAAGGCGATCGACTCGGTGCTCGATTTCGTCCAGGCCGGCTCCGGCGGGCGCTCGGACACCCTGGCCAAGATCGCCAATGTCATCGGCGGTTCGGCCGAGGGCGACGAGGGGCTGGAGGAACTGGCCAAGATCGACGCGGCGCTGAAGAGCCTGGGCGTGGCCGACGACCAGGCGTTGTTCGAGCCTTCGATCGTCCGGGGGCTGGAATACTACACCGGCGCGGTGTTCGAGGCCGAGCTGCTGCTGTCGACCACGGACGACAAGGGGAACAAGGTGTCGTTCGGCTCGATCGGCGGCGGCGGGCGCTATGACGACCTGGTGGCGCGGTTCACCGGCCAGGTGACCCCGGCCACGGGCTTCTCGTTCGGCGTCTCGCGCCTGGCGGCGGCGCTGCGGGCGGCGGGGCGCGAGCCGGGCGGGCAGGCCAGGGGGCCGGTGGTGATCATCAATTTCGACCAGGCCCACATGGGCGAGTACTTCTCGGTGGTCGGCGAGCTGCGCTCGGCGGGGATCGCGGCCGAGGTCTATCTGGGGACCTCGGGCATGCGGCCGCAAATGAAATACGCCGACCGCCGCATGGCGCCGGCGGCCATCATGCTGGGCGGCGACGAGATCGCGGCCGGCACGGTGACCATCAAGGACCTGGACCTCGGACGCGAGCTGGCCGCCGGGGTGGCCGACAACGCCGCCTGGAAGGCCGAGCGGCCCGGCCAGCAGACTATCCCGCGCGGCGAGCTGGTCGCGGCGGTGCGTAAGATCATCGGGGGTTGATGTGAGGCTCGAGCGTTCCATTCCGGCGGAGGCGCTCGACGCCATCCGCGCCCCGTTCCTGGCCGCCGGCGCCGCGCCGACCGACGCGCCGGTGCTGCAGCCTCTGGGCCTGCTGCTGGACCTGGCGGGCGAGGCCATGCGCTCGCGGCTGTTCGTGGTCTCGGGCGACGCGGGCGAGGAGGCCTGCCTGCGTCCCGACTTCACCGTGGCCATCGCGCGGGAACATCTGGCGGCTGGGAACGGCGAGGGTCGCTACTTCTATGAAGGCAAGGCGTTCCGCGTCGCGCCGCGCGGCTCGGATCGCGCCGAGGAGTTTCTGCAGGTCGGGATCGAGGCTTTCGAAGGCGGCGACCCGGTCGCCGCCGACGCCGAGATCGCCGCCCTGGCCTGGGCCGCGTCCGCGGCCGGCGGGCGTTCGGACCTGACCCTGCTGCTGGGCGATGTCAGCCTGTTCGCGGCCTTCGTCGACAGCCTGGGCCTGACCCCGCCGCTGGGCGCGCGGCTGAAGCGGGCCTTTACGCGGCCGCGCCAGCTGAAGATCGAGCTGGAGGGCGGCGGCGAGGCCGTGACCGGCGAGCAGAGCCGCATTGCGACGTTGCTGGCCGGCCTGCCGGAGGCCGAGGCCTCGGCGGTGCTGCAGGAGCTGTGGTCGCTGGCCGGCATCGAGCCGGTGGGCGGCCGCCGTCCCGCCGAGATCGCCCACCGCCTGGTCGAACGCGCCCAATCGGCCAAGGCCGGCAGCCTGTCGCCCGAGGAAGCCGACGCGGTGCGGGCCTTCCTGGCGGTCAGCGACCGTCCGGGCGCGGCCCTGGACGCCATCTCGGCCCTGGGCGGCCCCCGGCGCGCGGCGCTGGACGCGGCCCTGAACGGCTGGCGCAAGCGCCTGGCCGGCCTGGTCGCGCGCGGCGTACCGGAGGACCGCATGCGGCTGACGGCCGCCTTCGGGCGGGCGTTCGGCTACTACGACGGCTTCCTGTTCGAGGTGCGCAGCGACGCCCTGGACGAGGAACGGCCGGTGGCCGCCGGCGGCCGCTATGACGGCCTGCTCGCGCGATTGGGGGCGGAGAGCAAGACCGGCGCCGTGGGCTGCATGGTGCGCCCGGCGCGAGCCTATGCGGGGGGCGGCGAATGAGTACTCCAGGGACTGGGCCGATGATTTTCGCTATTCCGTCGAAAGGCCGCCTGAAGGAGCAGCTCGAGGCCTGGCTGGCCGAGTGCGGCTTCAAACTGGAAATGACCGGCGGGTCGCGCGGCTACAGCGCCGAGCTGTCGGGTCTGCCGGGCGTGTCGGTGCGGCTGCTGTCGGCCGGCGATATCGCCGCGGGCCTTGATTCGGGCGAGCTGCACCTGGGCGTCACCGGCGAGGACCTGCTGCGCGAGCGCGGCGACGACATGGACAGCCGGGTGATGCTGCTGCGGGCCCTGGGTTTCGGCCGCGCCGACCTGGTGGTGACCGCCCCCAAGAGCTGGCTGGACGTCGACACCATGGCCGACCTCGACGAGGTCGGGCACGCGCATCTGGCCAAGACCGGCCGGCGCCTGCGCGTGGCCACCAAGTACGTCACCCAGACCCGGGCCTTCTTCGCCCGCCATGGCGTGGCCGACTACCGGATCGTCGAGAGCAGCGGGGCCACCGAGGGGGCGCCGGCGGCCGGAGCGGCCGAGCTGGTCGTCGACATCACCACCACGGGCGCGACCCTGGCGGCCAACGGCCTGAAGATCCTGTCGGACGGCGTGATCCTGAAGAGCCAGGCCCAGCTGACCGCTTCGCTGATCACCCCGTGGACCGACGCACAGATCGACTCGCTGGCCCGGCTGCTGTCGGTGGTCGAGGCCAAGGGGCGGGCGCGCAACATGGCCACCCTGGTCTGGCCGGCCGAGCAGGACGCGGCGGGCCAGGCGGCCGTGGCGGCGTTCGTCGGCCAGGGCGCGCGGCGGGCCAACGGGGCCTTGCTGGCCGCGTCCGACCTGTTCGAGGCCGCCGCCGCTTTAGGCGCGGCCGGCGTCGAGCCGGTCACGGTCTCGCGCCCGGACTATGTGTTCGAGTCGCGATCGGCGGTCCTGGACCAGCTTCGGAAGGCTTTGGGGAAATGATTGTCTCGGTAAGTTTTGACTGACTTGTCAAAAAAAGACCGAGAGAACGGCGATAAGTTTGACCCGACAGTCCAATCTAACGCTTTTGTGTCAAAAATTTCGCTGGCCCTTACGGATTCCCGATTGTTGCCGTTGACACCATCTCGGATTTGCCGTTTCTAACCCTTGCAAGGAAGAAACGAGCCCAAAGAGAGCTCCCTTCCTTCGGCGTTTCGGGGAGGAAACGCCCACCTAGATCGAATGATCGAGAAATAGCCGGACCCGTCGCGATTATCCCCCGCGGCGGGTTTGGTGTTTCTAGGTCGCGGCTTCTGGTTTTGACGCAGATGATAAAAACGGCGGCTCCGCATGGCGAGCCGCCGTTTTTGCGTTTGGGACATGCCCTTGGGCGTGTCCCTTGTTCGGGACGCGGAGGGGACACGCCCAAGGGCATGTCCCCCGGCTGTCTCTACCAGATCCGAACCCGGTCCTCCGGGGCCACATACAACTTGTCGCCCGGCTTGACGTCGAAGGCGCCGTACCAGCCGTCCTGGTTCCGGATCGTGCCGTTGACGCGGTAATAGGCCGGCGAGTGGGGGTCGCTGACCACCTGTTGGCGCAGGGCGTCGTCGCGGATCTTCGAGCGCCAGACCTGAGCCCAGCCCAGATAGACGCGCTGGTCGCCGGTGAAGCCGTCGATCACCGGGGCCGGCTTGCCGCCCAGCGAGGCGTGATAGGCCTGCAGGGCGAAGGCCAGGCCGCCCATGTCGCCGATGTTCTCGCCCATGGTCAGGGCGCCGTTGACCTTGGCGCCGGGCAGGGGCTCGAAGGCGCCGTACTGGGCGCCCAGCTTGTCGGCCTGGGTCTTGAACTTGGCGGCGTCCTGCGCCGTCCACCAGTCGCGCAGCACGCCCTTGCCGTCCGATTTGCGGCCCTGGTCGTCGAAGCCGTGGCTGATCTCGTGGCCGATCACCCCGCCGATGCCGCCGTAGTTGACGGCCGGGTCGGCGTCCGGATGGAAGAACGGGGCCTGGAGGATGGCGGCCGGGAAGACGATCTCGTTATTGACCGAGTTGTAGTAGGCGTTGACCGTCTGCGGGGTCATGCCCCACTCGCTCTTGTCGACCGGCCCGTTCAGGCGCTCGACGTCGTGGCGCCATTCGAAGGCGTCCGAGCGGATGGCGTTGCCGTAGACGTCGTCGGCCTTGATCTCCAGCTTGGAATAGTCGCGCCACTTGTCGGGATAGCCGATCTTGACCGTGAACTGCGCCAGCTTGTCCTCGGCCTGGGCCTTGGTCTCCGGCGACATCCAGTCCAGCGTCTTCAGGCGGGCTTTCAGGACGCTCCGGATATTGCCGACCAGGTCGATCATCTTGGCCTTGGACTGCGGGGGGAAGTAGCGGGCCACATAGACGCGGCCGACCGACTCGCCCAGTTCGCCGTTCACCGCCGCGACGGCGCGCTTCCAGCGGGGCTTCTGCTCGGGCTGGCCGGCCAGGGTCTTGTTGCGGAACTCGTAGCTGGCGTCGACGAAGCGCTTGGACAGCATGGGCGCGGCGCGGTCGGCCACCTTGAACGCCTGCCAGGCCTTCAGGGTGTCCAGCGGGGTGTCGGCATAGACCTTGGCGAACTTGGGGAAGGCGGTGTTGGTGGTCACCACCACGCGGTCGAACGCGGGCAGCTCGGTCCCGATCAGATAGCGCTTCCAGGCGAAGCCAGGGGTCAGGGCCTGAAGTTCGGCCAGGTTCATCGGGTTGTAGGTCTTGTCGCGGTCGCGGCGCTCGGCGCGGGTCCAGGAAGCCTCGGCCAGCTGGGTTTCGAAGGCGACGACGGCCTTGGCGTTCTCGGCCGGTTTGTCCCAGCCGATCAAGGTCAGCAGTTGGGCGACATAGGCCTCGTAGGCGGTCTTCTTCTCGGCGAACTTGGCGTCGAGATAGTAGTCGCGATCGGGCAGGCTGAGGCCGTCCGTCACGGCGTAGACGGCGTAGCGAGTGGGGTTCTTGGCGTCGGGGCTGATGCCCAGGCCCAGGATCGTCGAGAAGCCGGTGGTCGGACTGCGGCCCATCAGGGCGGTGAAATCGTCCCTGGACGCGACCTTGCGGATGTCGGCCAGTTCCGGGGCGATCGGCTTGGCGTCCAGCTTCTCGGCCAGGGCCTCGTCCATGAACGCCTTGTAGGCGGCGCCGATCTTGACCGTGTCGGCGTCGGGGTTCTTGGCCGAGGCGGCCTCAGTGATGATCGCCTTGGTGCGGGCTTCCGACAGCTCCGACAGCTTGTCGAAATTGCCGTAGCGGGTGCGGTCGCTGGGGATGGCGGTGTTGGCGTCCCAGGTCCCGTTGGCGAACTTGTAGAAGTCGTCGCCCGGCTTGACCGAACGGTCCATGCCCGCCACGTCGAAGCCCCAGGTTCCGTAACGCGGCGACTCCAGCGACATCGTCGCCGGGCCGGCCGCGGGGGTGTCGGCGGCCACGAACAGCGACTGCAGGGTGCAGGGGTCGTTGAGGCAGGCGTGGTCGTGATCCTCACGCGCTTCCGCGCCGAAGGCCGACAGCGACAGCGCGGCCATGGCGGCGGCCGCGAACCAGATACGTTTCATGGAAAAAGCGATCCGTTGGAAAATCCGAACCGCGACTTGGCCATCACCTGGGGCGTTTCGTCCCTTACTTTTTTGTCATGTTCTCGGGCGCGGGAGCTCGAGCCGCGTCAAACCGCAAGATCGGTCGAGCACGACCCGATGGTGAGCGACTAACTGGCGCCACCACGGAAAAGGGTGACGATGAAGACGGCGCTTCAAAACTACCAGGCTCGGATGCAGCGGGTGCTGGACCATGTCGACCAGCACTTGGACGGTGACCTGGACCTGGAGACGGTCAGCCGCGTGGCGGCCTTCTCCAAGTTCCATTTCCATCGGCAGTTCATGGCGACCTTCGGGTTGTCGGTGCATCGCTACGTCCAGCTGGCCCGTCTGAAACGCGCTTCGCACCAGCTGGCCTCGAACCAGGCTCGCAGCGTGACGGAGATCGCGATGGAGGCCGGCTACGACGCGCCGGACGCCTTCGCCCGCGCCTTCCGGCAAAGGTTTCGGCAGTCGCCTTCGTCGTTCCGGAAATCGCCCGACTGGGCGCCGTGGCTTGCGGCCTTCGGGCCTTTGAACAACGCCAGGAGCAAGATCATGCAGATCATCTACGAACCGAAAGACGTGACCCTCCGCGAGGTCTCTCCCACGCCGGTGGCGGTCCTTGAGCACCGGGGCGACCGGGCGACGCTGGGCGACACGATCGAGCGGTTCATCGCCTGGCGAAAGGCCGCCGACCTGTCGCCGCAGACCAGTTCGACCTTCAACATCTTCCGGTCCGAGCGGATCCCCGAGAACCCCGCCGACTACAGCATGGACCTCTGCATCGGGACCGACCGGCCGATCGCGCCCGACGACGCGGTGATGAAGGCGGGCGTTATCCCCGGCGGCCGCTGCGCGGTGCTACGGGTCGTCCACGACATCCATAACCTGGAGCCGGCCGCGCTCTATCTCTATCGCGACTGGCTGCCCGCCAGCGGCGAGGAAGCCCGGGACTTCCCGATCTACTGCCAACGCCACTTCTCGTTCCCACCGAACGCGGCGACGCACGAGGTGGTCGTGGAGCTATTCCTGCCGCTGAAGTAGGGGGGCGGGCGCTTTCTTGAACCCTCTCTCTTTGAGAGAGGGAGGGGCCCGCCGCGAAGCGGTGGGAGGGTGAGAGGTTTCGCCGCCTGCCGGAAAAGCCCCGTTTCTTCGGTTGAGCCCCCGCGAGGTCCCAGGTCATGCTTCCGGAATGGACAAGACCGCCAACGCCCGCCGCCTCCGCCAGGATCAGACCCTGGCGGAGAAGGCCATGTGGAAGCTTGTCCGCAACCGCCGCCTGGGCGGGTTCAGGTTCTTGCGACAGGTCTCGATAGATCGCTACTTCGCCGACTTCGTCTGCGAGGCAGGCAAGCTGATCGTGGAACTCGACGGCGCCGCCCATGAAGGGCGGGAGGACTATGATGAGCGCCGTACCCAGACACTGGAACTGTTCGGATATGTGGTTCTGAGGTTTCCCAACGAACGGGTCCTGACCGACCCTGGCGCGGTCGCCGAGGAGGTCCTGGCCGTGCTTCGTTCGGACAGAGTGTAACCTCTCACCCTCCCACCGCCTGCGGCGGCGGGCCCCTCCCTCTCTCTATGAGAGAGGGATCAAGAAGGGCGGCCCCTCGCCCCCTCAGTGATCCATGTGCATCCCGGTCATCGGATCAGCTTTCGGCGCGCCGGCCTCCACCGACAGGTCGATGCGCAGCTTGCGGCCGCCGTCGAACACCAGGGTCAGCGGGACCTTGCCGCCCAGGGCCTGGGCGCTGGTCAGGCCCATCAGCATCAGGTGATAGCCGCCGGGGGCGAAGGCGATCGTCGCGCCGGGGGCGATCGTCAGGCCGCCGGTCACGGCCCGCATCGAGGAGACGCCATTGGCCATGCTGCTCTGGTGGATCGTCACCGACTTGGCGGCCGGGCTTTCCACCGACAGCAGCTTGGCGGGTTTCGTCCCGACATTGGTCACGGTCAGATAGCCGACCCCGTTCATGCCGGCCTGGGCGGGGCGGGTCCACGGGCGGCGGACCTCGATCCCGCCGGCGCGGTAGTCGCCGGCGAAGGCTGGGGCGGAAAGGGTCAGGGCGGCTACGGCTACGAGGGCTAAGCGGTTCATGGCGGGTCTCTCAGTGCTTCATGCCGGGCATGGCGGGCATTTGTTCGGCGACGGCGGGGGTCAGGCGCACGGTCGGCGCGGGGCGGGTCAGCTTCTCGTCGGGGCGCTCGGGATCGGGGATCTCGGTCCACTGGCTCTCGCCCTTCTCGCAGGTCTGGATCGCCGGGAAGACCAGCGGGCCGGGCTGAGGCGGCAGCTTCATCAGCAAGGCGAAGTCGTCGAACTGGTCATCGGGCAGGCGGCCAGTCCAGGTGATCGCCGTGGCGCGATCACCCTCCTTCTCGATGTCGACGGTCCAGCCCGGCTTGGGCTGGGGGCGGGCCGAGGCGACGCCGTCGGGGATCTCGACCCGCAGCTTCAGGGTGGCGTCGCCGGCCGTGCAGGCGTGGCCCACGCGGAAGGCGACGGCGGAGAACGAGCCGGCCTTGGCCTCGCCCGGAACGGCGACGACGTGGGCGGCGGCGGGCGTGGCCAGCAGGGCCACCAAGGCGATCAGCGGAGCTTTCATGACGTCCTTCTCCCTCAGAAATCGACCGTGACGCCGCCGAACACCGAACGGCCGTCGCCCGGCCAGAGCGTGGCGGTGGCGGCGGTCCAGGTGATCGCCGCCTGGGTGTTGGAGACATAGGCCTTGTCGGCCAGGTTCCGCGCGTCGACGAACAACAAGACCGCCGGGGTGACCTTCCAGCCGGCGTTCAGGTTCACGATCGCGTAGCCGGGAGCGGCCTTGGTGTTGGCGTAGTCGATCCACTGATCGGTGGCCGACCATTCGACCGACGGGGCCACGAACCAGCCGCGCGGGTCGTCGTAGCGGACTTCCGAGCGGTAGAAGTTCTTGGGCACGATCGGCAGGCGGTTGTCGCCGAACTGGACGTCGCCGTCGAAGCGGAAGTCCGAATAGGTCCAGGTCTGGCGCAGGCGCCAATGCGGGGCCACGGCCCAGTCCAGCGCCGCTTCGATCCCCTGGTGGACGGTCTTGTCGGCGTTGAAGGTCGAGGCCGGGATCGAGGCGTTCACCGTGTACTGCAGCATCTCCTTCTTCAGGTTCGCGCGGTAGACGGTCAGGTCGTAGGTGAAGGGGCCGCGATGACCGCGCGCGCCGATCTCGCCGGTCCAGGCGTCCTGGGCCTGGACGGGGGCGAAGCCGGTGTTGGTCGGCGACATCGAACCCAGATTCGGCGGCTCGACCGAGCGGGTCAGGTTGGCGAAGACCTGGTCGCCGGCCTCGTCCTGCCACAGCAGGCCGACGCGCGGCGAGATCCAGTCATAGGTCTTGTCGGCCTTGAGGTTGAACGTGCTGGCCACGCCTGGGATGGCGAAGCTGGTGTAGTCGCGCTCGGCCTGGCCCCAGGTCGCGCCGGCCACGAGGGCGACGCGATCGGTGACGAAGAAGCGCCCTTCGCCGAAGACGTCGACGGCCTTGGCGTTCTGCAGGGTGCGCGAGGTCGGCGCGCCCCGGGCCCCGCGATTGTTGACGTAGAAGTTGGAGTCCATGTCGCCGGTGCGGTACCAGGCGCCGAAGAAGGCGTCGGCCCGCTTGCCGCCGATCTGGCCGTCCCAGTCGAAGCGGCCGAAGGCGCCGTAGTTGCGGCTCTGCTGGTCGATGACCTGGAAGATCGGGTGGTCCAGGTCCTTCCACACGCCGTAGACCGCGCCCTGGAAGACCAGGGTCTCGTTCAGGCGCCAGGTCGTAGCCAGCGAACCGCGCACGCCGCGCTGGTTGCGACCCTGGTCGCCGTTGGCGTTGGCCGCGGCGGTCTGGCGCGGATCGGCCTGGAACTGGGCCAGGGTCAGAGCGCCGGGGATCTCCTGGTTGATGTTGGAGCCGTTGACGATGACGCGGACCTCGCGGTCCTGGCCGAACGATCGGCCGATGTTCAGAGACCCGAACTGGATGTTCTGCTGGCTCTGGGAGCGCCAGCCCTGGGCGGTCTGGTTGGTGGCGGCGGCGTAGACGTCCCAGTCTCCAGATTGGCGGGCCAGGGCGATGTGCTCGCGGAACAGACCGTAGGAGCCGCCGTCCACGCGGACCTGGTTGTCGAACCCGGCGTCTCGACCTGTCGGCGTGACCATGTTGATCGCCCCGCCCAGCAGGGCCCCGCCGAAGCGCAGGGCGTTGCCGCCGCGATAGACCTCGGCGTAGCGGGTGTTGAGCGGGTCGGCGATCTGGCTGTCGCCATAGCCGTCGGCCTCGTTCAACGGCACGCCGTCCTGGGCCAGCAGCAGGCCGCGATTGTGGTTGGCGTTGCCGATGCCCGAGCCCCGGATCGAGATGCGCACGTCCCCGCCCCACTTGCGCTGGGCGTAGACGCCGGGGGCGTCGCGCAGCATGTCGTCCAGGGCCAGGGCCTCGCGGCCGATGTAGGATTCCTGGGAGATCACCGACACGCCGCCGGGGGTTTCCGACAGGCGCCGGCGGGCGGCGGCGACGACTGGCGGGTCCTCGGGATTGGAGCGGGCGGTGACGATGACCGAGTCGACGGCGGTGCGTTGGTCGTCGCCCTCGGCGAAGGCGGCGGACGACAGGAGGCAGAGCGCGGCGCCGGCCAGCAGGGCCAGGCGGAAGGAGGGCGGCATGGAAAATCCGATGTCTGAAGGCATGACGACGCGCGTCGGCGTGAGGCCGTAACGCGCGAGACGAAGGTCAGGCGATCAGGCGGTCGGTGGTCCCTGTCCGGGCGGACGCGGGGGCGCGCGGGCCAGGGCGACGCCGGTCAGGGCGGCGCGGGGCGCGGGGGCGATGCGGACGGCGTAGAGCACCGGGGCGACGGCGATGTCCGGCGGCGTGGTCGTGGCCAAACTGACCGCCACGCACTGGGCGCAGGGCAGGCCGGCGAAACCCTTATTGGAAGGGGCGGGATCCTTCTTGCCGATCACGTCGCCCGCGACCTGGACGGTCTTGGCCCCGTCGGCGGTGCAGATCATCACCGCCTGGCCGGCGGCGTCGTGGGCCATGGCCGCGGCCGGCATCAGCGCCTGGACGAGCAGGGCCAGCATCGCCAGCAAGGCGATGGGCCAGGTCGTCCGGGTCTGGGCGCGGCGGGGGCTCATGATGGGCGTTGCGTAAGCCGGGATGCGGGGCCGGTCAATGCGACGCTTTAGATTGGCTCGCCCCCTACACGTCCAACATCCCGGCGAAGGCCGGGACCCAAGCGGCCTCGACGGGGTGTGGCGCGGCGCCCTGTCCGGAGACTCGGCCTGGGTCCCGGCCTTCTAGAATAAAGATAAATTAGTGCGCGGTCGCCGGCGGCGGAGCCTTCTTCGGCGCCAGGGCCAGCATCCCGCGCGCGATCTCCTGTTCGCCGATCAGGGCGTGGGTGGCGCCCGTCTGGGTCAGCAGGACGACATCGGCGTCGGTATAGGCCCGCGCGATGATCTTGGCCTTGGGATTGGCGGCCTTGGCCTGTTCGATGATCCGGGCGGCCTCGAACGGGCTGGGCACGGCGACGAACAGGTGGGTGGCCTCGGCCAGGCCGGCCTGGAGCAGCACCTCGGGGCGCACGGCGTTGCCCTGGATCACCTCGAAGCCGCCGGCCCGCAGCTCGTCGGCCCGCTCGCCCTCGTCCTCGATCACCACCAGCGGCATGCGGCCCTTCAGCCCCTCGGCCACCAGCTTGCCGACCCGGCCATAGCCGACCAGCACGCCGTGCGGCTTGGCGGCGACCGCCGGGGCGACGGGCTCGCCCTTGCGGCCGACCAGCCGGGGCAGGACCTTGTCGAGCACGGCGAACAGCAGCGGGTTGATCAGGATCGACAGGATGGCCCCGGCCAGGATCAGGTCCTGGCCGTCCTTGGGCAGCAGCTTCAGCGACACGCCCAGGCTGGCCAGGATGAACGAGAACTCGCCGATCTGGGCGAGACTCGCCGAGATGGTCAGGGCCACGCTCTGCGGACGCTTGAACGCCACGACGATCAGCCAGGCGGCCAGCGACTTGCCGATCACGATGATGGCCAGGGTGGCCAGCACGGCCAGGGGCTCGCGCAGCACGACCGACCAGTTGAACAGCATGCCGATCGACACGAAGAACAGCACCGCGAAGGCGTCGCGCAGCGGCAGGGTCTCGTTGGCGGCCTGTTGGGAAAGCTCGCTCTCGGCCATGATCATGCCGGCGAAGAAGGCGCCCAGGGCGAACGAGACGCCGAACAGCGCGGCCGAGCCAAACGCGACTCCAAGCGCGATAGCCAGCACCGCCAGGCGGAACAGCTCGCGCGAGCCGGTGTGGGCGATGCGGTGCAGAATCCACGGGATCACCCGGCGGCCGACGATCAGCATCAGGGCCACGAAGGCGGCGACCTTGCCGATGGTCATGGCGAAGGCGCCGAAGAGGCCGCCGGGGCCGGGAGGAGGGGCCTCGCCGCCCAGGATTCCCGACAGGGCCGGCAGCAGCACCAGGGCCAGCACCATGGCCAGGTCCTCGACGATCAGCCAGCCGACGGCGATGCGGCCGCGATCGGTCTCGATCAGCCGCCGCTCCTGCAGGGCGCGTAGCAGCACCACGGTCGAGGCCACCGACAGGGCCAGGCCGAACACGATCCCAGCGCCCAGGGTCCAGCCCAGCAGGTGGGCCAGGCCGATCCCCATGGCCGTGGCGGCCAGGATCTGCACCACGGCGCCCGGAATGGCGATCTTGCGCACCGCCATCAGGTCCTTGACCGAGAAGTGCAGCCCCACCCCGAACATCAGCAGGATCACCCCGATCTCGGCCAGCTGCGGCGCCAGCTCGGTATCGGCCACATAGCCGGGGGTGAACGGGCCGACGACCACGCCAGCCACCAGGTAGCCGACCAGCACGGGCAGCTTGAAACGGTTGGCGATGGCGCCGAACACGAAGGCCAGGCCCAGGCCGGCGACGATGGTGGCGATCAGGGATGTATGGTGCAAAGGCGCTCCTTGACGGTCAACATTTTCGGGCGTACTCAACCAATATGGGTGAAGATGCCCGGGAGCGCCAGATGCCCCACGCAAAAATTCTCCTGCCGGCCCAATGTCGCGGCGCCCGCGGCCTGCTGGGCTGGTCGCAGGGCGACCTGGCCGACAAGGCCGGCGTCTCGCGCAGCACGGTCAAGGACTTCGAGACCGAGCGCCACGCCCTGCACCATAGCACCGAACGCCTGCTGATCGACGCGCTTGAGACCGGGGGCGTCGCGCTGATCGCGCCCGACGAGGCCGGGGCGGGCGTGCGGCTGAAACTGGCCAGCTAGGACGATACGAAAAGAGGGGGCTCGACCACGTGGATCACGCGATATCGCCGGCGGACTACAAGGACCTGGTGCTGTTCCTGGCCACGGCGGGCATCGTCGCGCCGCTATTCAAGCGGCTGAAGCTGAACCCCATCCTGGGCTTCCTGATCGCCGGCGTGATCCTGGGTCCGTTCGGCCTGGGCGCGCTGAGCCACAGCTTCCCGTGGCTGGACTACGTCACCGTCGACAACCCCCAGGAAATCGCCCAGCTGGCCGAGTTCGGGGTGGTGTTCCTGCTGTTCATGATCGGGCTGGAGCTGTCGTGGGAGCGGCTGCGGCTGATGCGCAAGCTGGTGTTCGGCCTGGGCGCCCTGCAGATGATCGGCTGCTCGCTGGCCCTGGGCGCGATCGCCATGGCGTTCGGCCAGCAGCCGGTGGCGGCCCTGGCCATCGGCGCGGCCCTGACCCTGTCGTCCACGGCCATCGCCGTGCCGGTGCTGGTCGAGCGCAAGCGCCTACACGCCGAGGGCGGACGGGCGACCTTCTCGGTGCTGCTGTTCCAGGACCTGGCGGTGGCCCCGATCCTGATCACCCTGGCGATCCTGGGGCGCGGCGACGGGACGTTCAGCCTGCGCGACCTGGTGGCGCTGGGTCCGGCGGTGATCGGCCTGGGGATCATCGTGCTGTTCGGCCGCCTGGCGCTGCGGCCCATGATGCGCTCGGTCGCCAAGGCCAAGAGCGAAGAGATGTTCATGGCCGCCTGCCTGCTGGTGATCATCGGCGCGGGCCTGGTGGCGTCGCTGTCGGGCCTGTCGATGGCGCTTGGCGCCTTCGTGGCCGGCATCCTGTTGGCCGAGACCGAGTATCGCCACGAGGTCGAGGTCAAGATCGAGCCGTTCAAGGGCCTGCTGCTCAGCCTGTTCTTCGTGTCGCTGGGCATCCGCCTGGACCTGTCGCTGCTGGTGGCCCAGCCGATCCTGGTGCTGGGCGTCGCGGTGGGGCTGGTGGTGGTCAAGGGCGTGATGGTCATGGGGCTGGGGCGGCTGTTTGGCCTGTCGACCCGCGCCGCGATCGAGGCGGCCCTGACCCTGGCGGCCGGCGGCGAGTTCGCCTTCGTGATCCTGGACAACGCCATGGGCGCCAGCGTGGTCTCCGACCAGATCGGCCAGGCCGTGCTGGTGGCCGCCACCCTGACCATGTTCCTGATCCCGCTCTTGTCAGGGATCGGCGGACGGCTGGCCAAGAAGGCGGCGGCCCCGATCAGCGAGGCGCCCGATCTGGTGGGCCTGCAGAGCGAGGAGCCGGCGGGCCGGGTGCTGGTGGTCGGCTATGGCCGGGTCGGCCGGCTGGTCGGCGACATGCTGGACCGCCACGAGCTGCCGTGGATCGCCATCGATCGCGATCCCGGCTTCGTCCAGCAAGGCCGCCGGGCCGGCCACCGCGTCTATTTCGGCGACGCCTCGCGGGTGGAACTGCTGGAGCGCTGCGGTCTCGACCACGCCCGGGCGGTGGTGGTGACCATGGACTCGCCGGAGGCCGCCGAGGCGGTGGTCGCCGTCGCGCGTGGCCATCGTCCCGACCTGACCATCGTCGCCCGGGCCCGCGACGCTCGCCACGCCGCGCGCCTCTACGAACTGGGCGCCACCGACGCCGTGCCCGAGACCATCGAGGCCTCGCTGCAGCTGTCCGAAGCGGTGCTGGTCGACATCGGCGTGCCCATGGGCCTGGTCATCGCCTCGATCCACGAGCGCCGCGACGAATACCGCAAGGTGCTGAACCGGCCGGACGCCCTGGGCGGCAAGCGCAAGCGGCTGCGGGACGCGGCGAAGATCTAGACCCTCTCCCAGCGGGAGAGGGAGGGGCCCGCGACGAAGTCGTGGGAGGGTGAGGGGTTACGCTCTCGCCGATTTCACACGAACACCCTGCCGGCACGCCGTCTGACGCTTTACTCCCTCACCCTCCCACCGCTGCGCGGCGGGTCCCTCCCTCTCCCCCTGGGAGAGGGTTGAAGATTGGCTGCTTTTGTATATAACTAACTCGTCAGTTATATATTGAGCACCCATGCAGCCCGGTCAACCCAAGTGGCGACGACGCAGCGAGGCCCGCCCTGGCGAGATCATCGCGGCGGCCTTGATCGTATTTTCCGAGAAGGGCTTCGCGGCCGCGCGGCTGGACGACATCGCCGCCCGGGCCGGGGTGTCGAAGGGCGCGCTCTATCTCTATTTCGAGACCAAGCAGGACCTGTTCCGGGCGGTGGTTCGCGAGACGATCGCCCCGAACCTGGCGGCGGTGGCCGGTTTCGTAAGCCAGAGCCAGCTGCCGTTCGGCGAGCTGATCCGCCTGGTCTTCGCCCGCATCGCCGAGGTCATGACCGAGGGGCGGCTGGGGGCGGTGGCCAAGATGGTCATTGGCGAGTCGCGCAATTTCCCGGAGCTGGCCAAGGTCTGGCACGAGGACGTCATCCTGAAGATGCTGGACGCGGTGGGCGGGGCGGTGGCCGCCGCCCAGGCGCGCGGCGAGGTGCGGCCCGGCGATCCCCGGCTCTATGTGTTCAGCCTGGCCGGGCCTTTGCTGCTGGGTGTCTTGTGGCGCGAGGTGTTCGCGCCGATCGGGGCCGAGCCGGTCGACCTGAAGGCGCTGCTGGCCCAGCACGCCGAGGTGGTGCTGCACGGCATGCTGGTCGAAACCGGGGAGGGGGCCGCATGAAGCCTCAGGTTCGCATCGTCCTGGCCGTCGCGGCCGTCGGCCTGGTCGGGTTCGCCGCCTGGCGGATCTGGGGACCTGGCGCGGCCCATCCCCGGCGACTGTCGGGCTATGTCGAGGGCGAGACGCTGTATGTGGCCGCCTCGACGGCCGGGCCGGTCAGCACGGTGTCGGTGCAGCGCGGCCAGCGGGTGGTGGCCGGCCAGCCGCTGTTCGCCCTGGACGCCGCCCAGCTGGTGGCCGCCCGCGATCAGGCCGCGTCCCAGGCCGCCGCCGCCGCATCGCAGGCGCAGGACGCCGCCAAGGGCCAGCGGCCGGACGAACTGGCGGTCTACGACGCCCAGCGCGCCGCAGCCGCCGCCGCTCTCGCCGAGGCCCAGGCCGACTACAACCGCATCGCGCCGCTGGCGGCCAAGGGCATCTACGCCCCCGCTCGCCTGGACCAGGCCAAGGCCGCGCTGAAGACCGCCCAGGCCAATGTCCGCACGGTGGAGCAGCAACGCCGGGTCGGCACGCTGGGCGCGCGACCCGACGCGATCCGCGCCGCCGAGAGCCAGGCCGCCGCGGCCCGCGACCAACTGGCGGCCGCCCAGGATCGGCTGGACCAGATCAGCCCCAAGGCCCCGACGGCGGCGCGGGTGCAGGACGTCTTCTACCAGCCCGGCGAATGGGCGGCGGCCAACCAGCCGGTGGTGGCCTTGCTGGCCGACGGCCGGGTGCGGGTGCGCTTCTACGTGCCTCAGGCCGAGGTCTCGCTGTATCAGCCGGGAGCGCGGATCGCCTTCGAATGTGACGGCTGCAAGGGCGGTCTCGGCGCCCGGATCAATTTCGTCAGTCCCCGGGCCGAGTTCACACCGCCGGTGATCTACAGCCGCGACGCCCGCGACCGGCTGGTGTTCTTGGTCGAGGCCCTGCCGGACCATCCGGCCGACCTGCCGCCCGGCCTGCCGATCGACGTGGTTCCGCTGCGGGGACCGGCCAAATGAGCGCGGCGGCCGCCAAGCCGGTCTCCACGCCCGTTGGGGAGCCCGGCGGCGACCTGGCCGTCGACGTGCGCGGCCTGGACAAGTCGTACGGCGACAAGCACGTGGTCCAGGACCTGACCATCCAGGTCGGCGCGGGCAAGATCACCGGCTTCCTGGGTCCCAACGGCTCGGGCAAGACCACCACCCTGCGCATGCTGTGCGGCCTGCTGATCCCCGACGCCGGCGAGGGCGAGGTGCTGGGCCTGGACTTCCGGCGTCACGCCGAGGAGATCAAGCGCCAGACCGGCTACATGACCCAGAAGTTCTCGCTCTACGAGGACCTGTCGATCCGCGAGAATCTGGACTTCACCGCCCGGATCTACGGCCTGGACCGGCGGCGGGCGCGGGTGGACGAGGCGCTGGAGCGCCTGGGCCTGGCCAATCGCAAGAAGCAACTGGCCGGCAGCCTGTCGGGCGGCTGGAAGCAGCGTCTGGCCCTGGCGTCCTGCGTGCTGCACGAACCGCGCCTGCTGCTGCTGGACGAGCCCACCGCCGGGGTCGATCCCCAGGCGCGGCGCGAGTTCTGGGACGAGATCCACGCCCTGTCGGCCGAGGGCCTGACCGTGATGGTCTCGACCCACTACATGGACGAGGCCGAGCGGTGCCACGACATCGCCTACATCGCCTACGGCAAGCTGATGGCGCGCGGCACGCTGGACGAGGTGATCGGCCAGTCGGGCCTGATCACCTTCCGCGCCGAGGGGCCGGGCGCCGACCGCCTGGGTCGGGAGCTGGCCAAGGCGCCGGGCGTGGCCATGGCCGCGCCGTTCGGGGCCGCCCTGCACGTCAGCGGCCAGGACCGCGCCGCGCTGGAGGCCGCCATCGCGCCCTGGCGCAAGCCGCCGCTGGTCTGGACCGAGGTGTCGCCCACCCTGGAAGACGTGTTCATCCGCCTGATGGCGACGTCGCGGGATAATTTCCAGTGAGCGGTGTTCCGTCCCCGGATCGCGGCCTGTCGCTGAACCGCATCCTGGCGGTGCTGACCAAGGAGTTCATCCAGCTCACCCGCGACCGGCTGACCTATGCGATGATCCTGGTCATGCCGATCGTGCAGCTGCTGCTGTTCGGCTACGCCATCAACAGCGACCCGCGCGACCTGCCCACGGCGGTGCTGGTGCAGGACCACGGGCCGATGGCGCGCTCGGCTCTGTCGGCCCTGGCCCACAACGGCTATTTCAAGATCGTCCACGAGGCCGCCTCGCCCGAGGAGCTGGACCGCGCCATCGCCCGGGGCGAGGTGCAGTTCGCCCTGACCATCCCGTCGGACTTCACGCGGCGGGTGGTGCGCGGCGACGACGCGCAGATCCTGGTCGAGGCCGACGCCTCCGATCCGGCCGCCACCGGCGGGGCCATTGCGGCCCTGGCCAATCTTCCGCGCACGGCGCTGTCGCGCGACCTGGTCGGGGCCGTTGCTCAGGTCGACAAGGACCCATTCGAGGTGGTGATCCACCGCCGCTACAATCCCGAAGCCATCACCGCCTACAACATCGTGCCCGGCCTGCTGGGCGTGGTGCTGTCCCTGACCTTGGTGATGATGACCTCGCTGGGCATGACCCGCGAGTACGAGCGCGGCACCATGGAAAGCCTGCTGGCCACGCCGGCCAAGCCGATCGAGGTGATGATCGGCAAGCTGTCGCCCTATGTGGTGGTCGGCCTGATCCAGACCGTGGTCATCCTGGTGCTGGCGCGCGTGCTGTTCTCGGTGCCGATGGCGGGCGGCTGGGACGCCCTGAGTCTGGGCGTGGTGCTGTTCATCCTGGGATCGCTGTCGCTGGGCTTCCTGATCTCGACCGTGGCCCGCAACCAGCTGCAGGCCGTGCAGATGTCATTCTTTTACATTTTGCCGTCGATCCTGCTGTCGGGCTTCATGTTCCCGTTTCGGGGCATGCCCACCTGGGCCCAGGCCCTGGGCAGCGCGATTCCGGTGACCCATTTCCTGCGCGTCGTGCGCGGCTCTTTACTTAAAGGATTGGGTGTTCAGGACCTGTGGACAAGTCTTGCGGCCCTGGCGGTATTTGTCGTGGTGATCGCCGCCGCCGCTATGTCGCGTTACCGACGGACCCTGGACTGAGGTAGCCGGCGCCCTTTGCGCGCTACAGTGAAGTTCGTGCCCGGGTGTGACATTTTTACGCATCAACCCGACTCAAAACGCGCTCAAGGCCTTGCGCTGTGCGGATTCACGTGCGAACCGGTACTATGCTGGCGCTTTATCCGGAATAGTCAGTCGATGCGCTCGGAAGTTGATTCTGTGGGGGCGGTCTGGTGTTCGCGTCGTCTTCCTTGTGGGGACGCCGAAACCTGACGAGTGTTGCTCAGCTGACACTTTCGCGGATCGTGCGCCTTGGTATAACAATGCTCGGTCGGTTTCGGCCGGTGCAGGGCAATAGAGGGCTCTTGATATGAAACTCCAACTCCTGGCGGGAGTGGCTCTAGCCGCGGTGTTCGCCGCTGGCGCCGCTTCGGCCCAAGAGACCGGCTGGTACGGCGCGGTCGACCTCGGCTATCACTGGCCCGAGGGCATCTCCACCGAATCCGACCTGAACCTGCCGGACGGTGGTCACGCGCACTGGACCTGGTCGACGGACAATGACTGGGCCGGCTTCGTCCGCCTGGGCTACCAGTTCAACCCGAACTGGCGCGCTGAAGTCGAAGGCGGCTACCGCCCCGGCGACCTGACCAGCGTTCGCGGCAGCGCCGTGCGCAAGCAGCCGCTCGGTCTCTGCACCCCGGGCGTCACCCGCACCCTCGCCTCGCAGACCTGCGGCAGCCCGTCGGGCTCGATCGATTCCTGGTCGCTGATGGTCAACGTCCTGTACGATTTCGCGCCGGACTCGTGGATCAACCCCTATCTGGGCGCCGGCCTGGGCGTGAACCGCCTCGACATCACCACCCTGGGTCAATTCAGCGGCGTTCCGAACGCGATCACCGCCGCGAACCCCGCCATCCAGAACCTGTCTGTTGACGACGACGATCTGTCGGTCGCTTGGCAAGTCATCGCCGGCGCCTCGATCAAGGCGACCGACAAGCTGAAGGTCGACGTGACCTACCGCTGGTTCGCCACGGACGATACGGGTTGGCAGTCGACGGGGTCGCACGCGATCCAGCCGGGCGCCTTCGAAGGCCAGTACAAGGACCAATCGCTGACCGTGGGTCTGCGTTACTCCTTCGCTTCGCCGCCGCCGCCTCCCCCGCCGCCGCCGCCGCCGCCTCCTCCGCCCCCGCCGCCTCCGCCCCCGCCGCCTCCCCCGCCGCCTCCGCCGGCGTATGAGGCTCGCGAGTTCATCGTCTACTTCCCGTTCGATCAGTACGTCCTGACGCCGGAAGCCCAGTCGGTGGTTTCGGAAGCCGCGAACTACGCGACCTCGGGTCACGCCACCAAGCTGGTGGTCGTCGGTCACACCGACACCTCGGGTTCGCCGAAGTACAACGCCAAGCTCTCGGAGCGTCGTGCGAAGGCCGTGGCTGACGCCCTGGTCGGCGCCGGTGTCGCCGCCGACACCCTGGCCGTTGACTGGAAGGGCGAAAGCGCCCCCGCCGTCGCCACCGGCGATGGTGTGAAGGAACCGCTGAACCGCCGTTCCACGATCTCGATCAACTTCTAAGATCGCGATCACGACTGAAGTTGAGGGCTCGGCGGAAACGCCGGGCCCTTTTCTTTTGCGCCGTCTTCCGACGGTCCAGAGGGTCGAAATTTGCGCGGCGTCCCTTTCGACCCCGCCGTCCGGGCGCATCGAATTGGCAAGCGCCTTTTCCGGGAATCCGCTCCGCCGCCGGATCACTTCTTTGTTGACCGCGACAGGGCGTCGCAGCGGCGTTTGTCTTGGCCGTGCAACCCTTTGATGATGCGCAGCATCTTCCGGGCGACCGCCGTTCGTTCACAGCTTGTTAAGAAAAAACTCGCTTCGGAGGCGCATCTCGTCGTTGACGAGTCATTAGCCACTGTGGCCCCATATGTGGGCTGAGGGGGCTCCTCGGCCACAAGATGTAGCGGCTGGACGGGGCGTTCCCTTCTCCGGAACTCGCTGATTGATTATGGATTTTTGATCATGAGCAGTGAAGCGGCGAAGACGACGGCTGTCCCCCAGGCCCGCACCGGCGGCATGCGGGTCGCTGAACGTCCGAAACTGGCGCTGGTGCGCAAGGTCGAGGTCGATCGCTCGCGCGACGCCCTGCTGACCGATTTCGGCAAGACCACCCTGGAAGACCGGTACCTGCTGCCGGGCGAGTCTTATCAGGACATGTTCGCCCGCGTGTCGACGGCCTTCGCCGACGACGCCGACCACGCCCAGCGCGTCTACGACTACATGAGCAAGCTGTGGTTCATGCCGTCGACCCCGGTGCTGAGCAACGGCGGCGCCGAGCGCGGCCTGCCGATCAGCTGCTTCCTGAACGCCGTCAGCGACAGCCTGGACGGCATCCTGGGCGTCTGGAACGAGAACGTCTGGCTGGCGGCCAACGGCGGCGGCATCGGCACCTACTGGGGCGGCGTCCGGTCGATCGGCGAGAAGGTCAAGGGCCAGGGCCAGACCAGCGGCATCATCCCCTTCATCCGCGTGATGGACAGCCTGACCCTGGCGATCAGCCAAGGCTCGCTGCGTCGTGGTTCGGCGGCCGTCTATCTGGACATCCACCACCCGGAAATCGAAGAGTTCCTGGAAATCCGCAAGGCCTCGGGCGACTTCAACCGCAAGTCCCTGAACCTGCACCACGGCATCTCGATCACCGACGAGTTCATGCATGCGGTCCGCGACGGCCACAAGTTCGGCCTGCGCTCGCCCAAGACCAACGAGGTCCTGCGCGAAGTCGACGCCCGCGCCCTGTGGCAGAAGGTCCTGGAGCTGCGCCTGCAGACCGGCGAGCCCTATCTGATCTTCTCCGACACCGTGAACCGGGCCATGCCCCAGCACCAGCAGGACCTGGGCCTGAAGGTGCGTCAGTCGAACCTGTGCAGCGAGATCATGCTGCACACCGGCGTCGACCACCTGGGCAACGACCGCACGGCCGTCTGCTGCCTGTCGTCGGTCAACGCCGAGACCTTCCTGGAGTGGCGCGACCATCCGATGTTCATCGAGGACATCATGCGCTTCCTCGACAACGTCCTGCAGGACTTCATCGACCGCGCTCCTGACGCGGCCGCCACGGCCGCCTACGCCGCCATGCGCGAGCGTTCGGTGGGCCTGGGCCTGATGGGCTTCCACAGCTTCCTGCAGAGCCAGAACGTGCCGTTCGAGAGCGCCCTGGCCAAGAGCTGGAACATGCGGATGTTCAAGCACCTGCGCCGCGAGGCCGACAAGGCGTCGATCACCATCGGCGAAGAAAAGGGCCCGTGCCCGGACGCCGCCGACCGTGGCTCGATGGAGCGCTTCTCGCACAAGCTGGCCATCGCCCCGACCGCCTCGATCTCGATCATCTGCGGCGGCACCTCGGCGGGCATCGAGCCGATCCCGGCCAACATCTACACCCACAAGACCCTGTCGGGCTCGTTCGCGGTGAAGAACCCCTACCTGGAGAAGCTGCTCGAGGAGAAGGGCCAGAACACCGACGCGGTCTGGGGTTCGATCCTGGAGAACGAGGGTTCGGTCCAGCACCTGGACTTCCTCAGCCAGGACGACAAGGACGTCTACAAGACCGCCTTCGAACTGGACCAGCGCTGGGTGGTCGAACTGGCCGCCGACCGCACGCCGGAAATCTGCCAGAGCCAGTCGGTGAACATCTTCCTGCCCGGCGACGTCGACAAGTGGGACCTGCACATGCTGCACTGGCAGGCCTGGGAGCGCGGCGTGAAGTCGCTGTACTACCTGCGCTCCAAGTCGGTGCAACGGGCCGCCTACGCCGGCTCCGACGTCGCGGTGGCCGGTCCGGCCAACGGTTTCGACGCGCCGTCCAAGACCGACTACGAGGAATGCTTGGCCTGCCAGTAGGGCGACCTGCGAAAATCTTAAAAGTTCTTAAAAAAGAAAGGCGTCGCGGACCTCTGCGGCGCCTTTTTTCATCGGAACCAACCCCAGTGCGAAATGTTCATGACGTGGGGTTTTGTCTCATGGACGCCGCTCGGAATACGAGTACGGTCCATGTGGGGAAAGGGTTCTGGGGACCAAAATGCGTGCTTGCACGGCATTTTTCGCGGGAGTGGGTCTGAGCGTCCTGGCGATCGCCACGGCGCAGGCCCAGCCGACTCGATCGGCTCCGTCGTCCAGTCCCGCAGATAAGGCGTCCGTCGCCACCCGCAAGGCTCCGCCCAGCTTTATCGTCGCGTCGCAGGCCGATCCCGTCGATTTCAGCGTTCGCAACGTGCGCCCCGCCGAGGCTTCCGTCGGCTTCACCGAGGCGCCCGCCGCCAGGACCGAACGCGCCGAGGATCCCAGCTTCGCCCTCTCGCCCGCCGGCGCCTATGGCGACGCGGCCCTGCTGGACAGCAATCGCTATTACCAGGGCCGCGGCGCGGTCAATTACCGGTCCAGCGCGATGGTGGTCGGCGAGGGCGAGCGCGCCGTCGACTCGGTTCGCGTCTCGGTGGCCAGCGTCGCCCCGTTCGGCCAGACCCGACCCCTGGCCCTGGTCCGGCCCGACGAGGACAGCTTCCAAGATCGCGACGTCGACGTCACCGTCACCCGCGGCTGGCCGGCCGCCGTCTCGGTGGGCAAGGGCAAGTACGCCCTGGACGTCACCCCGCACGCCGGCCTGGGCTTCGGCGGGGCCGGCGGTTCGGCGGAGGCGGGCGCCACGGTGCGCTTCGGCAAGAAGATGGGCGACCAGGTCGTCAACTCGCTGGGCGTCCGTGACGGCCGCGAGTTTGGTCAGCGCGGACGCTGGTACGTGTTCGCGGCCGCCAGCGGCCAGGCCGTGGGCCTGAACATGCTGCGCGGCGGCGACGGCGACTGGAGCCGCGCCGGCTTCACCACCGACACCAGCAGCAAGCTGGTGGGCGACGGTCAGGCCGGGGTGGCGTGGCGCAAGGGGGCCATGCAGGCCTCGTTCGGCTATGTGCACCGCTCGATCAAGGCCAAGGACCAGATCATGGGCATGGCCACCCAGAAGGACGAAATGGTCGCTCTTTCGTTCAGTTTGCGGCCTCACTGGTAGGTCGATCACGCCGATGGCACGCTCGGCGCTTGAGTTTCGGGTCCAGATCATGCAGCTAGCGCCGGTCCCGCCCCAAGCCCTTCCACCGAGCCTTCCCCCGTCATGAGCGATAGCGAGCCTCCTCGCCGCAAGATCCTGAGCCTGAAGAGCGGCGTCGCCGCGCCGGGCGGTCCGCCGCCGCTGGAGCGCATCGCGCGTCCGGCGGGCGCTAAGCGCGTCGTGCTGCGGGCTCCGGAGCCGCCGCCCGCCCCGCCGCCGGCGACGGGCGACTTCAAGTGCAAGCCGTGCGGCACGCGCTTCGACCCACCGGCCGAACTGGCCGACGAGGACTCGGTGCGCTGCCCGTCGTGCAACGCCCGCCTGGGCCTGGCCAGCGACTTCCGCGCCGTTCCGCCGAACGTCGAGAAACTGCGCGCCCGCTACCTCAAGAAATAGGGTCTTCCCGGTCGGACGGATGGACGGCGTCCAGCGTCGTCCCTTCCGGCAAGGCCAGGTCGGTCGACGGCACCAGGATCGGATCCTTGACCGTCTGGCGACGCGTCGTCGGCTGGCGCTTGAACAGGCCGCGCCACAGGGGCTCGGGCGTGGGACTGGCGCTGGACCATAGCCGGCCGCTGATCGCCAGGGCCTCGGCGTCGTCGAAGGTCTGTTTCATCGACACCGTCTCGAACTTCATCATGTTGAAGTCGGAGAAGCTGGCCGGGATCGAGGCCGACCAGAGCGGCAGGTTGTGGCGGGCGCAGAAGCCGGCGGCCACGCTCAGCGCCTGGCGATACGAGAACCGCAGCATGGTCTCGAAGCTGCGGCCCATGATCGAGGTCACCCCCGGCTGGGTGGTGCGCGGCGAGGGATCCAGCACGGTGTTGAAGATCACATAGACCCGGCCGCGACGCAGGCGCTGGCCCAGCTCGCGCCAGCGCAGCAGGGCGTCGGGCATCAGGAACAGCGGCGCGGCGATGCCGCCGTCGGCGTGCATTTCCTGATAGCGGGCCATGCCGCCTTCGCCGTCGGGGGCCTCGACGTCGATCAGCTTGGGCGGGAACAGGCCGGGCAGGGTGGCCGAGGCCACCAGCACGTCGCGGAACAATCGCACGGCGTCCTCGCCGCCCTGGGTGGCGATGGCCCCCATATCCCAGATCGTGGCCTTCTGGCTGTCCAGGTTGGTGGTGGCGATCAGCAGCCGCCGGCCCTTGGCGTGCTCGCGGGCGACGGCCTCGATCATCTCCAGGTCGATGAACGGGGTGACCAGGCCGTCCAGGCTATCGCCGCGGAACAGGCTGGGACCCAGGGTCGGACCCAGGCGCTTGAGGCTGAGCAGCTCGGAGGCGTGGCCGCCGACATAGGCGTCGGTCAGGCGGTCGTCCCATTCGGGGCCCAGGAAGGCCAGGGGGGCGATCAGGGCGCCGGTCGAGACGCCGGTGACGATGGCGAAGTGGGGACGGGTCCCGGCCTTGGTCAGGCCCACCAGGGCGCCGGCCCCGAAGGCCCCGCCGGCCGCGCCGCCCGACAGGGCCAGGATGTTGAAGTCGTCGCGGCCCAGCAGCGGCCGCATCGGGGCCAGGCGGTCGGCGACGTTGCGCAGGGCCTCGTCGGCCTCGTCGACGCTGAGCCGCACGCCGGGAAAGCCCAGGGCCTCGACCTCGGCGTCGGCCTGGGTCAGGGGGGCGGGCAGGCGCTTGCCGCGCTGGGCGTTGGCCGCGCGATCCCGGAAGAAGTTCTGGACGGTCTTTTTGGAATCCGGGGGGGTGTTCAAGGCTGACCCAATTTACGCGACTAGGGGTGTCCGCTCGAGGCCAGGACCACCCCGACCAGCACGGCGGCGTAGTGCAGGCCGGCGCCCCCGATCACGTGCCCGTGCCAGATCGCCCGCCGAAACTTCAGCCGCTTCATCAGGTAGAACACCGTACCCGTCGAATAGATCACGCCGCCGATCGCCAAAAGCAGCAGGGCGACCCAGCCCATGCCGTCGATCATCGGCTTGATGGCCACCAGGACCAGCCAGCCCAGGGCCAGGTACAGGCCGACCCAGAAGCGCTTGTCCAGGCCCGGCAGGAACAGCTTGGCCGCCACCCCGACGCTGGCCACGGTCCAGACGGCCGTGGTCATGCCGATCGCCCACCAGCCGTGCAGGTTCTGGGTGGTGAAGGGGGTGTAGGAGGCGGCGATCATGATGAAGATGCCGGCGTGGTCGAAGCGGCGCAGCAGCGGCCGCCAGCGGGCCTTGGCGAAGTTGTAGGCGGTCGACAGCGACAGCATGGTGATCAGGCCCACGGTGTAGACGCTGATGGCCGCCACCTGGCTCAGCGACCCCAGGCCGAAGGCCAGGCCCAGCAGGATGCCGCCGCCCAGCAGGGCGCAGGCCAGTCCGGCGAGATGCACGATCAGGTCGGCGCACTTGGCGCCGGCGGTGGGATAGTGCGTGGTCGGAATAACCGCCGGGACCTGAGCGGGAGCGGCCGTCGCGACGATGCTGGAAGTCTCTGTCATGGCCCGCCCAGTGTACGCTCAATCGGTGACATATAAACGCCGATCATCGTGGCGAGGAAAGGGCGCGTATCGCCTCAGCCCAGCAGGCCGTGCGCCCCGTCCCAGGCCAGCTTGGCGCCCACCACGATCAGCAGCGCGTAGATGACCTTGTAGAAGCCCTCGGCCGGCACGCGGCGCACCAGCCACACCCCGGCCCAGGTCGAGGCCAGGGCCAGGGGCAGCAGCACGGCGGCCGTGGTCAGCACCTGGGGCGTGAACTGGCCCAGGGCGATATAGGCCGGCACCTTCATCCAGTTGACGACCGCGAAGAAGATCGCGCTGGTGCCGATGAACACGTCGCGCGGCAGGCGGCGGGGCAGGACATAGATCTGGAACGGCGGGCCGCCGGCGTGGGCCACCTGGCTGGTGAAGCCGGCCGCCGCGCCGCACAGGGCGCCCAGCCACGGCCGCGCCGGCCCGGCCTCGACGGCGGCCGCCGCCTTGACCGCCCGCTCGGCCCACAGGCGCTGCAACGAAAACGCGATCGAGATCACGCCGATCGACAGCTCGACCGCCGCCACCGACACCCGCGCCGCCAAGAGCCAGCCCAGGAAGATCCCGACCGCCGCGGCCGGCAGCATCAGGATCAGCAGGCCCTTGTTCCAGGTCTTGCGGAACGACCAGACGCTGACGACGTCCTGGACCAGCAGGATCGGCAGGGTGATCGAGGCGGCCAGCACCGGCGAGATGACCAGCGCCATCAACGGCACCGCCACCACCCCGATTCCGGCGAACCCGCCCTTGGCCAGGCCCAGCAGGATCACCGCGGGAATGGCGACGGCGTAGAACAGGGGATCGGTCAGCATGGACGGGGTTTAGCAGCTTCGCCGTGGTCACGTCATCAAGCCTCCCCCCGTGGGGGAGGCGATCGCGCAGCGATCGGTGGGGGGAGGTTTGGGGTTGGAGATCGCAGATCTGGTCATTGGCCTATTGCTCCCCCCTCCGTCGGCTTCGCCGACACCTCCCCCACGGGGGGAGGCTTGATGGACACACATGGCTTCGCCGTCTCACGCGGACGGCCGCTGAGAAGTCGAGGAGGCGCGGAGCGGCCGGGCCAAGCCCGGAGACCGTGGGTTTAGAGTTTGCGTTTCGGCGTGGACCAACCGCTCCGCGAAACCGTTTTTGCCGAGGGACGGCGACTGAGGGCCTGTTTCATCCCGGTCGACATTCCCCCTCGGGCGGGCAGGATCAAAGTCGCCCGGAAGGGGCCGTCAGCGACTCCGACAGATCCTGGAACAGACCGGTTTTGCTTCCCGGCCCCGTCGACCCGACTGTCCCGCGATCGGTCTCGCCGAACCTTGGAGCCTTCTGAGCCCCGCCATTCGCCAAGAGCCGATCGCCAGGCCAGGCGGCCCCGCTCGGTTCCATCTCCATCGCCACTTCGGGTCGGTACCAAGCGCCCTCCTCCGCGACGGAGACAGGATCATTGTGCGACGGGTTTGAGCGCTGGCGCGTTGGTGACGCTCATTATTTTCCAGGGCGTTGAAGAAGTTGAGGTTCTTCGCGGCGCTGGCGGGGATGGACGCGGCTGGATCCCCCTAAATCACCCTCTCCCATGGGGAAAGAGGGGCCCAAGCAAAGCTTGGGAGGGTGAGGGGGTAAGACGCCAGCCGGCGTGCCGGCAGGGCGCTGGTGTGAAACCGGACAGGGTGAAACCTCTCACCCTCCCACCGCTTCGCGGCGGGCCCCTCCCTCTCTCTCAGAGAGAGGGGTCAAGAAGACGTCCTTTCCGGAAACGCCCTGACGTCATCCGCCAGCGGCGAGGCCGCGCCTTGAAACCTTGGCTGCCAGCGTCCTCTTCTGTCCTGAGCCTAGGGGACGTCAGCCCCCAGCACGGTGGACGCAGACAGTTCCGGCGCCACGACGGCGAGGTCGTAGCCGCGGATGAGCGCGCGCCATTCTGGCGTCAGGGCTTCCAGATCGGCGCTGCGCAAAAGGCGAAGATCCACCAGGAACCAGTCGCCCGGCGGCGTGTCCGACGGGCGGGCCAGCATCACATCCTTGCACCAGTCGGCGTCCTTGCCCGTGGTCGCATCGAACTTTTGCACGGACATTGGGCGGCCGACCCCGTTGTATCCGGGTAGCGCGCCTCTCGCGCCGGCGACGATGATATGGAGGGACTTCACGCCCTCTCCGTCGGCATGTTCAGCGACGAAATTGCCCACGTCGCGCTGGCCGAGTGGATTGTAGCCCTTGTAGAGATGGTAGGCGCCGAACTTCATCAGCAGGCGCGCCTGCGGCGCCTCGGCGAAATGGGCCGCCAGCGTCCGCTTCATCAGCCGCGCCCTGCGCCCGTTCGGATCGCCACGGCGGGACTGCGAGGCCTGATAGATGGCGCGTGTTTCGCGCAAGGCGGCGAACAGCGCCTTGGCCCGGTCGCCGCCATCCTGGTCGATGGCTGTCCCCGCCTGATCCAGCGTCGCATCGGTGACCTTGAACAGGAACAGGTCCATGGGTGAACCGGAGGCGAGCGCAGCCTGCATCGCCGTCCGCTCCTGCTTGGCCAGCGCCTCGATCTGGGCGCGGGCGAGCGGTCCTGGACCGGCCGCCAGCATCTGTTCGAACAGATAGCCGCTCACGCCGAAGAACTCCTGGTCCAGCCCCCACAGCTTGAAGTCCGGTCCGGCGACACCCGCGCAATCGGCCGCCGTCCGACCCTCGTCGCGGCCGTTGAGGAAGGCCATGGCGTCGGGATGAGAGGTCATGAAGTCAGAAATCTGCTGTTCCCGGTTCGGCGCTCTCAGCCGTGCGTTGACCACGCCAGCGGCCTCCGGCCCGATCTCGACGACCATGGCCGTCAGGCCGCCGGGCGCCATCAATCGACAGACGTTCGTGGTGAAGGCGGGGATCTCGCGCGAAAAATGGCTCTCGCCGATGAGGACGTACCGGCTGGCGTCCATAGCCTCCGACAGGATCGCGGCGCCCGGACCCGAGAGGCCCTCCGGCCGGACCGTCAGCGGCGACCCCGCCTGCGCCAGCCGGTCCGCGAACGTGAGCGGCGCGACGGTCTCGGCGTGGACGGAAGTCGCGCACAGGCTTGCGAGCGCCAAGGCCGCCGCAATCGATTTCAGATTCATATAAAACACCCCCGTTATGGGAAGCGTCCTTGCGGCGATCCCTGAAAACCACAAAGTTAAATCGGGGTCATGAGTCTCTTCGCGGTCTGAAATCGGGCGTTGGCGCAGGACCGATATCCCGCCGTGCGGCCTACCCCGCCGCCCCGTTGCTCTCCCACCCGTCCACGAACGGAAACCGCTTCTCCCAGAACGCCGCCAGCCGCGGATCCGCATCCACCCTACGCACGACCTCGCTCATCTTCGGCGCCACCTCGTAGAACCGCTTGCGCCGCGAGCCCCAGCGACTGACCACGGCGACGTAGAGGTCCAGCACCGTCAGCGCGTCGCCCAGCAGGTAGCGCCCCGGCTCGATCTGCGCCTCCATCATCCCCCAGCAGTCGGCGATCCGGTCGGTCGTCGCCGCCTTGATCCGCGCGCCGGCCTCGGCGTCCGGGCCCGCCAGGCGCGATGGGTCGTCCCGCACCCAGAACAGCGAGTAGATCGCCGCCGGCACGAACACCATCCAGCGCAGGAACTGGCCGCGCAGGGGCGAATCGAGCGAGGGAGCCAGCCGCGCTTCCGGGTGGCGGTCGGCCAGCCAGATCAGGATGGCGGCGCTTTCGGTGATCGTCTCGCCGTCGGGGGTGATCAGGGCCGGGATCTGCTTGAGCGGATTGACCCCGGCCACCTTGGCCTGCTGGGCCGCGCCCTCCCAGGTGGGCGCCTCGACCACGCTGTAGGGCTGCCCCAGCAGGGTCAAAACAGCTTCGATGGGCACGGACCCCGAGCCAAGCGCGCCGTAGATGGTGTAAGCTGGCTTCATAATTGGTTATCCAATCTACCCACAACATGTTGTGTGCTGCGACCAACTGACCACTAGATGGAGCCGTTGGAGCTCGGTACCAAAGAGACTACCCGTCCGTCCGATTCGCGTCCGCCTGCCCTGGAGCCGCCCTCGATGTCCGCCAAGCTTACCACTCTGCCAGGCCTGTTGACCCCCTCCGGCGCCTACAAGCCCTTCCGCTATCCGTGGGCTCACGAGTTCTGGAAAAAGCAGCAGCAGGTCCACTGGATGCCCGAGGAAGTGCCCCTCGGCGAGGACCTCAAGGACTGGGCCGTCAAGCTCAATGACAAGGAACGGAACCTGCTGACGCAGATCTTCCGCTTCTTTACCCAGAGCGACATCGAGGTCGCCGACAACTACATGGAACGCTACGGCCGGGTGTTCAAACCCACCGAAGTGAAGATGATGCTGTCGTCGTTCGCCAATATGGAGACCATCCATATCGCGGCCTACGCGCTGCTGCTGGAAACCATCGGCATGCCGGAGAGCGAATTCGGCGCGTTCATGGAATACCAGGCCATGCGCGACAAGCACGACTTCATGCAGAAGTTCGGGGTCGAGACCAACGCCGACATCGCGCGGACGCTGGCCATGTTCGGCGGCTTCACCGAGGGCCTGCAGTTGTTCGCCTCGTTCGCGATGCTGATGAACTTCCCGCGCTTCAACAAGATGAAGGGCATGGGCCAGATCGTCTCGTGGTCGATCCGCGACGAGAGCCTGCACTGCGAAGGCATCATCAAGCTGTACCACGCGTTCAACGCCGAGACGAAGTGCGTCACCCCCGAGGTGGCCGCCGACATCGTCGAGTGCTGCAAGAGCGTGGTGATCATGGAGGACGCCTTCATCGACCTGGCCTTCGAGGCCGGCGAGATCCAGGGCATGACCCCCGACGACATCAAGCAGTACATCCGGTTCATCGCCGACTGGCGCCTGCGCCAGCTGCACCTGCCGGAAGTCTACGGCATCAAGGAAAACCCGCTGCCCTGGCTGCAGTCGCTGCTGTCGGGCGTGGAGCACGCCAACTTCTTCGAGGCCCGGGCCACGGAATATTCCAAGGCCGCCACCACGGGCCAATGGCACGGCGCGGAGGGCGTGTGGTCGAGCTTCGACAACATGCTGCAGAAGCGCTCCGAGAACACCCTGCCGGCTGAATAAGAACAAGAGCAGGGACAACGGGGATAACATGCCGCCGCCCTCGAAAGGGGGCGGCGTTTCTTTGTCTGGTGTTTGGGTCTGGAGTTCGGTGATGACGTCGATTGCGGTGATCGGTCCCGGCGCGGTGGGCGCCACGGTGGCGGCCTGGCTGGCCCAGAACGCGGACCTGGACGTGACGGTCTGCGCCCGCACCGCCTTCGATCGGCTGGAGGTCGAGACGCCCGGCGGGCCGCTAACGGCGACGCCGCGCGTGCTGACCTCGCCGGACCAGGCCTCGCCTGTCGATTGGGCGATCGTCACCACCAAGACCTATGACGCGGCGGCCACGGGCGGCTGGCTGGCCCGGCTGGTGGATCCCGGCACCCGCGTGGCGGTGCTGCAGAACGGCGTCGAGCACGTCGAGCGCTTTACCCCGTACGTGTCCGCCGAGCGGATCACCCCGGCCGTGGTCGACATCCCCGCCGAGCGCAGCGCGCCGGGCCGGGTGCGCCAGCGGCGCGACGGCACGATCCTGGTTCCGGACGGGGAGGCGGGCGAGGCCCTCGTCGCCCTGTTCGCCCACACGCCGATCGCGGTCTCCACGACCAGCGACTTCAAGACCGCCGCCTGGAAGAAGCTGGCGCTGAACTGCGCGGGGGCGGTCAACGCCCTGACCCTGAAGCCCGCGGGCGTGGCGCGGCGCGAGCCGATCGCCGAGATCATGAAGGCCCTGGTCGGCGAGTGCGTGGCGGTGGGCCGGGCGCAGGGCGCGACGCTGCCCGACGACCTGCCCCAGACCGTGGTCGACGGCTATCGCGCCGGGCCGGCCGACGGGGTCAATTCCCTGCACGCCGACCGCGCCGCCGGCCGGCCGATGGAGCTGGACGCCCGCAACGGGGTGATCGTGCGGCTAGGGGCTCGGCACGGGATCGCCACGCCGGTCAACGCGATGGTGGTGGCGCTGCTAGAGGCGGCGGCGGAATAGTCACGACCTGCTAACGCCGCGCTTGGTCCTCGTCCTTAGACAGGCTCAGGATGAGGACCATTGTGTAGATCTGGCAGTCGAAAACCTCATCCTGAGCTTGTCGAAGGACAAGGTTTTCGCTTCCGAGGTCGAGCCTGGGCGACAGTTACGGCCGGTCCTTCTTCGGGAGCGCCGCGATCTCGTCCTTCGAGAGCTTGGTGATGCTCTTGGCCATGATCGGCATGGCGAAGCCGAAGCCGTCGGAGACCCGCAGGTCCAGGTCGATCGGGCGGCAGATCGAGTCCGTGCCGCGCACGACCGACACCAGGTGCACGCCCGGCGAGGTCAGCTGGCTGGTGCCGTGCGACAGGTCCACGCGATAGACGTCGCGGTGGCGCACCTTCATATAGAGGGTGTTGCGGTCGGGGGCGCTCCAGCCGTCCCAGTCGGACAGCGAGAAGCACGAACGGGCCGGACGCGGCGCGGCGTCCTTGGCGGCCGGATCGGCGAGCCCCGAAGCAGCAAGGGCGGGCGCGGCGGCGGCCAGCAGGACGGTCGTCAGCAGGCCGGCCCGGATCATGGATTTGGCGTTCATGGCGGTGTCCTAAACGAGGTCCCTCGAGGAAGAGATTGGTCCTCTCCCCCTCGAAGTCAATCAGTCCCGCTTGGCGGCGGCGCTTAAGCCGTGGCGGCCGCTTCCGGCTCCGGATCGTCCAGCTCGCCTTCCCACTTGGCGACCACGGCGGCGGCCACCGAATTGCCGACCACGTTGGTGGCGCTGCGGCCCATGTCCAGCAGGTGGTCGACGCCCAGCACCAGGGCGATCCAGGTCTCGGGCAGGCCGAAATAGGTGAGGGTCGCCATGATCACCACCAGCGAGGCGCGCGGCACGCCGGCGATGCCCTTGGAGGTGACCATCAGCAGCAGCAGCATGAAGATCTGCTGCTGGACCGTCAGGTGCACGCCGTGGGCCTGCAGGATGAAGATCGTGGCGAAGGTGCAGTACAGCATCGAGCCGTCGAGATTGAACGAATAGCCCAGCGGCAGGACGAACGAGACGATGCGGCGACGGATGCCGAGCTTCGGCAGGGCGTCCAGGATGCGCGGATAGGCGGCTTCCGACGAGGCGGTCGAGAAGGCCAGCAGGGCCGGGTCGCGGATCGCGCCGAACAGCGGGATGGCCCGCTTGCCCAGCACGGCGAAGGCGGCCAGGAACAGCAGCAGCCACAGCGTGCCCATGGTGGCGTAGAAGCCGACCACGAACTTGCCGTAGACCACCAGCATCGAGATGCCCTGGTCGGCGATGGTCGAGGCCAGGGCGCAGAAGATCGCCAGCGGAGCCAGCTTCATCACGAAGCCGGTGACCTTCAGCATGATCTGGGCGCCCTGCTCGGCCAGCTCCATGATCTGCGGGGCCTTGTTGTCGAGCGAGGCGACGGCGGTGCCGACGAACACGCTGAACACCACGATCTGCAGGATCTCGTTCTTGGCCAGGGCGTCGAAGATCGAGGTCGGCACCAGGTGGATCAGGAAGCCCTGCAGGGTGAAGGTCTCGGTCGAGGCGGCCGGGGCGTTGGCGGCGACGTTGGTCGCCTCGTTCAGCACCAGGCCCGCGCCCGGATGCAGCAGGTGCACCATGGCCAGGCCCAGCAGCAGCGAGACGGCCGAGGCGCTGATGAACCAGCCCATGGTCTTGGCGCCGATCCGGCCCACGGCCGCGGCGTCCTCCATGTGGGCGATGCCGGCCACCAGGGTGGTCAGCACCAGCGGGGCGATGATCATCTTGATCAGCCGCAGGAACAGGTCGGTGCCCATCTTGAACCACTTGACCGCCTCGGCGGTCTGGGCGGCGTCGAGGTACTGGTTGCAGGCCCAGCCGACCAGGACCCCGAGGATCATGGACGCGATGATCAGGTAAGCGAAACGCTTGTTCATAGGCTCCCCCGTCGAGCGCGTACGCTCAACCGTATGGTCTAGGCATCTCTCTAAGACGGAGCGGGAGCGTTTGTCCTCACCCCGCCGCTCGGGTCGTCGCGACCCTTGTGGCCGACGAAACCCGCTTCGTCCATGCCCGCGCGGCCCCGGCCTGGAAATGCCCGCGGAAGGTTGATATAGGACGCCATGTCAAACCAAGAAAAAGCAATCGCCGCCGTTGAGAAGCTCAACGAAGACTACGAACGCGCCGTCGACGCCCTGCGGACCGCGCTACGCGCCTATCTCGAACACGGAACCCGGCCCGACCCGCAAGCGCGGTTCGACGGCACGTTCGCCTATCCCGAACTGCGCCTGATCTATGATCCCGAGGCCCTGCCGCCCAAGCTGGCGCGCTCCTACGCCCGGGTCAGCCGGCCCGGCGTCTACGCCACCACCATCACCAAGCCCAACCAGTTCAAGGACTACCTGGTCGAGCAGCTGACCCTGCTGCTCAACGACTTCGAGGTCGAGATCGAGATCGACCGTTCGAACCAGGAAATCCCCTATCCCTACGTGCTGGACGCCAGCATCGACCTGAACCAGGCCGACGTCCGCTCCGAGGACATCGCCCGCTTCTTTCCGACCACGGACCTGGCCTTCATCGGCGACGAGATCGCCGACGGGGTGTGGAACCCGGCGATGGAGGAGGCCCGGCCGCTGGCCCTGTTCGACGGCCTGCGCACCGACTTCTCGCTGGCCCGCCTGCGCCACTACACCGGCGCCCCGGCCGAGCACGTGCAGCAGTTCATCCTGTTCACCAACTATCATCGCTATGTCGACGAGTTCGTGCGCTGGGGCATCGAGCAGCTGGGGCAGGACGGTAGCCCTTACGAGGCGCTGTCGTGCTCGGGCGGGCTGATGATCACCGCCAACACCGCCAATCCCGAACTGGCGGTGGCGGAGTCGACCTGGCGCAAGCACCAGATGCCGGCCTACCACCTGATGGCCCCCAGCGGCCGGGGCATCACCCTGGTCAATATCGGCGTCGGCCCGTCCAACGCCAAGACCATCTGCGACCACCTGGCCGTGCTTCGTCCGCAAGCATGGCTGATGATCGGCCACTGCGGCGGCCTGCGCGACACCCAGACCATCGGCGACTACGTGCTGGCCCACGCCTATCTGCGCGACGACCACGTGCTGGACGCGGTGTTGCCGCCCGAGATCCCGGTGCCGTCGATCGCCGAGGTCCAGCGCGCCCTCTACGACGCCTCCAAGGCGATCAGCGGCGACAGCGGCGACCAGCTCAAGAAGCGCCTGCGGACGGGCACGGTGGTCACCACCGACGACCGCAACTGGGAACTGCGCCACAGCCTCTCGGCCCTGCGCTTCAACCAGAGCCGCGCGGTGGCCATCGACATGGAATCGGCCACCATCGCCGCCCAGGGCTACCGCTTTCGGGTGCCGTACGGCACGCTGCTGTGCGTCTCGGACAAGCCGCTGCACGGCGAGATCAAGCTGCCGGGCCAGGCCAACGCGTTCTACGAGCGGGCCATCAGCCAACACCTGCAGATCGGGATCCTGACCTGCAAGCTGCTGCTGGAGGAAGGGCCGAACCTGCACTCGCGGAAGCTCCGGGCGTTCGACGAGCCGCCGTTCCGGTGATTCCGATCCGCTAACGCCTCCCCCTGTGGGGGAGGTGTCGCCTGAAGGGCGACGGAGGGGGGAGTATTCGGCGGATAGCCGGACCCGGGATCGTCGATTCTATAACTCCCCCCACCGATCGCTTCGCGATCGCCTCCCCCACAGGGGGAGGCTTTCAGCCGCCGCTATCCCCTAGAAACCCTGCAATCTCAGCCGCCAGCGCCGGCTCCATGACCGCGCTCAGATGATCCCCCGGAACCCGCGCCCCGCGCGCGTCCGGCATCATCGCCGCCAGGCCCTCGACCGAGCCGTTGTCATCGTCCCGCTGGCCGGCCACCACCAGGGTCGGGACGTCGATCCCCGCGATCTCCGCCGCGCTCGTCGCCACGAACGAGGTCAGCACGCCCAGCATCGCCTCCGGTTTCAGGCCGCCCGCCGCCATCATCGCGTGCACCCGCCGACCAGCCCGAGGATCCTTGGCCGCGTCGCCGTGGCGGATGCTGTCCTCGAACATCGCGGCCCGCGCCCCGGCCGCCATCAGGCCGCTGTCGCCCATGCCGCCCAGCACCAGCCGCCTCGGCCGCGCGCCCCGCACCAGCATCCGCACCGCCGTCCGCGCGCCCAGCGAATAGCCGACCAGGTCGTAGTCGGAGAGGTGCAGGTGGGCGATCAGGGCCTCCTGGTCGCGGGCCAGCACGTCGGACGGCCAGGCGGCGGGATCGGTCGGGGCGTCCGAGCGACCGTGGCCGCGTAGGTCCGGGGCGATGATCTTGCGACCGGTCGCGGCCACGGCGGCGGCGATCCCCGGCAGGAACCAGTTGCTCTCGGCGCTGGCCAGGAAGCCGTGCAGCATCAGGGTCGGCCAGCCGTCGCCCAGCGTGCGGTAGCCGATGGAGACGCCGTCGAAGCTCTGGAAGCGGTGCAGGTCCGTCATGGGGTGCACACTACACGCCGCTCATCCCGGCGAAAGCCGGGACCCAGATCCCAGAGCGGTGTGGCTGATGGGACAAACTCAGCACTTATGGCGTCAGCCCCAGAGCCATTCCATCTGGGTCCCGGCGTTCGCCGGGATGAGCGGCTTTCAACGTCTCGCTTTCGTCACCCTCCGGCGCTAACAAGCGGGCCATGACCCGTCACATCGTTCTGCAAGGCGTCGAGAACTTCCGCGACTTCGGCGACTACGCCGCTGGCGAGGGACGGCTGAAAAAGGGCGTGCTGTTTCGCGCCGCCCACCAGGCGCAGGCCACCGGCGCCGATCTGGCCACCATGGCCGGCCTGAACATCGCCACCATCGTCGACCTGCGCCGGCCCAACGAGCGCCAGCGCGACCCGTCGCGGCGGTGGGAGGGCTTCGCGGCCCAGGTGATCGACAACGACCTGGGCGTCAGCGGCGAGGATCCCTGGCACACCTTCCTGCGCAGCTCGGACCTCTCGGTGGCGGCGATCCGCGACTATCTGGTCGAGTACTATCGCCGCGCCCCGTTCAAGGAACGGCACCTGGACCTGTTCCGCCGCTACTTCCAGGCCCTGGCCGCCGCGCGCGGCCCGGTGCTGATCCACTGCGCGGCGGGCAAGGACCGCACGGGCCTGCTGGCCGCCCTGACCCACCATGTGGCCGGGGTGGGCGACGACGACATCGTCGACGACTACCTGCTGACCAACAACGAGGAACGCTTCGCCGTGCGCGGGCCGAAGATGGCCGCGGCCCTCGAGACCGAGCTCGGCCGCCGCCCGTCGGACGCCGCCATGCGCGCGGCCATGGGCGTGGAGGCCGACTACCTGGCCACGGCGATCGCGGAGATGAAGGCCCAGTACGGCTCGCTCGACGGCTATCTGGACCAGGCTGTGGGCCTGGACGCGGCGGGACGCGAGGCGGTGCGGGCGCATATTCTGCTGTAGCCGGCGACCGTTCGCGATGACGCGCAATCCGCCTTGGGCTAGTGGTGTCCGAGGGGGGACGTGATGGAAACTTCGGGTATTTTCGCGGCCGGGGAAGGCAACGCGGCCTTGGCCTATATCAAGGCGCGCCGTGGCCTGTCGCCTCGCCAGACGATGGGCATCCTGCTGGTCTGCATGTTGGCCCTGGGCGTTCCCATCGGAGGGTGGGTGTCGGGGGCATGGTTCACGGCCATGATATCGGCCGAGTTCGCCATCGCCGGCCTCATCGTCGGCTCGTTCATCTCGCGGGTCTTGGCCGGGCCGACCCTGCGCAAGGCGCTCGCCGCGCGAGGGCAGGGACATCAGCTGCCGCTCACGCTGCGCCTGACGCCCGAGGCCCTTGTCTATGACCTGGTCGACCTGACGACGACCGCCCGCTGGGCCAGCGTCACGGACCTCTATCAAACCCGCAAGCACTGGGTTTTTCTGGTTCAGAGCAGCGCCTTGGTCCTTCCCCGGCGCTTCTTCGCGACTCCCGAGGCCGAACGCGAGTTCATCGCCGAAGCCCTGTCGCGAATGACGGATGCGGCGCGCGCGAGAAGCCCCGATGCGTCCCGGACCGTGGACGGGCCGCCGCCGCGAGGGCGCTGAAAAGGGGCAGGTGACAAACGCCCGTTTAACCGCCACGCTTGAACGATCGAGGGATCGCGCCAGACGGTCTCGCACAGGGTGAAGACGCGTATGGGCAAGATCACGAACGCCGAGGCGGCCCTGGCCGATCCGTTGGCGCAAAGCCTGGCGGAAGACGAGCCCCCAGGGGACCTTAAGGGCGCCCGCCTGTCGCGCGGGGCGGTCAGCTGGGCAGTCTATCAGGGGTTTCGCGACCCCTTCGTGATCCTGATCAGCATCTACATCTTCGCCCCCTATTTCGCGACCACGGTGGTCGGCGATCCGGTGGCCGGCCAGGCGCTGATCGCCCGGATCGGCACGATCTACGGCCTGATCGCCATGATCCTGGCCCCGCTGATCGGCAGCTCGATCGACCAGTTCGGCCATCGCAAGCCGGCGCTGCTGGTCCTGACCGCCCTGATCATCCCGGTGACCTGGGCGTTCTGGTGGGCCAAGCCGCATGGCGCTGGCCTGTCGATCCTGACCGTCTCGTTCCTCTATGGCGCCGGCTGCCTGCTGATCGCCATCATCGAGGTGGTGCACAATTCGCTGCTGAACCGGGCGGCCGGACGGCGGCTGGCTCCGGCCGCCTCGGGCCTGGCCCTGTCGCTGGGCAACGGCGTCTCGGTGCTGATGCTGATCTTCGTGCTGTGGGCCTTCGCCCTGCCGGGGCACGTGGACTGGGGCTTCATCCCGGCCGCCCCGCTGTTTGGCCTGGACCCCGCCCAGCACGAGCCCGACCGCATCGTCGGCCCGATCGTCGCGGCCGCCTTCGCCATCGGCTGCATTCCGCTGTTCCTGTTCACCCCCGATGCGCCCGCCACCGGGGTCGGCCTGGTCGAGGGCGTCAGGCGCGGGGTGGTGGGGCTGGTGGACACGATCAAGAGCCTGCGCCAGCACCGCGACGCCGGCGTCTATCTGCTGACCCGGATGTTCTTCAACGACGGCATGACCGCCCTGCTGCTGTTTGGCGGGGTGTTCGCGGCCGGGGTGATGGGCTGGGGCGTGATGGAGATGCTGGTCTACGGCATCGGCCTCAGCGTGTTCGCGGTGGGCGGCGGCTTCCTGGCGACCTGGCTGGACAACCGGGTCGGGCCGCGCAAGGCGGTGCAGATCGAGATCGCCGGGGTGCTGGTCTGCCTGGTCACCTGGCTGGGCATGTCGCGCCACAAGATCCTCTACGTCATCCCCTATGACCCCGCCGCCCACGCGCCGCTGTGGGGCGGGCCGATCTTCCGCACCGCGCCGGAGGTGATCTTTCTGACGGTGGGCTTCGGGGTGGCGGTGTTCGTCACCGCCTCCTACGCCTCCAGCCGCACCCTGCTCAGCCGCCTGGCCCCGCCGGACAAGATGGCCTCGTTCTTCGGCCTCTACGGGCTGTCGGGCACGGTGACCATGTGGCTGGGCTCGCTGCTGGTCACCACGGCCACCTCGATCTTCAAGACCCAGGCGGCCGGCTTCGCGCCGATCGCCGGCCTGCTGCTGGTCGGCCTGCTGGGCATGTTCCTGGTCAAGGGCGGCGACCGGGAGGCGTAGCATCTGGGGGCGAGCGGCGGTATCACCCGCCGATGCGTCACGTCGTTCTCATCAGCGCCCCCTGGCGCGACCCGGTCTGGGTCGCGGCTCCGTGGCGGGACGAGCCTTTCGCCTGCGCCATGATCTCGGGCGGCCAGGCGGGGCGGTGGTCGTACCTGCTGCGCGATCCGGACGAGACCCTGACCGTCACCGCCGACGACCCGCACGACCCCTTCGCCGCCCTGACAGAACTGGTCGGCCCGCCCCAGGCCATGGACCCCGACGGCCCGCCGTTCCAGGGCGGGGTGGTGGGCCTGGCCGCCTACGAGCTGGGCGACCGGGTCGAGTCCTTGAGCCTGGGCCGTACCGGCTGGCCGGACCTGGCCTGCGCTCGCTATCCGGCCCTGCTGGCCTTCGACCACCTGCAGCGGCGGGTGCTGGCCATCGGGCGCGGCGGCTCGCAAGGCTTCGCGCGGGCTCGCGCCGAGGCGGCCCTGGCCTGGCTGAACGCGCCGTCGCCGGCCGCCCACGACGGGGTGCTGTGCGACGCCCTGGAGGTCAGCGACGGCGCGGCCTATGAGACGGCGGTGGCGGCGGTGGTCGAGCGCATCGTCGGCGGCGAGATCTTCCAGGCCAATATCGCCCGCGCCTGGACCGGGCGTCTGGCGGCCGGCGCCCATCCGTTCGACCTGTTCGCCCGCCTGCGCGCCGACAGCCCCGCTCCGTTCTCGGCCTATCTGCGCCTGCCGGGCCGGGCCCTGGTGTCCAACTCGCCCGAGCGGTTCCTGCAAGTCACGGGCGGCGATCTCTCCATCGAGACCCGGCCGATCAAGGGCACCCGGCCGCGCGGCGCCGACCAGGCCGAGGACGCGCGGCTGATCGCCGAGCTGTCGGCCAGCGCCAAGGACCGGGCCGAGAACCTGATGATCGTCGACCTGATGCGCAACGACCTGGCCCGGGTCAGCCCGCCCGGCAGCGTCGCCGTGCCCGAGCTGTTCAAGGTCGAGACCTTCGCCAACGTCCATCACCTGGTCTCGACGGTGACCGGCAAGCTGGCGCCGGGCCTGGGGGCGGCCGACCTGCTGCGCGCGGCCTTTCCGCCCGGCTCGATCACCGGGGCGCCCAAGGTCCAGGCCATGACGCTGATCGCCGAGATGGAGGCCCCGCGCGGGCCCTATTGCGGCTCGCTGTTCTGGGCGGGCGTGGACGGGGCCCTGGAGTCCAGCGTGCTGATCCGCACGGTCGGCCTTGAACAGGAGGCTGAAGGTTGGCGTTTGGAAGCCAGGGCGGGGGCGGGCATCGTCGCCGACAGCGATCCCCACGCCGAGCGCCTGGAGACCGAAGCCAAGTTCGCCGCCCTTCGACGGGCCCTGATGGAAACGCCGCGCCGATGACTGACGCCTTTCCCCTCGACGCCTCCTTTCCCTTGGATGACAGGGGCCTGCTGCTCGGTGACGGCCTGTTCGAGACGATGCTGTGGACCGGCGACGACCTGCCGCATCTGGACGCTCACCTGGCCCGCATGACCGCCGGCTGCGAGACCCTGGGTCTGCCGGCCTTCGACCTAGGCGAGGCCCGGGCCCTCTGTCTGGCCGCGCCGGGCGAGGCCGGGCAGGGCGGAGGCCGCGCCGCCGTGCGCCTGACCCTGACGGCCGGTTCCGGCGGCCGGGGCCTGGATCGTCCCGCCGCCCCCGCCCCGCGGCTGGCGGCCCGGGCGGCGGCCGCGCCGGTTCCGACCACCCCGGTCGACCTGATGCTGGCCAAGACCCGGCGCAACGAGGGCTCGCCCGCCGCGCGCCTGAAGACCTTGTCCTATGTCGACAACGTCCTGGCCCGGGCCGAGGCCCTGGCGGCCGGCGCCGACGAGGCGGTGATGCGCAACAACCACGGCGACCTGACCTGCGCGGCGGCGGCCAACCTGTTCTGGATCACGGACGACGTGCTGTTCACCCCGGCCCTGCACTGCGGCGTGCTGAACGGTCTGGTCCGGGCGCGGGTGATCGAGGCGGCGCGGGCGCTGCGGGTCGAGGTCCACGAGGTGGCCAGGGGCGCGGAGGCTCTCGACGAGGCGCAGGCGGTGTTCCTGACCAACAGCCTGATCGGCGTGCGGCCGGCGCGGCGGTTCGAGGGCGAGACCTTCGGCCCCCACGCGCTGGTCGAGCGCCTGCGCGAGGCGGCGCTGGACTAGGTCTTGACCCGCGTCACCTGGTCGGAGAGGCGCGGCCGCAGATAGTAGGTGCGGCGGAAGGTGATGTTCTGGGGAATGATGAACTTGAACAACGAGCTGTATTCGTAGCTAGCCTTGCTCATGATCACGCTCTGACCGGCCGGCAGCACGCTGACCGGGATGTCGACCACATCGTTGGCCGCCGGGCAGTTGGCCGTGCCGCCGTTGGACTTTTCGGACCAGGCGACGGTGTCCTTGCCCTTGGCGTCGGAGACGACGCTGGTGATGCACATCTTCAGATTGCCGGACGGGAACGGGGCCATCAGCACCGCGCCGACCGCGAAGACGTCCTTGAGGCGGTCGTCGGTGAGTTTCTGGTCGCGGGCCACGACGTCGCCGATCGACGAGGCCAGGTGGCTCAGCCGCCGCTGGGCCATCATCGCCTCGGTCAGCTCGGCCATGCCGAAATAGAAGACGATCAGCACCGGGGCGATCAGGGCGAATTCGATCGCCGAGACGCCGCGCCGATCGCGCCAGAAGGAGGGGAGGCGACGGGTCATTTGCATTTGATCGGCACGAGGACGTCGGAATAGGGCTCGTTGGTGAACACCGCCGCGAAGGTCACCTGGCGATTGCCCGGGACGCCGCCGACCGCGTCCTGCAGCAGCGGGGTGATCAGGGGCCACTTGTAGTAACCGCGCACCAGCACGATCGAGCCCGGGCCGCCGGGGTCGAAACAGGTGCCGCCGGCCTTGGGCGTGGGCAGGTTGCTGGTCTGGGCGAACGAGGGCAGGACGCGGACGTCCAGGGTCAGGGCCGACATGCAGGAGTCCATGCCGGTCCAGGCCATCTGGGTGCAGACCTTCTGGCGGAAGGCGACGGGGTCGCCGGCGGCGGCGCTGCCCTGCAGGTCGCCGGTGCGGATGGTGCGGTCGACATTGCCCAGGGCGTTCTCGAGAGTCATCGAGACCAGGAACGTCAGGCCCAGCTCGATGATCGCGAACACCAGGATCAGGAAGGGAATGGCGACGAAGGCGAACTCGATCGCCGCCGCGCCGTCGTCGGCGCGCGCGAAGCGGCGCACCAGGCCCAGGCGGGCCAGCAGCCGTCGATAATGTCGAGCTCGATCAGCCATGGCGGCGTCCGCGTCAGCGCCCTTGGGGAACGTCAGGCGGCGCAATCTAGGCCTTACGTCCCTAATCAGGGGTTTAGGTCGTCAGGAGTTTAGGCGCGCCGCTAGGGCGTGGTGGCCGCCGCGGCCGCGGCGGGGGGCGCGGCGGTGGTGGAGTTCAGCAGCGAGCAGCGATCGCCGCAGGCGTAGGTCGCGGCGTTGACGCCGCGCTGGACGACGACCGCCTGGGTCGGAACGTTGGAGACCACGACGTCGCGGTCGGCCAGGGCGCGGCCGTGGGCGTCGAAGGCCAGGACGGTGGTCGCGCCGGCCTTCTTGCCCAGCACCACCAGGGTCCGCTCGTTGATCAGGCTGACGTCGGCCACCGAGGGGTCGCCGACCACGATGTCGCGCACGGGCGCGCCGAGCACGATGCGCGCGGCGGCGCCGGCGCTGACCGACAGCGGCGGGGCCGGGCTGTCGGCGCCGGCGACGGTGGCGACGGAGAGGCTCAGAGCGGCGCAGAAGGCGAGAGTCAGGCGGCGCATGAAGGTGTCTTCCCAGGCTTTGTACATGGGAAGGATGCCTCGGAATGGTCAATAAAGAACTAAGCGTGATGCTTGTGTATTCTTTCCGACACTTGAGAAAACCTTGAGCGGAAAGGGATTTTTGCCTGTCCAGTACCGGCATAGTTAAGAGGTAATAATGGTAAACTAAAATAAACCAATGAAAAATTTGGCGAAACCATCTGCTGTTTACTGGACATTAAGCGAGGTGGGCGAAATTGATCGTGTTTTCGGGGGTGAGCAAGTCGACACGGCTTGAGAGCCCAGATCCACTTACTGACCAGGAGATCCACCATGTCGAAGTTCGTCACCCGCTTCCTGAACGATGAATCCGGCGCGACCGCCATTGAATATGGCCTGATCGTTGCTCTGATCGCCGTCGTCATCGCCACCATCGTCACCACCCTGGGCGGCAGCCTGAAGGCCACCTTCACCAAGGCCAACAAGTCGGTCACGGACGCCAACGCCGCGACCTAAGACCACGCTCGCTCGAAAAAAGAGGGCCTCGGCGGAAACGCCGGGGCCCTTTTTTCATGCGCGCCGCCCTACAGCCCTCGTCGGTCGAGCGGGCTGGAAGGCCGGACGGAAACCATTGCTTCACGGGATCGGGCGCAGAGTGGCGCCGATGGAATAAGCGAGGCCGCCATGCAGTCGTTTCAATTCGCCCTGCTGCTCATCTTCCCCGCGCTGGTCGTCGTGGCCGCGCTGAAGGACGCCACCAGCTACACGATCCCCAACTGGATCTCGCTGGCCCTGATCGTCGCCTTCGCGCCCGTGGCCCTGATCTGCGGCGCCTCGCTGCCGACGATCGGTATCTGCCTGGCGTCCGGCGTGCTGGCCCTGCTGGCCGGCATGGGGATGTTCGCGGCCGGCTGGATCGGCGGCGGCGACGCCAAGCTGTTCGCGGCCGCCACCCTGTGGCTGGGCTGGCCCGCGGCCCTGCCGTTCATGCTGGTCACCGGCATGGCCGGCGGCGCCTTGACCCTGGGCCTGCTCAGCCTTCGCTCGGGCTGGTTCGAACCCGTCCTGGCCGGCAGCCCCGCCTGGATCCGCAAGCTGGGCGCCGAAGGCGGCGACATTCCCTATGGCGTGGCCATCGCGATCGGCGCCCTGGCCGCCTTCCCGCAAGGCGCTCTGGCCCTGGCCATCGGCGCCCACGGCTAGGGCAGGCGGCGCCCCGCGTCAGCCTGTCGCGCCGTCCGGGTCCCTTTCGGACCCTCGCCTTTAGCCGCTGTTAACCATGGCCGCGCGAGCATGGGACGTGGCCAGAACGGCCGTTCGACGATTCGTGCGTGATCGCCTGAAGGCGGCTCGCTCCGACTTGTATTCCCGTCGTTAGAGCCCGCTCGCATGAATCCTCTTCGCGTCATGATCGTTCTGGTCGCCGCCGTCGCGGCCATCGGCCTGGCCGTGGTCATGCAGAAGGTGATGGGAAACAAGCCCGCGCCCGCGCCGATCGTCCAGACGGCCGCCCCGTCCAAGCCCATGACCCAGGTGCTGGTCGCCAAGCGCGACCTGGCCATCGGCGACCGCCTGGCCGCCGGCGACGTCGACTGGCAGGCCTGGCCGTCCGACGCCATCAACGCCGCCTTCATCACCAACGGCGCGGCCGAGCCCGCCCCGACCAAGACCTCCGCCAAGGCCGCCAAGGCGGTCGGCGACATGACGGGCGCCGTGATCGGCGGCGTCACTCCCGAAAAGGCCGTCGAGGGCGCGATCGTGCGCGACCCGATCCTGGCCGGCGAACCGATTACCGCCCGCAAGATCGTGCGCGGCGGCGAAGGCGGCTACCTGTCGGTGGTCCTGGGTCCCGGCAAGCGCGCCATGGCCGTGCCGGTCACCTCCGAGACCGCGGTCGGCGGCTTCATCCTGCCCGGCGACCGGGTCGACGTCCTCCAGACGCGCGAAGCCCAGAGCGTCGGCGAGGGCGACGGCGGTCCCGCCAAGCAGACCGTCGCCGAGACCATCATCCAGAACGTCCGCGTCCTGGCTCTGGACCAGACCACGGCGGCCGAGAAGGACGCCAAGACCATCGTGGCCTCCACCGCGACCCTCGAGGTCGGCCCGGTCGAGGCCGAGGCCCTGACCCGCGCCAAGGCCGCCGGCCCGGTGACCCTGACCCTGCGGGCCTACACCGACCTGGGCGGGCCTTCGGGCCTGGCCGTCGCGTCGCAAGACTCCGCTGTCGTCCGCATCAATCGCGGCGGCCAGACCTCCAGCATCTCGGTCCGCCCATGATCCGCCGCCGACCCCTTTCCGCCTCGCTGGCGGCCCTCCTGGTCCTGGCGCCGTCGACCGCGGCCCTCGCCGATGGCCCGGCGGCCGGCACCCATCTCTACCGCACGCCCGCCCGCGTCGCCTCGCGCCCGGTGGCGGCGCCGATCATGGCCGCGCCCGCCGACCAGGTGCTGCGCATCGACCTGACCGCCTCGGGCGCCCAGACCCTGAGCCTGTCGCGCGGCAAGTCGGCGATCATCGAGCTGCCGGTCGACGTGCGCGACATGCTGGTGACCAATCCGGTCGTGGCCGACGCGGTGCTGCGCGGCCCGCGCCGCATCTACGTCATGGGCATGGCCCTGGGCGCGACCGACGCGGTGTTCTTCGACGCCTCCGGTCGCAAGATCCTCAGCCTGGCCATTCGGGTCGACCAGGATTCCAGCGCGCTGGAGGAGACCCTGCGCCGGGTGCTGCCCAACGCCAACATCCAGGTGCAGTCGATCCGCGACAGCGTGATCCTGACGGGCACGGTGGGCAACACCGGCGACGCGGGCATGGCCTCGCAGATCGCCAGCCGGTTCGTCGACAAGCCCGACAACGTGCTGAACATGCTGACCATCGCCGGCAAGGACCAGGTGATGCTCAAGGTCCGCATCGTCGAGGTCCAGCGCAACATCATCAAGCAGCTGGGCGTGTCGACCGACCTGCTCTTCAACGACGGCCTGAAATCCTACAGCCTGGGCCGGTCGAACACCTACGGCGTCAACGGCGCGCTGTTGGGCGGCGGCGGCGCCTGCTACGGGCGCGACAACACCCGCACGACCAACACCACCAACACCGCCACCTCGACCGGCAACAGCAGTTCGGCGTCGAACACCAACGTCAACAGCACCAGCACCTCGGCGGACTGGACCGGCAGCCTGGGTCAGGTGTCCAAGACCGTCTACGACATCAACGGAAAGCCCGTGACGGTCATGGCCGACCAGACGGGCACGCTGCATCAGGTCATCGGCAGTTCGACCGGGTCGTCCAACAGCCTGTCGACCGCGCTCAGCAGCGTGGCCACCACGGCCTTCAAGACCGTCACCGGCAACAACCTCGGCGGCTGTCTGCAGGCCTTCGAGCGCGTGGGCCTGGTCAAGACCCTGGCCGAACCCAACCTGACCGTGGTGTCGGGCGAGGCCGGCAAGTTCCTGGTCGGCGGCGAGTTCCCGGTGCCGGTGGCCCAGGACACCACGGGCCGCATCTCGCTGGAATTCAAGCCCTACGGCGTGGGCCTGGGCTATACGCCGGTGGTGATGTCGGGCGGCCGCATCTCGCTGAAGCTGTCGACCGAGGTTTCGGAGCTGACCAGCCTGGGGGCCTTCACCCTGGGCGGCGGCGGTAGCAGCTCCACGCTCAGCGTTCCGGGCCTGACCGTGCGTCGCGCCGAGACCACGGTCGAGCTGCCGTCGGGCGGCTCGCTGATGATCGCGGGCCTGCTGCAGCAGACCACCAAGCAGGACGTCGACTCCCTGCCGGGCATGACCAGCCTGCCGATCCTGGGCTCGCTGTTCCGCTCGCGCGACTATCTGAGCGGCGAGACCGAGATGGTGGTGATCATCACCCCCTACATCGTCGACCCGACCAAGCCGCAGAACCTGCAGACCCCGGCCGACGGCCTGGAGACGGCCAACGACATGAGCACGGTCCTGCTGGGCCGGCTGAACAAGGTGGTCAAGGCGCCGGTCGGCGCGAACAGCGGACGCGCCTACCAGGGCCCCGTCGGCTATGTGATCGAGTGAGAACGCGGACATGACGCGACCCCATCCCCTCTTCGTCTCGAAACTGGCGACCGCCGGCCTGGTCCTGGCGCTGCTGAGCGCCTGCGCCTCGACGACCGCCGGTCCCGAGACCGCCGCGGCGCCGCGCACCGTTTCCGACGCCTGGAACGACAAGGTCCGCGTCGACTCCCATCCGGACGAGGTCCTGCTGGCCCTGCACGCCGAAGGCTTGTCGACCGCCCAGAACCAGGCCCTGGACGGCCTGCTGGGCCGCTGGCTGCAGGCCGAGGCGCGCGAGATCGTGGTCAGCGCCCCGATCGGCGGGACCGGCGGCGACATCGCCGGCCGCATGGCCGTCGCGGTCCGCCAGCGCCTGGTCGCCATGGGCGCCCCGGCCGCCTCGGTGCGGGTGATGGGCTATGACGCCGCCGGCGCGCCGGGCGCGCCGCTGAAGGTCGGCTTCCTGCGCTACACCGCCCAGGTGCCCACCTGCGGCGGCTGGGAGAACATGAGCGCCACGCGCAACAACGACACCTACGGCAACTTCGGATGCGCGGTCACCGCCAACATGGCCGCCCAGGTGGCCAATCCCGAGGACCTGCTGAGCCCGCGCGCCGAGACCCCGATCGACTCCGGCCGCCGCGCGACCGTGCTCGACAAGTACCGCAAGGGCGAGACCACCTCCTCGGCCAAGGACTCCCAGTCCAACGGCATCATTTCGAAGGCGGTCAACTGATGGCCGGGCCTAGCGATCACGATCCCTTCGACCTGGGCTTCGAGGCCGACGACGACTTCGCCGCGCCGGGCGCCGATCCGTGGCGCGCCGCGCCCGCGGCGGCTCTGAAGACCGACGACCCGTTCGCCGACTTCCCGCCCGTGCGTCCGCGCGAGGGCGTCTCCGCGCCGTTCGCGGAACTGCCGCCGGCGGCCCCGCCCTACACGCCCGCGCCGCCGCCCGTGGCCGCGGCTCCGCCTGCGACCCCGCCGGCCCCGATCGACGCCGCCGTCCCGGTCGAGCCGGCCGCCTATCCGGTGGGCGCGACCCAGGCCATCGTGCAGGAAGTGATCGCCGCCGCCGACGCCGACATGGGCGAGGCGGCCGTGCCGCGCATCACCATCCACGCCTTCTGCGCCCGGCCCGAGACCGTGGCCCTGGTCGAGGCCGCCTCGGCCGACCGCCGCATGGCTCGCGCCTCGACCATCGCCCAGCCCGGCGGGCTGGAGGCGGCGGTGGCCTACTACCAGAACCAGTCGACGCCCTCGCTGGTGTTGGTCGAGAGCCTGGATCCCGCGCCGCGCATGCTGGCCCTGCTGGACGGCCTGGCCCAGGTCTGCGACCCGGGCACGAAGGTCGTGGTCGTCGGTCAGACCAACGACATCGCCCTCTATCGCGAACTGATGCGTCGGGGCGTCAGCGAGTACATCACCCAGCCGCAGGGTCCGCTGCAGATCATCCGCGCGGTCTCCAGCCTCTATGCCGACCCGTCCGCGCCGTTCGTCGGCCGGCAGATCGCCTTCGTCGGCGCCAAGGGCGGCGTGGGCTCCTCGACCCTGGCCCACAACTTCGCCTGGTCGATGGCCGAGCGCGTTCAGGCCGCCACCGTGATGGTCGACCTGGACCTGGCCTTCGGCACGGCCGGCCTCGACTTCAACCAGGACCCGCTGCAGGGCGTGCTCGACGCCCTGACCCAGCCCGACCGCCTGGACCCGGTGCTGATGGACCGCATGATGGTCCGCTGCGGCGATCGCCTGTCGCTGTTCGCCGCCCCCGGCACGCTGGACCAGGACTACGAGATCCCGGCCGACGCCTTCGAGGAAGTCACCCAGAAGATCCGCGGCGCCGCGCCGTTCGTGGTGCTGGACCTGCCCCACAGCTGGAGCGCCTGGACCCGCCGGGTGCTGATCGCCAGCGACGACCTGGTGGTGGTGGCCACGCCCGACCTGGCGTCCCTGCGCAACGCCAAGAACATCGTCGACCTGGTCCGCCAGGCTCGGCCCAACGACGCCCCGCCGCGCCTGGTGCTGAACCAGGTGGGCGTGCCCGGCCGTCCCGAGATTCCGGTCAAGGACTTCGGCGAGGCCCTGGGCCTGACGCCGTCCCTGGTTCTGCCCTTCGATCCCAAGCCGTTCGGCATGGCCGCCAACAACGGCCAGATGGTCGCCGAGGTGGCCCCGAAATCGAAAGCCGCCGAGGGCATCGACCATCTGGCGCGGCTGATCAGCCGTCGTGAACCGCCCGCGGCCCAGAAGGCCTCGGTCCTCTCCAGTCTGTTCAAGAAGAAGTAGGGCATGTTCGGCAAGCGCGACCAGGCCACCGCCGTCCGCACGGAGCAGGCGCCCCCGCCTGTCTCGACCGGCGCGCCGGCCATCGCCACGCGCCCGCAGCGCGTCGAGCCGGCCGCCAACGAATCGAACGCCCCCGCCGCCCAAGCCGCGGCTCCGGCCCCCGCCAAGGCGGTCGGTCCCAAGGCCACCAACGGCCTGGAGCAGCTGCGCGCCGCCCAGGGCGCCCCGCCGACCACCAACGTGGTGCGCGAGCAGAGCGACTACTATCACGCCACCAAGACCACGATCTTCAACGCCCTTCTGAACACCATCGACCTTAGCCAGCTGGCTCAGCTGGACCTGAAGGCGGCGGCCGAGGAGATCCGCGACATCGTCGCCGAGCTGGTGGCGATCAAGAACGTCTCGATGTCGGTCTCCGAGCAGGAGCACCTGGTCCAGGACATCATCAACGACGTCCTCGGCTACGGCCCGCTGGAGCCCCTGCTGGCCCGCGACGACATCGCCGACATCATGGTCAACGGCGCCCACCGGGTGTTCATCGAAGTCGGCGGCAAGGTCCAACTGACCAATGTGCGCTTCCGCGACAATCTGCAGCTGATGAACATCTGCCAGCGGATCGTCAGCCAGGTCGGTCGCCGGGTCGACGAAAGCAGCCCGATCTGCGACGCCCGCCTGCCCGACGGCAGCCGCGTCAACGTCATCGCCCCGCCCTTGGCGCTGGATGGTCCCACCCTGACCATCCGGAAGTTCAAGAAGGACAAGCTGACGATGAAGAACCTGGTCGACTACGCGTCGATCAGCCCGGAAGGGGCGCGGGTCCTGGGCGTCATCGGCGCCTGCCGCTGCAACATCGTCATTTCCGGCGGTACGGGTTCGGGCAAGACCACCCTGCTCAACACCATGACCGCCTTCATCGACCCGACCGAGCGGGTGGTGACCTGCGAGGACGCCGCCGAACTGCAGCTGCAGCAGCCGCACGTGGTGCGCCTGGAAACCCGGCCGCCCAACCTGGAAGGCCAGGGCGCGGTGACCATGCGCGACCTGGTCAAGAACTGCCTGCGGATGCGTCCCGAGCGGATCATCGTCGGCGAAGTCCGGGGGCCCGAGGCGTTCGACCTGCTGCAGGCCATGAACACCGGCCACGACGGCTCGATGGGCACGCTGCACGCCAACAGCCCGCGCGAGGCCATCAGCCGTATCGAGTCGATGATCACCATGGGCGGCTACGGCCTGCCCTCGAAGACCATCAAGGAGATGATCGTCGGCTCGGTCGACGTCATCGTCCAGGCCGCCCGCCTGCGCGACGGCAGCCGCCGCATCACCCACATCACCGAGGTGGTGGGGCTGGAAGGCGACGTGATCGTCACCCAGGACCTGTTCGTCTACGAGATCAACGGCGAGGACGCCGAGGGCAAGGTGCTGGGCAAGCACCGCTCGACCGGCATCGGCCGCCCGCGCTTCTGGGACCGCGCCCGCTATTACGGCCTGGAGCGCGAGCTGGCCGAAGCCCTCGACGCGGCGGAATAGAGCGATGCTGTTCATCCTCGCCGGCGTTCTCGGCTTCATCACCATCGCGGGGCTGGGCTTCGTGCTGGCCGGCGGCGGCGACAGCGGCTCGGCCAAAACCGTCAAGCGCGCCCAGCTGATCACCGGCGGTGATCGTCAGGCCGTGGCCGCCCGCGCCAAGGCCGCCGCCAACACGCCCGACGCCCGCCGCAAGCAGATCCTCAAGACCCTCAAGGAACAGGATCAGCAGAAGAAGAAGGCCTCGCTGACCATCGCCGCGCGCCTGAGGGCGGCCGGTCTGGGCGACAATGTCCGGATGTTCTGGATCATCAGCGGCGTGGTCGGCGTGATGGTCGGCCTGGTTCTGCTGCTGCTGCGCCAGATGCCGCTGCTCGCCCTGGGCGCGGCCTTCGCCGCCGGCTTCGGCCTGCCCCGCTGGGTGGTGGGCATGATGGCCAAGGCCCGCACCAAGAAGTTCACCGAGGCCTTCTCCGACGCCATCGACATCATCGTGCGCGGCATCAAGTCGGGCCTGCCGGTCCACGACTGCCTGAAGATCATCGGCAAGGAATGCCCCGAGCCCCTGGCCGGCGAGTTCCGCATGCTGGTCGAGAACACCGGCATGGGCATGTCGATGGACCAGGCCCTGGAGCGCATGTACGAGCGCATGCCGACCAACGAGCTGCGCTTCTTCACCATCGTCCTGACCATCCAGGCCAAGACCGGCGGCAACCTGGCCGAGGCGCTGGGCAACCTGTCGACCGTGCTGCGGGCCCGCAAGCTGATGGGCGAGAAGATCAAGGCGCTGTCGGCCGAAGCCGTGGCCTCGGCCTTCATCATCGGCAGCCTGCCGCCCGGCGTCATCGTCATGATCTCGGTCACCGCGCCGACCTACATGGCGCCGATGTTCAGCGACCAGCGCGGCCACTTCATGCTGATGATCGCCGGCTTCTGGATGAGCGTGGGCATCTTCGTGATGCGCAAGATGATCAACTTCAAGTTCTAGGGGAGGCGAGACGATGATCGAGATGCTCACCGACCCGCAGACCCTGTTCAGCGCCTTCATCGCGATCGTGGTGTTCGCCACCATCATCACCCTGACCGCGCCGATGCTCAGCAACAGCGGCCTGGAGGGCCGGCTGAAGTCGGTGGCCAACCGCCGCGAGGAACTGCGCCGCCGCTCGCGCGAGGCCATGTCCCAGAAGGGCGGCGGCTCGCTGCGCCACGCCGACGAGGGGATGTACAAGAACGTCGTGGATCGCCTGCAGCTGTCCAAGCTGCTGGAGGATCCCAAGGTCGTCGACAAGCTGGCCCAGGCCGGCTTCCGGGGGCCCAAGCCCGTCTCGACCTTCTACTTCTTCCGCTTCGTCATGCCGTTCGTGTTCGCGGTGGTGGCGGCCTTCTATCTCTATGTCATCAACGGCTTTGGCCTGTTGCCCATTCAGAAGATCGCCGCCTGCATCTTCGCCCTGACGGCCGGCTACTACGCGCCCAACCTCTACATCTCCAACATCGCCCAGAAGCGCCGCGAGTCGATCGTCCAGGCCTTCCCGGACGCCCTGGACCTGATGCTGATCTGCGTCGAAAGCGGCATGTCGATCGAGGCCGCCATCGCCAAGGTCGGTTCCGAGGTCGGCTCGGCGTCGATGGAGCTGGCCGAGGAGCTCAGCCTGCTGACCGCCGAGCTCAGCTACCTGCCCGAACGGCGCCTGGCCTATGAGGGCCTGGCCCGGCGGACCAACCATCCGGGCATCCGCTCGGTGGTCACCGCCATGATCCAGGCAGAACGCTACGGCACGCCCCTGGGCGCGGCCCTGCGGGTGATGGCCAAGGAAAATCGCGAACTGCGGCTGTCGGCCGCCGAGAAGAAAGCCGCCGCCCTGCCGGCCAAGCTGACCGTGCCGATGATCGTGTTCTTCCTGCCCGTGCTGTTCATCGTGATCATGGGTCCGGCGATCATCAAGATCCAGGACGTGATGAAGCACCGCTAGGCGGCGCCTCGAGAACGAGGGTCGGACGCTTCCAGGAGCGTGGAACGTGCCGTGCAACAAGATGTCCACAGGCGTCTGCCCAAGCGGAGCAGTTCCAGCCTAGGCAACCTTCCACAGGCCATGCAATCTCAAGGTGTGCAACCGGGGCGGGAAGCCTCAGTGTTTGGGAGCGTGGTCATGTACCTGAAGAATCTCGGCGCCGGTGACGACATCTACGCGGGCGACGAAGGCGCGCCCGACAACGCCGACCTGGTCAATGGCGGCGCCGGAAACGACGACCTGTCCGGCGGCCTGGACGCCGACACCCTGAACGGACAAGACGACAACGACCGCCTCGACGGCGGGGCCGGGGACGACATCCTGGACGGCGGCGACGGCGACGACACGGCGGTCTTCTCCGGCGCGGCCGGCGACTACAGCTGGAGCGGCGACAACGTCTCGACGACCATCACCGGTCCCGACGGGACCGACACCCTGTACAATGTCGAGCACCTCCAGTTCGGCTCGACCGTCGTCGACCTGCCCGCGCCCAACGTCGCGCCCGGCGCGCCGGCCGACGATGACGCCGCCGCCAACACGGTGTCGGAAGACGCCGTCAACGGCGCGGTGGTGGCGGGCCTCACGCTGAGCGCCATCGACCCGGACGCCGGCCAGACCCTGACCTGGTCGCTGCTGGACGACGCGGACGGCCGCTTCGCCATCGACGCCGCGACCGGCGTGGTCACCGTCGCCGACGCCTCCAAGCTGAACTTCGAGACCGCGACCTCGCACCAGATCACCGTGCAGGTCAGCGACGGCGCGGCCATCTCGTCGGCCAGCTTCGTCATCGCCGTGACCAATGTCGCGCCCGGCGCTCCGGCGGACACCGACGCGGCCGCCAACACGGTGTCCGAGGACGCCGTCAACGGCGCGGTGGTGGCCGGCCTGGCGATCGCCGCGACGGATCCCAACGGCGGCGCCCTGACCTACAGCCTGGTCGACGACGCCGGCGGCCGCTTCACCATCAACGCCGCGACCGGCGTGGTGACCGTGGCCGACGCCAGCCTGCTCGACTACGACGTCGCCGCCTCGCACCAGATCACCGTGCGGTCCAGCGACGGGACCGCCAGCGCGGCCACCGACACCACCTTCACCATCGACCTGGTCAACGCCGCCCCGACCACGCCGACCGACGCCGACACGGCGCTCAACGCGGTCTCGGAAGGCGCCGCCAACGGCGATCTGGTCGGGGTCACGGCCTTGGCGTCCGAACCCAAGACCGGCGCGGTGACATACAGCCTGGCCAACGACGCGGGCGGCCGCTTCGCCATCGACGCGGCGACCGGCGTCGTCACCGTGGCCGACGCCGGCCTGCTGAACTTCGAGACCGCCGCCTCGCACCAGATCACGGTGCGCGCCACCGACGCCCAGGGCGCGTTCAGCAGCCAGGTCTTCACCATCGCCGTGACCAACGTCGCCAACGACGCGCCGGTCGATGGCGACGCGACGGCCAACACCATCTCGGAGGGCGCGGTGAACGGCGCGGTGGTCGCGGGTCTTTCGATCAGCGCCGCCGACGTCCACGGCGGTCCGCTGGTCTACAGCCTGCTCGACAACGCCGGCGGCCGGTTCGCCATCAACGCCGCGACCGGCGTGGTCACCGTGGCCAACGCCAACCTGCTGAGCTACGAGGCGGCGACCTCGCACCAGATCATCATCCAGGCCGCCAGCGGGACGCAGTCGGCCAGCGCCGCCTTCGTCATCGACGTGCTGAACCTCGCCCCGGCCGTCCCGACCGACGTCAACGGCGCGCCCACCCTGGTGTCCGAACACGCCACCAATGGAACCGTGGTCGGCGGCTTGACCATCGCCGCGCCCGACCCGCACGGCGGCGCGGTGACCTACAGCCTGACCAACGACGCGGGCGGCCGCTTCGCCATCAACGCCACGACCGGCGTGGTCACCGTGGCCAACGCCAGCCTGCTGGACCACGACACCCAGGCCAGCCACACCATCACCGTCCAGGCCTCCGATGGCCTGCTGTCCAGCACGGGCGCCATCGTCATCAACCTGATCGACGAGATCGACAGCTACTGGACCGGCACGGCGGGGAACGACAGCTTCACCGTGCCCGACGTTCAGGACTGGCAGCTCTCCGGCCTGGGCGGCGCCGACACCCTGGTCGGCGGGGTGGGCGACGACATCCTCATCGGCGGCGCGGGCAACGACAACCTGTACGGCGGCGGCGGTAACGACACCTTCCTGATGGACACCACGTCGGAGTCCGACATCGTCGACGGCGGCGCCGGAACCGACACCCTCAAATTCACCGCCAGCAATGTGATCCTCACCGTCAGGTCGATGGCGGCGATTGAGGTCATCGACAGCGGTGGCTTCTCGAACGTCGGTTTCCGAGCGAGCTCCGGCAACGACAACTGGGATTTCAGCGCCATAGCCACCATCGGCTCGATGAGCGTCTATGCCGGCGCCGGCAACGACACCATCATGGGCACCGCCGGGAACGATATTATCCTTGGGGAAGCCGGCAACGACGTCATCTACGGTCTCGACGGCAACGACATCATCGACGGCGGCGAGGGGGCGGACGCCTGCATCGGCGGAAACGGCGACGACCTGATGTACATGTACGGCACCGATGGCTGGGGCTCCGACGGCTTTGACGGCGGCGCGGGCTTCGACGAGGTCCGGGCCAGCGTCGGCAACAGGACCTACAGCTTCGCGGCCCTGGTCAATGTCGAGAAGATCAGTTCGGGCGGCCTCGCGGGCGTGTGGCTAGGCATGATGTGGCCGGGCGCCCCCGGCAGCCTGGACTTCAGCAACATCGTACTGGACAGGATCGCCGGGATTTCCGGCGGCGTGCAGGGCGACACCATCATCGGCAGCGCGGGCGACGATACGATCTCCGGCGCCGGCGGCACCGACATACTGTCGGGCGGCTTGGGCAACGACACCTTCATCTTCGGCGGCGCCGACAGCCGCTACGACACCATCGACGGCGGGGGCGGCTGGGACAAGCTGATCGCCAACGGCAACAACGCCGCCTTCGAAATCCAGTCGATGACCGGGGTCGAGGAAATTTCCACCAACGGCTTCAGCAACGTGATCTTCGTCGCCTCCCAGGGCGACGACGTCATCGATCTGCGCAACCTCGTCGTGACGGGCAGCCTGGCCCTCGTTCACCTCAACGGCGGTAACGACACCTTCTACGGGACCACGGGAACGGACATCGTCGACGGCGGCACCGGGTTCGATTTCATCGACACGGGCGACGGCGACGACATCATCCACATCACCACCAATCCGAGCATCGACCAGATCTACGGCGGAAACGGCTGGGACAGGGTCGAGGCGATCGACAACAGCATCTGGATCAACTTCATCGGCTTGCACGGGATCGAGGAGATCCGGGGCAACAGCCTGGGCAACACCCAGATCGTCGGCACCGCGAACGACGACGTGATCGACCTGCGCGACATCGTCGTCACTCGGGTCCAGTGGATCGACGCGGGCCTCGGCAACGATATCGTCTATGGCTCGGCGGGCTACGACAACGTGGTCAGCAACGGCGGCAACGACATCATCTATACCGGCGGCGGCAACGACAGGATCAGCTTCTACCAGAGCGCGGGCATCTCCGCGGTCGACGGCGGCGACGGCTACGACACCCTGGTCGCCGCCTCGGACTATTCGATCATCAACATCAGCTCGATGACCAGCATCGAGGCCATCATCGCCGACAGCATCAACGGCACGAGCCATACCGGCATGGGCTTCACCGACGGCGCCGACAATTTCGACCTTTCGGGGGTCGCGGTGTCGGGCATCACCTTCACCGACCTGCGGGGCGGGGACGACATCTTCATCGGCTCGTCCGCGGGCGAGCGCATCATCGGCGGCCTGGGCCGCGATGTGATCACCGGCGGCGGCGGAGCCGACAACTTCGACTTCAACACGGTGGCCGAGATCGATCACGACGTGATCACCGATTTCACCAGCGGCGTGGACCGGATCGATTTCGCCAACATCGACACCGACCCGTTCAACAGCCTCGACCAGGCCTTCACCCTGATCGGGACGTCGGCCTTCACCGGCGTCAGGGGCCAGCTGCGCTACGACGTATCGGGGGGAAGCAGCACCCTTCAGGGCGATGTGAACGGTGACGGCCTTGCCGACTTCTATCTTCACGTCACCGGCGTGACGTCGTTCACGGCGAGCGACTTCTTCCTCTAGCGGCTATTCCGGCCACGGTGTGGTCCTCGTCCTTCGACATGCTCAGGATGAGGACCGTCGTGCGGGCCGGGCGGTAGAAAGCCTCATCCTGAGCCTGTCGAAGGATGGGGTTTTCGCTTCCGAAGCGGCCTAGCCGCCGGCCTTGACCGCGTTCCACGAGCGGGTCGTGCTTTCCTGGCCGATGGCGGCGCGCAGCCAGGCCAGGTTGTTGTCGACCGACTCCGGCGGCAGGTCCTGGCGGGCCAGCTTCTCGGCCTCGTCCAGGCGGCCCTGCAGGCCGATCACCAGGGCTAGGTTCTGGCGGACCTGAATAGTGGCGGTGGGCAGGGTGGCGGCCTTGCGCAGCTGGGCCTCGGCGCCGGGCAGGTCGCCGCTGGCGGCCAGATGCATGGCCAGGTTGGCCAGGGGGATCGCCTCGTTCGGGGCCAGGGCCACGGCCTGGCGATGGGCCGCCAGGGCCTCGTCGTCACGCTTGGCCTGCTCATAGGCCACGCCCAGCAGCGACAGCGGACGCCAGTTGTTCGGCTGCAGGGCGGCGGCCTTGCGGCCCGGCTCGATGGCGTAGAAACCCTGGCCACGCGCCACATTGGCCCGGGCCAGCTCCATCAGCGCGTCGTAGTTGCTGGGGGCGAAGACCAGGACGCGGTCGGCGGCGTCGGCGGCCTCGTCATAGCGGCCCAGGTCGCGCAGGGCCTGGGACAGGGCGACGCCCGCCTCGAGGTCGCGACCGTCGCGCTCGACCTCGTTCGACCAGAAGGCCATGCGGGTCAGCGGATCGGCGCGGCTGGCCTCGGCCCGCTCGGCCGGCGAGGCCTTGCGCGGCGCTTCGGACGTGGCGACCGGCGCTGCCAAGGACGAGGGGGGCGCGGGCTTGCTGGCGGCCTGAGCCGAGGCCGCCATCAGCGCGATGGAGCCGAGAACGGTTGCGAGGAGCGCGCGCTTGCGACACATGAAGAGGTATCTCCCGACGGTCCGGCATCCTCGCGCGCGGCCCTCAAGGAATCGTTAAGCATAATTTCCACCTTCCCCATCGTTGCTTAGGGGCCCGCCCATGTCGGAACCGATCATCGCCGCCTCGTCCCGCGCTTCGGAGGACGGCGCCCCGACGCCGATCCACTGTCTGTACGAGGACGAACTGGCCGCCTTCCTCGAGGCGCGCCCCAGCTTCGTGAAGGGCTTCGTGGCCCTGGAGGACTTCAAGGCCAAGGCCGGCCAGGTGCTGGTTCTGCCGACGCCGCAAGGGGTTGTGGACCGCGTGCTGCTGGGGCTGGGCGGCCGCGACAAGGCCGAGGCCATGCTGTTCCGCGCCCTGCCGGGCAAGCTGCCGGCCGGCGACTACCGCGTGGCCGCGATCCCGGATGGTCTCGACGCCGGCCAGATCGCCCTGGCCTTCGCCCTGGGCGGCTACCGGTTCGACCGCTATCGGCCCCGGAAGGACGAGGGCCCGCGACGACTGGTCGCGGACGAAAGCGTCGACCTGGACGAGGTCCACGCCGTCGCCCACGCCTGCGCCCTGGCCCGCGACATGGTCAACACCCCGGCCAACGACATGGGGCCGCTGCAGATCGAGACCATCGCCCGCGAGATCGCCGAACGGTATGGCGCGACCCTGGACGTGGTGACGGGCGACGACCTGCTGGACCAGAACTACCCCGCCGTCCACGCTGTCGGCCGCGCCGCCGTCCCGGCCCGCGCGCCCCGGATGCTGGAGATCACCTGGGGCGATCCCGCCCATCCGCGCTTGGCGATTGTCGGCAAGGGCGTGGTGTTCGACACTGGCGGCCTCGACATTAAGCCTTCGGGCGGCATGCGGCTGATGAAGAAGGACATGGGCGGCGGCGCCCACGCCCTGGCCCTGGGCCGGATGGTGATGGCCGCCGGCCTGCCGGTGGCGCTGAGCGTGCTGGTCCCGGTGGTCGAGAACGCCATCGCCGGCGACGCCATGCGCCCGGGCGACGTGCTGGCCACCCGCGCCGGCCTGACCGTCGAGGTCGGCAACACCGACGCCGAGGGCCGGCTGATCCTGGCCGACGCCCTGGCCCGCGCCGCCGAGCTGGAGCCGGTCCTGACCATCGACATGGCCACCCTGACCGGCGCGGCCCGCGTGGCCCTGGGTCCGCAGGTCATCCCGTTCTACACCCCCGACGACGACCTGGCCCTGGAGATCGAGGAGGGCGCGCGCCTCGCCTCCGACCCGGTCTGGCGCATGCCCCTGTGGGACGGCTATCGCGAGGCGGTCGAGAGCGACATCGCCGACCTGAAGAACGATCCCGACGCCTGGGCCCAGGCCGGCTCGATGACGGCGGCCCTGTTCCTGCAGCGCTTCGCCCCGACCACCGGGTCGTGGGTTCACTTCGACATCTTCGCCTGGAACCCCAAGGCCCGGCCCGGCTTCGCGTCCGGCGGCGAGGCCCAGGTGATCCGGGGGCTGTACGGCATGCTGAAGGCGCGGTTCCCGAAGGCTTCGGCATGAGCGATCCCCGCCTGACCTTGGCCCGTCCGGACCTGGCGGACCTGGACCTGCAAGGCCTGGTCGCCGCCGAACGTTACGAGACGCCCAAGCCGCGCCAGGTCGCGGTCCCGACCGCCGCCTTGCGCAAGGCCGCCCATCCGATGGCCGAGCAGTGGGACCAGCTGCTGTTCGGCGAGCTCTTCCGGGTGCTGGACGTCCAGGACGGCTTCGCCTGGGGCCAGGCGACGCGCGACGGCTATGTCGGCTTCGTCGCCGAGGACGACTTGGCGGCCTTGGGCGGTTTGGCCACCCATCAGGTCGCGGTCCCGCGCACCTACGCCTTCGCCGAGCCGAACATCAAGTCACGGCCGGTGGGCTTGTATTCGCTGAACGCCCTGGCCACGATCGAGGCGACCGAGGGCCGGTTCGCCAAGGGCGAGGGCACGGGCTGGTTCGTCTCCGCCCACCTGGCGCCGGTGGGCGTGGCCTTGTCGGACTACGTGGCGGTGGCCGAAGGTTATCTCGGCGCGCCCTACCAGTGGGGCGGCCGCGAATCGTTGGGCCTGGACTGTTCGGGCCTGGTGCAGCAGGCCCTGGCGGCGTGCGGCCAGGCGGTCCCGCGCGACACCGACATGCAACTGGCCTTCTTCGCGCCGATCACGCAGGCCGAGCGCCGGCGCGGCGACCTGGTGTTCTGGAAGGGCCACGTGGCCATCCTGCTGGACGCCGACACCATCCTGCACGCCAACGCCCATCACATGGCCGTGGCCGTGGAACCATTGGCCGAGGCGATCGCCCGCGTCGAGGCGGCGGGCGGCGGGTCGGTGACGGGATGGCGTAGGCCTTAGCGGCGGCGGGACGCCCCCTCCGTCACGGCGCTGCGCACCGCGCCACCTCCCCCGCTTCGCAGGGGAGGAGAAGGTCGCTCCTCACCCGTGTAACGGGGGAGGTGGCGGGCGAAGCCCGACGGAGGGGGCGTCCCGCGGCGTCAGCCTACTTCGTCCACTGCGCCAGCCAGTCGGCCAGCGCCTGTGGGGTCATGTGGCGGGCGTCGGTCAGGGCGAACAGGGCGTCGGGATTGACCAGCTTGCCCTTGGTGTCGACGACCAGGAAGGTCGGCACGCCCTTCAGCTTGTCGATGCCGTAGCGGGCCGGGATCTGCATGTTCTGGTCGTAGCGGCCGACGTTCACGGTCACGACCTCGTAGTGCTTGTCGACGAAGGCCTTGAGGTCGGGCTGCTCGATTAGGCCGGCGAAGATCCGGCAGTCGGGACACCAGTTGCCGCCGAAATCGATCAGGGTCAGCTTGTGGGCCTTCTTGGCGCGCTTCAGCGCGGCGGCGACGTCGGCCTCGGCGTCGGCCTTCTCGTCATAGGGATAGGGCAGGGGCGTGGGCAGGTCGGCCAGCGACTTCAGGGCCACGGTCGGCGCCTTGGCGGCCCAGGCCAAGCTGGGGAGGGCCGAGACCGGGGCGGCGATCAGCATCGCGGCGAGAGCTGTGGCGGCCAGCGGGCGAAGAGTCATGGTCGAACGGTTCCGGTATGGCGGTACGGTCCGATACTCTACTCACGGAATGGGAAAAGGCCGCAAGGCAGCTTTGCTGCAGGCGTTTCGACGGCGGCTGGGGCGCCTGGAATGAAGGCAAAGAAAAAGGCCGCGAAGCGAACTTCGCGGCCTCTTGATCTTGGTCTGGACTGAAGTCGATCAGGACTTCGTCGCGGCCGGGGCCGGGGTGGCCGGCGCGCCAGCGGCGGGAGCGCCAGCGCCGGCCGGAGCCGGAGCGCCCGGAGCCGCGGGGGCGGCGCCCGAAGCGGCCGCGCCAGCCGCCGGAGCGGCGCCAGCGGCGGGGGCGGGAGCCGCCCCCGCCGGCTTCGGCGCCGGGATCGGCAGGCTCGAACCCAGGCTGTGCAGATAGGCGATGATGGCGATCCGGTCTTCCTGCTTCTTCAGGCCGACGAAGGTCATCTTGGTGCCCGAGACGTCCTTGCCCGGCGCCTTCAGGAAGGTGTCGAGGTGGTCGTAGTCCCAGACGGGGTTCTTGTTGCCGAAATCGACCATGGCCGCCGAATAGGCGAAGGCCGGGTGGGTGCCGGGCTTGCGGCCCACCACGCCGAACAGGCCGGGACCCGTGTGATTCTCGGGCGTGAAGTTGTGGCACGAGGCGCACTTGGCGCTGACGGCCTGGCCGGCGGCGACATTGGCCGGGGTCAGGACGCTGCCCCAGTCAGGCGCGACCTCGGCCACGGCGCCGGCTCCGCCGGTGTCTTCGGCGACGGCGATCTCGTAGCCCGGCTTTTCCAGCTCGTGCTTGGCGAAAACGATGTCCGACGCTTCCCGCAGGCCGAAAATGATCAGGCCGGTCAGCAGCACGCCGCCAGCGATCTTATTGAACGTCAGGTCGCTCATCTAAAGCCTTACCAGCCTCTTGGGGGCCGTCTGATCGACAGGCCCGAATCCGCGCCCGGAGGTTTCCCCCGTGCGCTCCATGTTGCGCTCGCGTCTCTTACACGCTACCGCCCGGGGCGCAACCGGGCAGCAACGGTTTTGACCCGCAACGGCCTCTCATGAACCCTATCGTCGTCATTCCGGCCCGCATGGCGGCCACTCGCCTCCCGGACAAGCCGTTGGCCGACATCGGCGGCGTGTCGATGATCGTGCGCGTGCTGCGCCAGGCCCAGGCGGCGGGAATCGGTCCGGTGGCGGTGGCGGCGGGCGACATTTCGATCGTCCACGCGGTCAAGAAGGCCGGCGGCCTGGCGGTTTTGACCGATCCAGGCCTGCCTTCGGGCTCCGACCGCATCCTGGCCGCGCTGGAGGTCCTCGACCCCGAACGCCGCCACGACGTGGTCATCAACCTGCAGGGCGACATGCCGTTCGTGCAACCGTCGGTGCTGAGCGCCTGCGCCGACCTGCTGAGCGCCCATCCCGGGTGCGATATCGCCACCGTGGTGGCGCCCGAAGCCTCGCCCGCCGACCGCGCCAACCCCGACGTGGTCAAGGCCGTGCTGGCCATGGAGCAGGACGGCCTGTCGGGCCGGGCGCTCTATTTCACCCGCTCCACCCTCTATGGCGACGCCCCCGTCTGGCGCCACATCGGCATCTACGGCTATCGCCGCGCCGCGCTGGAAGCCTTCAACGCCGCCCCGCCCTCGCCGCTGGAGAAGCGCGAAAAGCTGGAACAGCTGCGGGCCATGGAGCTGGGCCTGTCCCTGCGCGCCGCCGTGGCCGCCGAGGCCCCGATCTCGGTCGACAATCCCTCTGATCTCGAAGCGGCGCGCGCTTATGCGGCCGGAAAGCCAGCATGAGCATCCTCAAGAAGATCGCCTTCCAGGGCGAGCCCGGCGCCAACAGCCACGAGGCCTGCCGGACGTACTTCCCGGACTACGAGGCCGTGCCCTGCGCCACCTTCGAGGAGGCGTTCGAGGCCATCAAGACCGGCGCCTGCCAGCTGGGCATGATCCCGATCGAGAACTCGATCGCCGGCCGGGTGGCCGACGTCCACCACCTGCTGCCCTCTTCGGGCCTGAAGATCATCGGCGAGCGCTTCAAGCCGATCCGCTTCCAGCTGATGGCCAATACGGGCGTGACGCTGGAGACGGTGAAGATCGCCTGCTCGATGCCGATCGCGCTCAGCCAGTGCCGCCAGAGCCTGAAGAAGCTGGGTCTGGCCCACGAGAGCGCCGGCGACACGGCGGGCGCCGCCAAGGCCCTGGCGCTGAAGCCCGACCCGACCCGCGCCGCCGTGGCTCCCGCCCTGGCCGCCGAGATCTACGGCCTGGACATCCTGGCCCGCGACATCGAGGACGCGCGCAACAACACCACGCGCTTCCTGGTGATGACCGCCGAGAAGTCGCCCGAACCGCCGCCGTTCACCCACCGCTGCGTGACCAGCTTCGTGTTCAAGGTCCGCAACCTGCCGGCCGCGCTCTACAAGGCCCTGGGCGGCTTCGCGACCAACGGCGTCAACATGACCAAGCTGGAAAGCTACATGGAGGGCGGGGCCTTCACGGCCACCTTCTTCTACGCCGAGGTCGACGGCCGGCCGGAGGATCGCCCACTGGCCCTGGCGTTCGACGAGCTGAAGTTCTTCTCCGACAAGTTCGAGATTCTGGGAGTCTATCCGGCGGACCCGTTCCGGGATCGGGTCTGATCCTGAAACCTTCTCCCTTGCGGGAGAAGGTGTCGGCGAAGCTGGCGGATGAGGGTCGATAAACGCAAAAGCCGCGACCGGCCTTTCGGCTGTCGCGGCTTTTCTGGTCTTCAACCCCTCACCCGACCCCGCGTTGCGGGGCCACCCTCTCCCGCAAGGGGAGAGGGAGACGGATCAGCTTAGGCCTTCGCCGCCTTGTCCAGGGCCGCGAAGTCCTCGTCCGACAGGGTGATCCCGGCCGCGGCGACGTTGTCCTCCAGGTGCTTGACCTTGCTGGTGCCGGGGATGGGCAGCATCACCGGGCTGCGCTTGAGCACCCAGGCCAGGGCGATCTGGCTGGGCGTGGCGCCGGTCTTGTGGACGATCGCGTCGAGCACGCCGCCGGGCTTGGCCAGGTCGCCCGAGGCCAGCGGATACCAGGGAATGAAGCCGATGCCCTCGGCCTCGCAGTGGTCGAGCACCGCCTCGCTGGTCCGGTCGGTCAAGTTGTAGAGGTTCTGCACCGTGGCGACCTTGAAGTGCTTCTGGGCCGCCTGGATCTCCTCGACGCTGACCTGGCTGAGGCCCGCGTGGCGGATCAGGCCTTCCTTCTGCATGTCGGCGATCACCCCGAACTGCTCGTCGCGCGGCACCTTGGCGTCGATGCGGTGCAACTGCCACAAGTCGATGCGCTCGATCTTCAGCCGGCGCAGGCTCATCAGCACGCACTGGCGCAGATATTCCGGACGGCCGACGGGCGGCCAGGCGCCGGGGCCGACGCGGGTCAGGCCGCCCTTGGTGGCGATCACGCTCTTGGGGTAGGGCGCCAGGGCTTCGGCGATCAGGTCCTCGCTGACGAACGGGCCATAGCTGTCGGCGGTGTCGATGAAGTCGACCTCCAGCTCGGGCAGGCGCTTGAGCACGCGCAGGGCCTCGTCACGGTCCTCCGGCTCGCCCCAGATGCCCGGGCCGGTGATCCGCATGGCGCCGAAGCCCAGGCGGTTGACGGGAAGGTCGCCGCCGATGCGGAACTGGCCGGAAGCGGCGGCCGAGGGCGTGGTGGTCATGTTGGGAAACTCCGTTCACGGGTCGACAGGCAGGTGGGAACGCACGGCCACGCTCGCGAGCGCGCCCCGGTCATTTCGAGGCTGGACGACAAAAACCTGGCTGTATTGTGCAATCCTGCCGCAGCGGCATGCTTTGCGATAACAACGTTCCGCGTCTAGCCTTCCCAAAACACAAGGTCTGGGGAGGGCCGTACGATGAACAACACGCTGGTCGCGCCGGTGATGGCGCTGGTGGCCTGGTCGCTGGTGATGTGGCTGTGGATGTACGTTCGCCGCCTTCCGGCGATGAGCAAGGCCGGGGTCAAGCCGCAGGACGCGGCCCATCCCGGCAGCCTGAACAGCTTGCCGCCCGGCGTTCGCGCGGCGGCCGACAACTACAATCACCTGATGGAGCAGCCGACCATCTTCTACGCCGCCGCCCTGGCCATCCAGGTGGCCGGCCATGCGGACGGCTGGGCCCTGCACCTGGCCTGGCTCTATGTGGCGCTGCGGGTGGTCCACAGCCTGGTGCAGGTCAGCGTCAACGCCGTGACCCTGCGGTTCCTGGTGTTCTCGCTGTCGACGATCGTCCTGGCGGTGATGGTGGTGCGGGAGCTGATGAGGTTGGTTTCGTAAGGCCGAGCCTTAGTCCAACTAAAGCCTCCCCCTGTGGGGGAGGCGATCGCGCAGCGATCGGTGGGGGGAGTATTAGGATCGAGATCCGGGTTGTGGTCGTTGGCCGATCACTCCCCCCTCCGTCGCCCTTCGGGCGACACCTCCCCCACAGCGGGAGGCTTTTAAGCTTCCGACTCCGCCCAGGCCTTGATCAGCTGGTGCGCGATCGCCAGCGGCGGGGGCGCGAAGAAGCCTTCCATCTGCCCGCTGATCAGGGCCCTGGCCTCGTCCTTGGTGAACCACTTGACCGCTTCCAGCTCGGTCTGGTCGGGAGCGGCTGTGTCGCTGTCGACGTCGGCCATCAGGCCCATCATCAGCGACGAGGGCCAGGGCCAGGGCTGGCTGGAGTGGTAGCGAACGGCCGTGGCGGTCAGGCCCGCCTCCTCCATCAGCTCGCGCGCGCAGCCTTCCTCGATGGTCTCGCCGGGTTCGATGAAGCCGGCCAGGGCCGAATACATGCCCGGAGGCCAGGCGGCCTGGCGGCCCAGCAGGCATCGGCCGTTGTGCAGAGCCAGCATGATCGCCACCGGATCGGTGCGCGGGAAGTGCTCGGCCTGGCAGGAGGGGCATTCGCGCTTCCAGCCGCCGTCGATGACCTTGGTCTCCTGGCCGCAGTTGCTGCACCAGCGGTGCTTGCGGCGCCATTCGAACATCGACTTGGCGGTGGCCAGGATGCCGGCGTCGGGCGGCGGCAGGGTGGGGGCGATCCCGCGCAGGTCCTCGAACCGGCCCAGGCCCTGCAGCGGTCCCTCGGCCGGATCGGCCCCGCCCTCCAGGTCGACGGCGAACACCGCGATGTCCTTCCACAGGCCGAGGAACAGCAAGCGCTCGGGCGTGCCGGCCAGGTCCTTGGCCATGTCGGCGCGCAGATAGGCGATCTGGGCGCCCGTCACCTTGCCGTCCTCGCCGAGGATATCCTCGACCAGCGGCTTGCCGTTCCAGATGGCCACGGCCAGCGAGTGCGGGTCGTCGGCCTTCTCGGCCAGCCAGGATTCGTCGCCCCGGCGTTCGCTGGCGCGGTCCAGCGGATTGCCGGCGAAGATGTTGGTGATGATCGAAAGGGCCATGATGATTCTGTAGCATCCGCGACGAAGAGTCGTCACGGGGCCGCGCCCAATCTCGCATTCAGTGTCTTGCATCCGTCACGATGAGTCGCGATATAGGCCTCGGAGATCGGTGACGGGCGGAGTCCTCGCCAACCTGGTCAGGGCCGAGAGGCAGCAGCCACAACGAGTTTCGCTCCGGGTCGTCTGCCGGTCTCCACCTTTCCCCACATTCTGACAGCAATGCGCCCTCAAGTACGGGCCGAGCCTTTTGCTGTGGGCTACGGCGCACTACACTCCGAGCATGGCCGACCACGACGACCTCACGACCGATTCCGCGCCGCCGTGGGACGAAGAACCCGCTGAACGCGACGAGAACACCGCCGACATCTTCGGAGGGCCGCCTGTGGAGGCGACGCCGCCCGTCGTCGCGACTCCCGCCGCCACGCCCGTCGCCGCCGAACCGCTGTCCGACGCTCCCCAAGAAGAGTCCGGCGCCGCCTACACCGTGCTGGCGCGCAAGTACCGGCCGCGCACCTTCGAGGACCTGATCGGCCAGGAGGCCATGGTCCGCACCCTGGCCAACGCCTTCTCCACCGGCCGCATCGCCCACGCCTTCATGCTGACCGGCGTGCGCGGGGTGGGCAAGACCACGACCGCCCGTCTGCTGGCCCGGGCCCTCAACTACGAGACCGACACCGTCCACCAGCCCTCGGTCGACCTGACCGTCGAGGGGCGCAACTGCCGCTCGATCATCGAGGGTCGGCACATGGACGTGCTGGAACTGGACGCCGCCAGCCGCACCAAGGTCGACGAGATGCGCGAGCTGCTGGACGGGGTGCGCTACGCCCCGGTCGAGGCGCGCTATAAAGTCTACATCATCGACGAAGTGCACATGCTGTCGACAGCGGCGTTCAACGCCCTGCTGAAGACGCTGGAAGAGCCGCCGCCGCACGCCAAGTTCATCTTCGCCACCACCGAAATCCGCAAGGTTCCGGTGACCATCCTGTCGCGCACCCAGCGCTTCGACCTGCGCCGGGTCGAGCCCGACGTGCTGGTCAAGCACTTCGGCAAGATCGCCGCCAAGGAAGGGGCCAAGGTCGAGGAAGACGGCCTGGCCCTGATCGCCCGCGCCGCCGAGGGTTCGGTGCGCGACGGCCTGTCGCTGCTGGACCAGGCCATCGTCCAGGGCGAGCGCGGCTCGACCGTCACCGCCGCCGTGGTCCGCGACATGCTGGGCCTGGCCGACCGCGGCCAGACGATCGCCCTGTTCGAGAACGTCATGAGCGGCAAGCCGGGCGACTCGCTGACCGGCTTCCGCGCCCTGTGGGGCTTTGGCGCCGATCCGGCGGTGGTCATGCTGGATCTGCTGGACCACTGCCACGCGTCTTCCGTGGCCAAGGCCCTGGGGCCGGACGCCCTGTCCATGCCCAAGGAGCAGGCCGCGCGCCTGACCGCGATCGGGGCTCAGACCTCGGCCGGCACGCTGTCGCGCCTGTGGCAGATGCTGCTGAAGGCCCATGAGGAAGTGCGCCGCGCGCCCGACGCCATGGCCGCGGCCGAGATGGCCCTGATCCGCCTGTGCTACGCGGCCGATCTGCCCGGTCCCGAAGAAGCGCTGAAGGCCCTGCGCGACGGCTTGCCGGTCGGCGGCGGTCCGGGCGGTGGCGGTGGCGGCGGCGGTTCGCTGGGCGGCGGAGGCGGCGGCGGGGCCGTCAACGCCCAGGCCCGGGTGATGGCCGCGCCGGCCACCCAGGCCGCGCCGACTCTCGCTTCGTTCGAAGACGTCGTGAAGCTGATCGCCGAGAAGCGCGACATCGGCTTGCGCCTGGACGTCGAGCAATATGTCCGCCCGATCAGCTTCCGGCCTGGGGCGATCACCTTCGAGGCCGCCCCCGGGGCGCCTGGCAACCTGGCCGGCCGTCTGGTCCGCGCGCTCAAGGAATGGACCGGCCAGCCCTGGCTGGTCGCGGCCGAGGGCGGCGGCGGGGCCGAGAGCCTGCTCGAGCGCCAGAAGCGCGAGGAGAAGGAAGAGATGGCGGCGATCCGCTCGGATCCCTTCGTCGCCTCGGTGCTGGACGCCTTCCCGGGGGCCGAGATCGTCGAGGTCCGCAAGATGATGACGCCCGAGGCGCCGCCGATCGAGCCGGACGAGGTCGAAGACCTCTAGGCTCATTATATCCGTCTTCCCGGCGAAGGCCGGGACCCAGATTCATCCGGGGCCGTTGGTGGGTTTCACCTGGGCCCCGGCCTTCGCCGGGGAAACGGACTTGTTTCGTCCTCGGAGCTTATGGAGTTGAACCCATGAAAGACCTCGGCGGCCTGATGAAGCAGGCCCAGGCCATGCAGCAGAAACTGGCCGACGCCCAGGCGCGGCTCGCCGAGCTGACCGTCGACGGCACCGCCGGCGGCGGCATGGTCACCGTCACCCTCAAGGGGTCGGGCGAACTGGCCAAGGTGGTGCTGGACGAAAGCCTCGTCGAGCCGGGCGAGGGCGAGGTGATCGCCGACCTGATCGTCGCCGCCCACGCCGACGCCAAGCGCAAGCTCGACGCCCAGCAGGCGCAGATGATGCAGGAAGCCGCTGGTCCCATGGCCGGCATGATGGGCGGCCTGCCCGGGATGAAGTTCTAGGCGCCAATCGGATCAACGGGGGATGCTGAGCATGCGCGGATTGGGTTTTCTCGGGATCGGCCTGGTCCTGCTGATCATCGTCGGCCTGCTGATCGGCTGGCCACAGTACAGCGTCTTCGCGGCGCGCAAGCACGGCGAGGCCGAACTGGCCCGAGCTACCCAGAACCGTCAGGTTAGGGTGCAGGAGGCATTGGCCAAGTTCGAGGCCGCCGACTACGACGCCAAGGCCGAGGTTCGCCGCGCTCAGGGTGTCGCGGCGGCCAACAAGATCATCGCCGAGAGCTTGGGCGGTCCCGAGGGTTACCTGCGCTGGCGCTATATCGAGATGCTGCAGGAGACCTCCGAGAAAGGGGGTCACCAGATCATCTATCTGCCGACTGAGGCGGGTTTGCCGCTGCTGGAAGCTGGTCGCCGTCCGCAGCCGCTGACTGCGCCGCACAAGGACGACTGATGGCCGCATCCGCCGGACCCGAGATCGAGCGGCTGATCGCTCTGCTGTCCAAGCTTCCGGGCCTGGGGCCGCGGTCGGGCCGGCGCGCGGCCCTGGCCCTGCTGAAGAAGCGCGACACCCTGCTGGCCCCGCTGGCGGCGGCGATCGTCGACGCCCAGGCCAAGGTGCGCACCTGTTCGGTGTGCGGCTCGCTGGACACCTCCGATCCCTGCGCCGTCTGCTCGGACGCCACCCGCGACAACCGTCTGCTGTGCGTGGTCGAGGAGGTCGGCTCGCTATGGGCCATGGAGCGCGGCGGCTCGTTCAAGGGCCGCTATCACGTGCTGGGCGGCCTGCTGTCGGCCCTGGACGGGGTCGGGCCCGAGGCGTTGCGGGTGGGCGAACTGCTGGGCCGGGCCAGCAACAGCGAGATCCAGGAGGTCATCCTGGCCCTGCCGGCCACGGTCGACGGCCAGACCACGGCGCATTACCTGGCGGATCGTCTGGCGCCGACCGGCGTGTCGGTGACGATGCTGGCGCGGGGCGTGCCGGTGGGCGGGGACCTGGACTGGCTGGACGACGGGACGATCGCCCAGGCGTTGAGGGCGCGTAGGCCGGCTTAGTTCAAGCCTCCCCCCGTGGGGGAGGCGATCGCGTAGCGATCGGTGGGGGGAGTTTTAGGGTCGCCGATCCTGAATGCTGCCTGCCAATCCCTCCCCCCTCCGTCGGCTTCGCCGACACCTCCCCCATAGGGGGAGGCTTTGGCTTCCCCGATCCCCCGACTCCGGCTAAGAACGGAGCATGAACTTCTCTGATCCGTTCCTGATCCTCGCCCTCGTCCTGCTGCTGGTGGCCATCGTCGCGGCGGCGGTCGCCATCTGGGCCATGGGCCGCGCCGCGCGCGCCGAGGCCAAGGCCTGGGACCTGAACGCCAAGCTCATCCAGGCCGACGAGCGAGCCCGGCTGCTGGAGGATCAGACCGCCACGCAAGGCGAGCTGATCCGCGCCCAGGCCGCCCAGCAGGCGACCATGACCGCCAACACCGTGGCCGAGGCGCTGATCAAGCGCACCGAGGAGAACTTCAAGAGCCGCGAGCTGCTGTCGCAGGCCCGCCTCGAAGCCCAGCTCAAGCCCGTGGCCGAGACCCTGGCCAAGTTCGAGGCCCAGGTCACCGCCGTCGAAAAGGCCCGCGCCGAAGAGACCGGCGGCCTCAAGGCCCAGATCAACGCCCTGATGGAGGCCTCGGTCGCCACCCAGTTCGAGGCCCGCAAACTGTCGGCCGCCCTGCGTCGCGGGGCCGGCGTCCAGGGCCGCTGGGGCGAGCAGACCCTGCGCAACGTGCTGGAGGCCGCCGGCCTCAACAACCGTTTCGACTTCGAGGAACAGTTCAGCGTCGAGAGCGACGAGGGCCGCCGTCGTCCCGACGTGAAGGTCAAGATGCCGGGCGGCGGGGTGTTCGTCATCGACGCCAAGTGCTCGCTGAACGCCTTCCTCGAGGCCCAGGAAGCGACCGAGGACCATCTGCGCGAAAGCGCCCTGGCCCGCCACGCCGCCAGCGTCCGCGCCCACATGCAGGGGCTTTCCGCCAAAGCCTATTGGGACCAGTTCGCCAGCGAGGGCTCACCCGACTTCGTGGCCATGTTCGTGCCCGGCGACGGCTTCCTGGCCGCGGCGCTCGACCGCCTGCCCGACCTGATGACCGAGGCCATGGATCGCCGGGTGCTGCTGGTCACCCCGACCACCCTGTTCGCGCTCTGCAAGGCCGTGGCCTATGGCTGGCGCGCCGAGGACCAGGCCAAGAACGCCGCCAACATCGTCGCCGTGGGCCGCGAACTCTACAAGCGCATCGCCGTGATGGGCGCCCACGCCGGCTCGGTGGGCAAGGCGCTGGAGGCGGCGGTCGGCCGCTACAACCAGTTCGTCGGCTCGCTGGAAAGCCAGGTCCTGACCCAGGCCCGCCGCTTCGAGGACCTGTCGGTGGACCACGAGGGCAAGGAGATCACCGAGCTGACGCCGGTCGAGGGCGCGGTGCGGCCGTTGATCAAGCTGGCGGCGGACGAGACGCCGAAGCTGCAGGCCAAATCGTAGCGCTTCTTTTCTCCGCTCATCCCGGCGTTCGCCGGGACGAGCGGATTTTGAAAGCGGCGTGACCGCCAGCCGCGCCCTTCCGTCGCCTTGACCCCGGGCGGCGCTGCCCTTACCTGAGCGATATCATGGCCATCCGTCGCATCCTCACCGTCGATAACGCCGCCGATCTGGCGATCCTGAAGCAAGTCTCCAAGGACGTGCCCGCCGTCGACGACGCCCTGCGCGCGCTGATGGATGACATGCTGGAGACCATGTATGACGCCCCCGGCATCGGCCTGGCGGCCGTGCAGGTCGGCGAACTGGTCAACGTGATCGTCATGGACCTGGCCCGCGAGGGCGAGGAGCCGGCCCCCCGCTACTTCGTCAATCCGAAGATCACCTGGGAGTCCGAGGAGCTTTTCGAATACGAGGAAGGCTGCCTGTCGGTGCCCGAGGTCTACGACGCGGTCGAGCGTCCCGCCAAGGTCAAGCTCACCTACCTGAACTACAAGGGCGAGGCCGTCGAGGAAGAGGCGCAGGACCTGTTCGCGGTCTGCATCCAGCACGAGATGGATCACCTGAAGGGCGTGCTGTTCATCGACCACCTATCGCGCCTCAAGCGCGACCGGGCCATCAGCAAGGTCAAGAAGGCGCGCCGCGCGGCCTAGTCAGGCCGGGGACATGCCCTTGGGCGCGTCCCCAAATCATGGCGTGGCGGCGGCTATAGCTTCCGAAATGCGCTGAGCCGGTGGGGACACGCACAAGCGCATGTCCCCGATCGTCATCTACTTCGTTGCCTCGTGGACGTCCTGCTTGGCCTTCGTACCGGCCTTCTTGGCGTCGGCGTTGATGTCGGCCGCCGCTTCCTTGGTCTCGACGCCCGCCTTGGCGCCGGCTTCCTTGGCCTTGTCGACGGCCTCGCCGGCCGCGACCTTGGCGTCGGCGGCGGCTTCCTCGGTGCTTTCCTTCAGCGCCGTGCCGGCTTCCTTGACGTCGGGATCGTTCTTGATGTCGGTGGCGGCCTGCTTGATCTCGCTGCCGGCGGCCTTGGCGCCTTCCTTGATCTGGGTGGCGTGCTCGTCCGAGCAGGCGGCCAGCGACAGGGCGGCCAGGCCGGCGACGGCGAAGAGAGTGACGGAGCGCATGGCGTTTCCTCCTGGAAATAGGGTCGCCCATAGAACGGCGGTCTACGGTGTAGGTTCCGACTCCAGCTTTCCCCCGCGACGCAGGCCGTCTAAACCCTCGCCATGCGCCTCGCCTTTCTCGGAACGCCCGAATTCTCCGTCGCCTGCCTGGCCGAGCTCGTCGCCGCCGGCCACGAGATCGCCTGCGTCTATTCCCAGCCGCCCGCCCCGCGCGGTCGCGGCCAGGACCTGAAGCCCTCGCCGGTCCACGCCTTCGCCGAGAGCCTGGGCCTGCCGGTGCGCACGCCGGTCTCCATGAAGACGGCCGAGGAGATCGAGGCCTTCCGCGCGCTCGACCTCGACGCCGCCGTGGTCGTGGCGTTTGGCCAGATCCTGGTGGCCGAAGTGCTCGACGCCCCGCGCCTGGGCTGTTTCAACCTGCACGCCAGCCTGCTGCCGCGTTGGCGCGGCGCCGCGCCGATCCAGCGGGCGATCATGGCCGGCGACGCGGTGACTGGCGTCCAGGTGATGCGGATGAGCGTGGGCCTGGACGAAGGCCCGGTGCTGATGGGCGAGCAGGTGCGGATCGACGCCCTGGAGACCGCCGGGACCCTGCACGACAAGCTGGCCGCCGTCGGCTCGCGCATGCTGCCCGTCGCCTTGGCCGCCATCGAACGCGGCGGGGCGCGCGAGGTCCCGCAGAGTGAAGACGGCGTCACCTACGCCAAGAAGATCAAGTCGGCCGAGGCCCGCATCGATTGGACCCGTCCGGCCGCCGAGGTCGACCGCCACATCCGAGGCCTGTCGCCATTCCCGGGCGCTTGGTTCGAGGCGCCGAGCGACAAGGGGCCGGTGCGCGTGAAGGCCCTGCTGTCGCGCGTCGAGGACGCCGAGGGCGCGCCCGGCGCCGTGCTCGACGACGCCCTGCTGATCGCTTGCGGAGAGGGCGCCGTGCGCCTGCTCAAGGCTCAGCGCGAGGGCAAGGGCGTCCAGGAGGCGGAAGTCTTCGTGCGCGGCTTCCCGCTGGCGACGGGCGCGGTCCTGGCCTGATGCCCCGCTACCGCCTGACGATCGAATATGACGGCCGGCCCTATAACGGCTTCCAGGCCCAGGCCTCGCAGCCGTCGGTGCAGGGCGCGATCGAAGCGGCGGTGAAGGCCTTCAGCGGCCAGGCGATCCGCATCGCGGCCGCCGGGCGCACCGACACCGGCGTCCATGCCACGGCCCAGGTGGTGCATGTGGACCTGGAGCGCGACTGGCCGACCGAGACGGTGATGAACGCGCTGAACGCCCACCTGGTGCGCGAGGCGGTCAGCGTGCTGGACGCGACGGTCGTGTCCGACGACTGGCACGCCCGGTTCTCGGCCAACGAGCGCCGCTACCTCTACCGCATCCTCAACCGCCGCGCCCCGCCGGCCCTGGAGGCGGGCAAGGTCTGGCACGTCAAGAAGCCGGTCGACGCCGAGGCGATGCACGTGGCCGCCCAGCATCTGGTCGGGCTGCACGACTTCACCACCTTCCGCGACATGGCCTGCCAGGCCAAGTCGCCGCTCAAGACCCTGGACGTGGCTCGGGTGCTGCGGGTCGGCGACGAGGTCCATCTGGTGTTCGAGGCCCGCTCCTTCCTGCATCGCCAGGTGCGGTCGATGGCCGGCACCCTGGCCGAGGTCGGGGTCGGGCGTTGGACCGCCGACGACGTGCGCGCGGCGCTGGAGGCCAGGGACCGCACGGCCTGCGGGCCGGTCGCCCCGGCCGATGGGCTGTACCTGACCGGCGTCGGCTACGAGGGCGAAGCCTAGCGGCGCCTGGCGCGCTCGGCGCGCGCCGTCTGGATCTGGCCGAACGCCAGCGCCGCCATGAAGGCGCCGAAGGCGACGAGCACGAGGATGAGGAAGGGGCCCATGGAAGCTCTCCGTTACTGGAACGGTGAAGCTTCCCCGGCCGCCTTGGGAGCGACCTTGATCTGGCTCAAGACTAGGTAGACGCCCTTACAGCACCGAGCAGTTGGTCAGCTGGCTGAACCGTTCCAGCGCCACCGTCCCCACCACCGAGGTGCCGAAGCGGTCCAGCTCCGGCGACCACACCGCGATCGCCGCCTTGCCCGGCACGATGGCGACGACGCCGCCGCCGACGCCGCTCTTGGCCGGCAGGCCGACGCGATAGGCGAAGCTGCCGACGCTGTCATAGATGCCGCAGGTCAGCAGCAGGGCGTTCAGGCGCCGGGTCAGGCGCTCGGGAAAGATCGTCTCCTCGACGATCGGCGAGAAGCCGCCGGCCGCCAGGGGCAGCATGGCGCGGGCCAGCTGCCGGCAGCTCATGGTCAGGGCGCACTGGCGGCAATAGGCGGCGACCACGGCCTCCGGATCGTGCGTGATCGTGCCCTTGCCGCGCATCAGGTTGGCGATGGCGCGGTTCTGCCAGGCGTTGGCCAGCTCGGACGCCGCCACCGCCTCGTCGATCTCGACCTTCTCGCCGGCCAGGAAGCCCGCGAAGCCGCGCACCAGGGCTGGCGGATCCTTGAACACGTCCATCAGCTGGTCGCAGACCGCGATGGCCCCGGCGTTGATGAAGGGGTTCCTCGGCACGCCCTCTTCGGATTCCAGCTGGGAGAGATGGTTGAACGGCGTGCCCGACGGCTCCTTGCCCACCCGCGTCCAGACCTCGTCGCCGAAGCGGTTCAGCGCCAGGCCCAGGGAGAACACCTTGGTGATGCTCTGGACCGAGAAACCCTCGTCGGCGTCGCCGATCACCGCTTCCTGTCCGCCGATCGTGCGCACGGCCATGCCGAACTTGGTCGGCGTCACATTGGCCAGTTCGGGGATGTAGTCGGCGGTCCGCCCTCGGCCGAAGTACGGCTTCACCAGCACGGCCACCTCGGCCAGGATGTCGGCGATCGAAAGCTCGTCCATCGCCGCTCCGGGTCGTCTAGGCCGCGAAGGCCGCGAAATAGCGGCCGATCAGGGCCTGGTAGATGTCAGCCAGGGCCTCGACTTCATCAACCGGGACCCGCTCGTCGACCTGGTGCATGGTCGAGCCGACCAGGCCGAACTCGACCACTGGGCACAGGCTGCGGATGAACCGCGCGTCGCTGGTGCCGCCGGTGGTGGACAGCTCGGGCACGCGGCCGGTGGCGTCGCCGACGGCGGCCACGATCACGTCGGTGAAGGCCCCCGGCTGGGTCAGGAAGGCCTCGCCGCTGATCTTGCACAGCGCCTCGACCCGGCCCGAAAAGCCCTCGGCGGCCTCGCGGCACTCCTGCTCGATCCAGGCCTGCAGGTCCTTGCCCTGGTGGGCCGGATTGAAGCGGATATTGACCCGGGCCTTGGCGCTGGCGGGGATGACGTTGGTGGCGGTGTTGCCGACGTCGACCGTGGTGACTTCCAGGTTCGAGGGCTGGAAGCCTTCGTAGCCGTCGTCGAGCACGCGCGATTGCAGGCGGCTCAGGATGTCGACCATCACCGGGATCGGGTTGGCGGCGCGGTGCGGATAGGCCACGTGGCCCTGCTTGCCGTCCACGGCGATCCAGGCGTTGATGCTGCCCCGCCGGCCGATCTTGACCATGTCGCCCAGCAGGTTGGCGCTGGTGGGCTCGCCGACGATGCAGTGGTCGATGACCTCGCCCTCGGCGGCCAGGGCCTGGACGACGCGAACGGTGCCGTCCTCGGCCACGCCCTCCTCGTCGCCGGTGATCAGGAAGCTGAGCGAGCCGGGCAGGTCTTGCGGCAGGCGCGAGACGGCGGCGACGAACGCGGCGATGGCGCTCTTCATGTCGACCGCGCCGCGGCCGTACAGCACCCCGTCCTTGATCTCGGCCTCGAAGGGGCCGGCGGTCCAGGCCGCGTCGTCGCCGACCGGCACCACGTCGGTGTGGCCCGCGAAGCAGAGGTTGGGGCGGGCTGCGCCGCGCTTGGCGTAGAGGTTCTCGATCTCGCCGAACTTCATGCGGCGGCAGTTGAAGCCCAGGGCTTCCAGCTGGCGCTGCAACACGTCCATCGCGCCTTCGTCGGCCGGGGTCACGGACGGGCGGCGGATCAAGGCCTGCGCGAGCGCGACGGGATCCAGGACGAGGGAGGGGCTGTTGTCACTCATTGTCCTGGCTTTAGGCTCCCCTGGCGCCTGACGCAAACCCGAGAACGCCGCCATGCCGAAGATCGACATTCCCATCGCCCCCACGCGGGTCGGGACCGACTACCCACCGCCGCACGACGCGCCGTGCCGGGAGCGTCGGCGATGGGCCCTGGGCGACGCGGCCGGGCTGGATCAGTTCGGCGTCAACCTGATGCGCCTGCCGCCGGGCCAGTGGAGCAGCCAGCGCCATTGGCATAGCGCGGAAGACGAGTTCGTCTGGGTGGTCGAGGGCGAGGTGGTGCTGGTCGAGGACGCCCAAGGAGAAGGTGGCGGCGAGACGATCCTGCGGCCCGGCGACTGCGCGGGCTTCAAGGCCGGGGTCGAAAACGGCCACCACCTGGAGAACCGTTCCGACCGCGAGGCCGTGCTGCTGGAGATGGGCTCGCGCCGGCCGGACCGGGACACCTGCACCTACAGCGACATCGACATGGTCGCGCGGGCGGGCGAGGACTTTTATCGGCGTCGCGACGGGACGCCTTATCGGCCCGACAGCGAGTCGCGATGAACGCAATGGGCGAGACTAAACATGAAGCGCAACTATTGAGTTATTGAATAACGCTGTTATCCTATCGGCTTCTCACGGCATCGGGGGACGCCATGACGGATGACGAAATTCTCGACCGCGTGCTCTTGTACGAGGGCGGCTATGTGAACCACGCCAACGACAAGGGCGGGGCCACGAACTTCGGCGTCACGGCGGCGACCTTGGGCGCCTGGCGCAACCTGGGCCGCAAGGCCACGTCGGACGAGGTTCGCGACATGAGCCGGTCCGAAGCGATCGCCATCTACAAGGACCGCTACATCACCCAGCCTGGCTTCGGCGTGATCACCGACGGCAATCTGAAGATGATCGTCATCGACTGCGCGGTGCTCTACGGACCCAGGCGCGCGACGATCTGGCTTCAGACGGCGCTGGGCGTCAGCGCCGACGGCGCGATCGGCAACCAGACCACCACGGCCCTGGCCAAGGCCGATCCCAAGATCGTGGGGCGGTCGATCCTGAGCCAGCGGGTCAAGCGGATCCACGCCCGAGTCGCCGAGGACCCGACCCAGGCGGTGTTCCTGAAAGGTTGGCTGAATCGCGCCAACGACCTGCTGAAATACGCCGCCTGAGGTCCGCCATGAGCCTGGAAAACATCAAGACCAAGATCGCCGCCGATGCGCCGGTCCTGTCGGCCCTGCTGGGCGGCGCGATGAGCGCCACCGCCCTGGAGGCCTTGGGCCGATCGGTCGCGGGCGACGCCGAGGCCACGGCCGACGAGGTCGACAAGGCCCTGGACGGGGCGACGGGTCAGACCGCCAAGGTCCAGTCGGCCGAGACCGAGCTGCTCAACGCCCTGGCCCAGGCCGCGCCGGCCCCGGAGGCGGTGGAGGATTTCGGCAAGCGGCTGGACACTCTGGTCTCGCTGGAACAGACGGCCGCCAAGGATCGTGAAGGCGCCCGCGTGCGTCAGTTGCAGGCGAAGGATTGGTGGACCAATCCATTGCTGGCCATACTCGTCACGCTCGGCTTTTTCGGCGTGATAGCCCACGCCTTGACGACTCCGACCTCGAATCCTCTGGCTCAGACATTGCTCGGCGTATTGGGCACGGCCTGGATTTCGATCATCGGATTCTATTTCGGCTCGAGCGTCGGCTCCAAGGAGAAGACGGCCATCCTGGCGTCCGAGCATGCGGCGAACGCCGGCCCCTCGTCGACCATCGGGCCGCGATAGGGTGTGATCAGGCTGACGGGCGGGACCGCGCTGGCCCCGCCCGTCGTCCGGCTTAGTCCCGCAGCAGGTCGTTGATCGAGGTCTTCGAGCGGGTCTTGGCGTCGACCGTCTTGACGATCACGGCGCACGACAGGCTGGGGCCGCCGTTCTTGTCGGGCAGGCTGCCGGGCACGACGACGCTGTAGGGCGGCACCTTGCCGATGTGGATCTGGCCGGTGGCGCGGTCGACGATCTTGGTCGAGGCGGAGATGAACACGCCCATCGACAGGACCGAGCCCTCGCCGACCACCACGCCCTCGACGACTTCCGAGCGGGCGCCGATGAAGCAGTCGTCCTCGATGATGGTCGGGTTGGCCTGCAGGGGCTCCAGCACGCCGCCGATGCCGACGCCGCCGGAGAGGTGGACGCGCTTGCCGATCTGGGCGCACGAGCCGACCGTCACCCAGGTGTCGACCATGGTGCTGTCGTCCACGTAAGCGCCGATGTTCACGAACGACGGCATCAGGATGACGTTCTTGCCGACATAGGCGCCGCGACGGACGATCGAGCCGGGCACCGCGCGGAAGCCGGCGGCCTCGAACTGCGGCGCTTCCCAGCCGTCGAACTTGTTGGGCACCTTGTCCCACCACGGGCCGACCGCGCCGCCCATCGTGCCGGCGCGCATGATGGCGTTGGGGTTGAGGCGGAACGACAGCAGCACGGCCTTCTTCAGCCATTGGTGGGTGGTCCACTCGCCGTCGATCTTTTCCGACACCCGGGCCTTGCCGGCGTCGATCAGCAGCAGGGTTTCCTCGACCGCCGTGCGCACCGGACCGGTGGTGGCGGTGGAGACGCCGTCGCGGGCCTCCCAGGCGGCTTCGACTTCGGTCTGCAGGTCGGCGAGGGTGAGGGCGGCGGTCATGTCAGGCTTCCTTCAGGCGCGCCGAGGTCAGGAACCCGGCGAGGTCGTGCGTGCGGTGATGGACGAAATCGGCGGTCGAGGCGGCCGCGTGGGCGCCGACCAGGATCGTGGTCATGCCCAGCAGGGCGGCGGGGGCGAGGTTCTTCTCGCTGTCCTCGAAGAAGGCCGCGACCTTGGACGTCACGTTATGGCGGGCCGTCATCTTCTCGAACGTGGCCATGGCCGGCTTGGGCAGATAGTCGGCGGTCTCGATCGCGAAGGTGTCCTCGAACAGGTCGTCCAGGCCGAGGCGCCCCAGCACCCGCTCGGCGTGACCGATCGAGCCGTTGGTGAACACCAGGCGGCGGCCGGGCAGGCGCAGGATGGCCTCGCGCAGGGCCCCGTCGGGCGTCAGGCGGTCCATCGAGACGTCGTGCACCTCGTCCAGGAACGCCTTGGGCTCCATGCCGTGGTGCATCATCAGCCCGGCCAGGGTGGTGCCGTGCTCGGTGTAGTAGCGCTTCTGCAAGGCCTTGGCCTCGTCGCGGGGCAGGCCCGTGAAGCGCGTCACGAAGTCGGTCATCCGGCCCTCGATCAGGGCCATGTACTCGGACTCGGCCGGATAGAGGGTGTTGTCCAGGTCGAAGAGCCAGGTCTCGACGTGGGTGAGGTCGGCCGTCATTTCGAGATCAGCGTACCCGCGCCGTGCTCGCTGAACAGTTCGACCAGCATGGCGTGGGGACGGCGTCCGTCCAGGATGACCACGGCCTCGACGCCGTTCTCCACCGCGTGGATGGCGTTCTCCAGCTTGGGGATCATGCCGCCGCTGGCCACGCCGCTGGCGATCAGGCCGCGGGCCTCTTCGATCGTCATCTGGCGGATCAGCTGGCCGTCGCCGTCCAGCACCCCGGCGATGTCCGTCAGCATCAGCATCCGCTTGGCCTTCAAGGCGCCCGCCAGGGCGCCGGCCACGGTGTCGGCGTTGATGTTGAAGGTCTGGCCCTCGGTGGAGACGCCGATAGGGGCGATCACCGGGATGTAGTCGGTTTCCGAGGTCAGCAGGGCCTGGATGATGTGCGGGTCGACCTTGGTCGGCTCGCCCACGAAGCCCAGGTCGACGACCTGCTCGATATTGCTGTCCGGATCCTTGCGGATGCGGGTCACCTTCTCGGCGGTGATCATCCGAGCGTCCTTGCCCGACAGGCCCACGCCGCGCACGTCAGCCTCGGCGCCGGCCAGCGTGATCCAGTTGGCGATTTCCTTGTTGATGGCGCCCGACAGCACCATCTCGGCCACTTCCATGGTGGCCTCGTCGGTGACGCGCAGCCCATCGACGAAGGTCGACTTGACGCCGGCCTTGTCGAGCATGCGGCTGATCTGCGGGCCGCCGCCGTGCACCACCACGGGGTGGACGCCCAGCAGCTTCAGCAGCACGGCGTCGGCCGCGAACACCTTGGCGACCTCTTCCTGGCCCATGGCGTGACCGCCGTATTTGATCACCACCGTCTCGCGGTCGTAGATCTGGATATAGGGCAGGGCTTCGGCCAGGGTCTTGGCGGTGGCCCAGCCCGCTTCCTCGGCGACGTCGGTCAAGGCGGCGGTCCTGTAAGGCGAAAGGCGCGCTTCGATAGCGGACCCCGTCCCCCCTGTCACGCGTCGCTTGAAATCATCGCGGGTGGCGGCTGAACCGCCACTTCAACGCCAGCACCGCGCCCGACATCAGCAGGCAGGCGGTGTTGGAGGCGATCACCGGCCAGGCCTTGATCAGCACGCCATAGGCGACCCAGCAGCAGAAGCCGGCGACGGTGACCAGATAGGTCCGCAGCGACACCGATTCGGCGTCCTTCTCCTTCCAGATCTTGACGATCTGCGGCGCGAAGCTGGTGATCGACAGTAGGGCGGCGGCGGTGCCGACGACCGAGGCGATAAGGGGAACGCCCACCTAGCTGGCGCGCGGCAGGACGGTCAGGCCCCAGCGCTCGGCATAGGCCGGCGATAGCTCCAGGCCCACCGGCGGCGGACCCGGCGCACGGCCTTCGCGCAGGCAGATGGTCAGATAGGACAGGGCGGTCTTCACCCCGTGCTCGGAATAGGGCTTGCCGATCACCCCGCAGGCGCCGGCGAAGTCGTCGGGCAGGCGCTTGACGTTGGCGGTCATGAACAGGGCCACGCCGCCGCAATCGTCATGGATCGAACGGGCCACGTCCACGCCCGTCGGGCCGTCGCGCAGGTGGACGTCGACGAGAGCCAGGTCGGGGCGCAGGTCGCTGGCCATGGCCATGGCCTCGTCCGAACTCATCGCCATGCCGACGGGATGGCAGCCGACCTCTTCGACCAGGAACTCCAGCTCGGTGGCCAGCAGGACCTCGTCTTCCACGATCAGCACGTCGAGCGGACGCTCGTTCATCACCAAATCCAACCTAACTCAGTGATGAACGCCATTGACCGGCAGGTGCACCACGACGCGGGTTCCAGGATCGGCGGGCGTGGTCTGGGATCGCGCTTTCAGCTGCTGGCAGAGCAGCTGAACGATGGTCAGACCGAATCCGCCCGACGATGCGGAATTCTCCACACCAACGCCGTCGTCGGCGATTTCGATCCGGAATTCCGCGTCCTGGCGGGTGAGGCCGACGAAGATCTCGCCGACGCGACCGTTCAGGCTCTCGGGCGGAAAGCCGTGGCGCAGGGCGTTGGAGAACAGCTCGCTGATCACCAGGGCCAGGGGCGCGGCCTTGGAGGCGGCGATGTCGACGCGCTCCAGGTCCAGACGCACCTTGATGTCGTCGCGCCGGGCCGAGCCCATCATGTCACTGACCAGGTCGCGCACGAAGGCCGAGACGTCGAAGCGCTCGACGTCCTCGTTCTGGAACAGGCGGCGGTGGACGGTGGCGATGGCGCTGACCCGCTCCAGCATGCCGCGCAGGCTGTTCTTGACCGCCGGGTCGGTGACGCGGCGGTTCTGCAGCAGCAGTAGGGACGAGATGAGCTGGAGGTTGTTCTTGACCCGGTGGTCGACCTCGTGGAGCAGGGCGGTCTTCTGCTCCAGCGCCTGGGTCAGTTCGCGGGTGCGCTCGGCCACGGCCGCCTCCAGGCGATCGCGGACGTCGCCCAGCTCGAACTCGGCGCGCTTCTTGTCGCTGACGTTCAGTTGCGAGGCGAAGAAATAGACGATCTCGCCGGCCTTGCCGCGCACGGGCGACAGGTAGAGGGCGTTCCAGAACGTCGTGCCGTCCTTGCGGTAGTTCAGGATGTCGACCGCGATGTCCTCGCCCTCGGCGATGGCCTGGCGGAGGCGGTCGACCTGGTCGCGGTCGGTGTCGGGTCCCTGCAGGAAGCGGCAGTTGCGACCGATGACCTCGTCGCGCTGATAGCCGGTCAGGGCCAGGAAGGCGTCATTGGCGAAGATGATCGGGTTGTCGGCCTGGCGGGCGTCCGTGACGATCATCGCCATGCGCGTGGCGCGGATCGCCGCGGCGAAGGGGTCGCCCGCGCCATGTTCGGCGTTCAGGGCTTCGGCCGCGCGTTCCGACCTCAGAATATCCGTCATACGTGAATGGCCCGACCCTGCTCGCACGCCCCGCCTGCACCCAACGCCGCTTGCGGAGTCGGGTTCCAGACATTGGCCCCAAATGCACAACGGCGGAAACCCCCTTGAAGGTTCCCGCCGCCATGGTCGATATCGGTAGCCGGTTACGGCTTATTTCGGCTTGTAGATCCGGTCGAAGACGCCGCCGTCGTTGAAGTGCGTGGTCTGGGCCTTCTTCCAGCCGCCGAAGGTGTCGTCGATGGTGACCAGCGGGATCGACTTGAACTTGCTGGCGTACTTGGCGGCCGCCGCGGCGCTGCGTGGGCGGTAATAGTTCTTGCCGATCAGGTCCTGGGCGATGGGGCTGTAGAGGAAGTTGAGATACCCCTCGGCCGCCACGCGGGTCTTGTGGCGGTCGACGTTCTTGTCGATCAGGGCCACCGGCGGCTCGGCCAGGATCGAGATCGACGGATAGACGATGTCGAACTTGCCCGGCAGTTCGTCCTGCGCCAGGTAGGCCTCGTTCTCCCACGACAGCAGAACGTCGCCCAGGCCGCGCTGGGTGAAGCTGGTGGTCGCGCCGCGGGCGCCGGTGTCCAGCACCGGCACGTGGCGGAACAGCTCGCCGACGAAGGCCTCGGCCTTGGCGGGGTTGCCGCCCGGTTGCTTCAGGGCCCAGGCCCAGGCGGCCAGGTAGTTCCAGCGCGCCCCGCCCGAGGTCTTCGGGTTGGGGGTGATCACGTCGATGCCTGGCTTGATCAGGTCGCCCCAGTCCTTGATCTTCCAGGGATTGCCCTTGCGGACCAGGAACACGATCGTCGAGGTGTAGGGGGTCGAGTTGTTGGGCAGGCGCGATTGCCAGTTGGCCGGCAGCAGCTTGGCCTTGGCGGCGATCTCGTCGATGTCATACGCAAGAGCCAGCGTGACGACGTCGGCCTGCAGGCCGTCGATCACCGAGCGGGCCTGCTTGCCCGAACCGCCGTGCGACTGGTTGATGGTCAGGTCCTGGCCGACCTTTTCCTTCCAGTACTTGGCGTAGGCGGCGTTGATGTCCTTGTAGAGCTCGCGGGTCGGGTCGTAGCTGACGTTCAGCAGGGTCAGCGGCTTGACGCCTTGAGCGTGGGCCGAGCCGGCCAGGGCGGCGGGAACCGCCAGGGCCGCGGCGCCGGCGGTCGCGGAGCCCAGAAGGCCGCGACGCGTGGGGGTCTTGAGATCGTGGGTCATGGCGATGTCGCTCACGTGAGAAGTGGGTCGTAAAAGGGGTTAAACGCCGGGTTTGTAGATCTGGTCGAACACGCCGCCGTCGGCGAAGTGCCGGGCCTGGGCCTTGGCCCAGCCGCCGAACTGGTCGTCGACGGTGACCAGCGGGATCTTCGGGAACTTGCTGGCGTACTTGGCCGCGGCCGCCGCGTTGCGCGGACGGTAGTTGTTCTTGCCGATCAGGTCCTGGGCGATGGGGCTGTAGAGGAAGTTGAGATAGCCCTCGGCCACCGTCCTGGTCTTGTGGCGGTCGACGTTCTTGTCGACCACGGCGACCGAAGGCTCGGCCAGGATCGACATCGACGGATAGACGATCTCGAACTTGTCGGCGCCGAACTCCTGGCGGGCCAGGTGGGCTTCGTTTTCCCAGGTCAGCAGGACGTCGCCGATCCCGCGCTGGACGAAGGTGGTCAGCGAGCCGCGCGCGCCGGTGTCCAGCACCGGCACCTGCGCATAGAGCTGCTTGACGTAGGCCTGGGCCTTGGCGTCGTTGCCGCCCGGCTGCTTCACCGCCCACGCCCAGGCCGCCAGATAGGCCCAGCGCGGCGCGCCGCCGGTCTTGGGATTGGGGGTGACGATGTCGATGCCCGGCTTGATCAGGTCGCCCCAGTCCTTGATCTTCCAGGGATTGCCCTTGCGGACCAGGAAGATGATCGTCGAGGTGTAGGGCGCCGAGTTGTCGGGCAGGCGCGACTGCCAGTTCTTGGCGATCAGGCCGCGCTTGGCGATCTCGTCGATGTCGTTGGACAGGGCCAGGGTGACGACGTCGGCCTGCAGGCCGTCGATCACCGAACGGGCCTGCTTGCCCGAACCGCCGTGGCTCTGGTTGATCACCAGGTCCTGGCCGACCTTGTCCTTCCAGTACTTGGCGTAGGCGGCGTTGATGTCCTTGTAGAGCTCACGGGTCGGGTCATAGCTGACATTGAGCAGGGTCAACGGCTTGGCGGCGGCCGAAGCCGTCGCGCCCAGGCCCAGGCCGGTAAGGGCGCCGATCCCGGCTCCCGCCGCGACGATCGCGCGGCGGGAGGGACGGGGCGCCCGGCTTGCGGGAAGCTTGGTCATGCTGCTTGCGCCCTAGAACGCGTATTGGCTGCGCAGGTTGACCACGTGGTAGTCCTGCCCGGCCTGCAGGCCGGCCGCGTTGCGGCGGTCGACGCTGACATCCAGGTAGTCCAGCGAGAACTTGGTCGCGGTATTGGGGAACCAGTTCAGGCCGACCGAGGTGATCTGCTGGTCGCCGCCGCGCACGCGGTCGGCCGCCACCCTCGAGTACTCGTGGTAGTTCAGGTCGGCGACCGAATAGCGCGCCGCCAGTTCCCAGGCGCCCCACTGGCCCTTCTTCGGGTCGAACGGCTTGTCGACCGCCGGGGCGTCGAAGGCGAAGTTGGTGGCGCTGTACTTGCGGGCTTCGCCGGTCAGGATCCACGAGCCTTCCACGTACCAGGCCTTGAACTTGGGATCGGTGACGTTGGCGGCCGGGTTGCGGCGGTCCAGCGCGATGTCGAAATATTCGCCCTGGACGAAGAAGTTCTTCTTCTGGGCGGCCAGTTCGAAGCCGTAGTGGCGGCCGCCGGTCGAATCGATCGCGCCCGACGAGATCAGCTGGGTGCCGTCGACCCGCAGTTCCGGGCGGTCGCTGACGGTGATGTTGTAGAGGCCGGTGTCGGCGGTCTGGGCCGGGGTGGCCACCACGCTGGCGTTGGCGCCCACATGGACCAGCCAGTCCAGGCCCTTGAGCGGGACGAAGGCGACGCGGCCCACATAGCCCAGCTGCTCGTCGGCGGTGGCCGGATCGCCGGCCTTGGCGCCCGTGATCGCGCCGGAGATCAGGTAGCGTTCGCCGACGGCCTGGACCTGCAGGCCGATGCGCTTGTCGGCGCCGGCCAGGCCGCGCGACAGTTCCGAACCCGAGGGACGCTCGGGGAACAGCGAACCGTTGGTCGAGGCGACGTCTTCCAGGCCGACGTTCGGAGCGAAGGCGCCGACCTTCACCTTGAAGGGCGCGTAGTTGTACTGCAGCCACAGCTCCTGCAGCGTGCCCGAGCCGTCGGTGCCTGCGCCGCCGAAGTCGAGCAGCACGTTGTAGTCGAAGTTCTTGAACAGCTTGCCGTCCATGCCCAGGCGGGCGCGGCGGAAGTTGGTGCCGCTGTTGAGGTCGCGGCCGTTGGTGACCGAGGCGGGCAGGGGCTTGTCCTGGTAATATTGGCCCGCGTCCAGCTGCATGACGGCATGGAAGTTGGCCGAGAAGGCGCCGTCCGCCGAGGTGATGGCCGGCTTGCCGCCGGCGATGGTGACCGCGGGGGCCGCGGCCTGGACGGTGCGGACGTCCTTGAGGCTGGCGGCCGTGGCGGCCTTCAGGTCGGCGATCTGGCTGGACAGGGCCTCGAGCTGGGCCTCGAGAGCCTCGATGCGGGCCTGCTGCTGCTCGGGCGTCTGGGCCGCGGACTGGGCATGGGCCGCGCCGGTCATGGCGACGAGCGAGGCGCCGGCGATCAGGGCCGTGCGCAGAGTGGTTCGGGTCGTGAGAAACTTGGTCATGGTCTTCCCCTCTCGACGCCTGAGCTGACGTCTTCGTTGATCGGGACAAAAGACGATTATTCCTACGTATTGAATAGAGTTATGGGCGGGAAGCTTTGAGTTTTCCTTCAGGCTGAGCCGTGCGGCGCCTCTAACGCATTGGAATTTCAAACGAAAAAGGCCCGCGCTGGAGCGCGGGCCTTGTCGATCGGTGTTCTTTGGGCCGCCTTGGCGGCTCTAGAACATCGCCCGTCCGGTGAGTTTCAGGTTGTAGCGCTTCTGTTTCTTGGCCGCCTCGGCGTTGCCTTCGATCGCCAGGTAGGACATCGGCGTGCCGGCCCGCAGGGCGAAGCCCAGGGTCACCGCGCCGTCCTTGTCGTTGGCCGAAGCCAGGGTGAAGGGCGTGCCGCCGCCGGTGTATTGGGCGATCGTGTCGCCCAGATCGCCGGCCAGTTGCTGGCGATAGCCGACCCGCACTTCCGGACGCCACCACAGGTCGCGGCCGTAGTCGGCGCCGAACGCCACGCCGACATCGCCGGTCAGGGCGCTGGAGTTGCGCTTGCTGATGATCTGGTCGAAGCCGTCGCCGCCGCCCGATTCCTTGCGCTGGCCCTCGCTCAGATAGAGGTAGTCGAGCGAGCCTTCGGGACGGACGAAGTAGCGGCCCGCGAACTTGGCCTCATAGCCCGTGCCGGCGAAGGCGTTGAACGTGTAGCCGTTCCACTTGGCGGTGTTGTGGCGTTGGACGTCGGCCACGCCGTCGTTGTTCAGGTCGCCCGAGTTGAACGTCCGGTCGCCGTCGTACCAGCCGTAGCCGCCGCCGCCGCCGACATTCATGCGCCAGCCGCCGATCGACCGGCGCCAGTAGGCGCCCAGCTGCAGGAAGTTGCCGGTGGTCTGCTCGCCCACCTTGGCGGCGATGTCGTGTTCCTCGACGCTGACATAGGCCAGGGTCAGGCCCAGCGCGCCGCCGGCGTCGCCCATGGCCTCATAGCCGCCGACGAAGCCGAAGGCCTGGGTGTCGGAGCCCATGGTGTCGTCGGTGTCGCGCCGCACCAGGGTGTTGATTTCCTGGACCCACAGGCTGTCGGGTCCGTAGCGGTCGCCCGGGTCGGGACGGTAGGCCGTGGCGGTCGAGATCGCGTGGCTCACGTTCTGCATGGCCGCGAAGATGCCTTCGCCCTGGTCCGGCATCATCTGGTCGTAGAGACCCAGCAGGCCGTCCTTGGTGGACTGGCCCAGATAGGCCGCGGCGATGGCGCTGTCCTTGCCCAGCGCGGCGAACGTGGCGTCATAGGCCGAGGCCTGGGCCTTGTTCATGCCGATCTCGGCCGAGGTGCGGCGACGCACGTCCAGATAGACGTTGTTGGTGTCGGTGCGGCTGCTGGCCACGTAGAGATAGGGCGTGCCGCCCAGCAGGTCCTGGTTGATCGTGCCGGCCGTCAGCGTGCCGCCGGTGATGACGGTGTAGCTGGTCGGGGCGGACAGCAGGCTGGTCAGCCGCAGGCCCAGCTGGGCGCCGGAGGCGATGTTGACCGCGCCGGAGGTCACGATGTGGGTGTTCGTGCCGGCCGTCGGGTCGACGGTGAACACCATCTTGCCGTTCGCGCCGATGTTCAGGCTGGTGGCGTTGATGGTCTCGGCGTTGGTCACGGCCAGCGAGCCGTTGGCGACGTTGATCGCCAGCTGGCCGTCGGAATCGCGCAGGCCGCCGATCACCAGGGCGCCGCCGCCGATGTTCAGGGCGTCGGCGCCGGCGCCGAACGTTATGTCGCCGATCACCGAGCCGGCCTGGACGTTGAACGTGTCCGCGCCCGAGCCGAACCGCACTTCGCCGACGATCACCGGCGCGGTCGTGGTCGTGGCCGCGCTGGTGGTGGTCACCGTGTCGGTGCTGGGGAAGGTGGTCGTGACGCTGGTCGAGACCGGCGTGACCTGGTTGACGGTCACGCCCGTGGTCGAGGCCGACAGGTCCAGGGCGATGGCCTTGCCCGTGGCGACGGCGGTCGTGGTGGTGGTCAGGCCGTCGGTCTTCACGCCCGGCGCGGTGACCGAGGCGAGAATCTGCCCGCTGTTGTTGATCGTGTTCAGGGTTCCGGACGAATCGAGCACCGCGATGGCGTTGCCGGTTTCGCCGGTGCGCGTGGCCTGGATCGTGCCGCTGTTGTTCAGGGTGTTGGCCACGGCGCCGGCCGCGATCACCACGCCGCGAGCGTCGCCCGTGTTGGTCGTGCCGGCGTAGGATCCGCTGGTCGCGGTGATCGAGCCCCGGTTCCAGATCGTCGGCACGCTGGCGCCGGCGGTCAGGTTCACGCCGGTGGCGGTGGCGTCGCGGGCGCCGGCGGCGACCGTGCCGTCGAAGCGCGCGCCGCCGGCCAGGGTCGTGGCCTGGCCCGTCGCGCCGCCGATCTGGACGGCGGTGGCGGTGACCTTGTCGTAGACGCCGCTGGCCGAGATCGAACCCTTGGAGACCAGGCCGTAGGCGTTGTCGGCCGCGCCGACGGCGCCGATGGTCACGGCCCGGGTGTCCGAACCGATCTGCAGGGCCGGGGCGGCGCCGAAGCTGGTGAGGGACGCGGTGGCGGTCGTCGAAGAGCTGATGGTGCTGGTCGTGGTGGTCGTGCCGTCGACCACCGTCGAGGCGGTTGGACCGTTCAACAGAATGCCGCCGCCGACGTCGCCGGTCACCCGGACGGCCGAGCCGCCTTGCAGCAGATCGTCGGCGTCGAGCTTGGCGACCGAGGTTTCGGCCGGGCGCGTGGTGTAGCGATAGCCGGTGGTGGTGACCGCGCCCTGGATGACGAAGGCGCCGTTGACGTTGCCGTCGATCGCCACGCCCGTCGCGTTCAGGCCCAGGGTGTTCGTGGTCCCGTTGATCGTGACGTTGCCGCTGACCGGGCCGCCGACGTGGACGCCGTAGGCGTTGTCCCCGGTGACGGCGACGCCGCCGTTGACGGTCAGGTTGCCGACCAGGCCGCTCTCCAGCGAGACGCCCGCCGAATTGTTGCCCTCGATGACGATCGAGCCGGTCGAGCTCTGAACGATGTCGCCGGTAAACACGCCCGGGCCTTGCAGGCGGATGCCGTATCGGTTGGAGCCCTGGGCGAACGCGCCGTCCAGGTCGCCATCGGCGTCGCTGTCGGCCGGCGTGTAGTCCTCGGTCAGGCTGATGACGGCGTTGTTGGTCACCGAGCCCGTCGTGCCGCCCTGGATCAGGACGCCCGTGGAGCCGTTGACGCCCAAGCTCGTCAGCCCGTTGCCGCCGATCGTGACCTTGTTGTTGCTGTTGAGCGTGACCAGCGGACCGGCCGTGGTCAGGGTGATGCCCCCGCCCGTGTCGACCTTCACGTCGTCGGCCGTCCCTCCGCTCGTCGCCGTCGCCGTGGCGATCGGCGTCGTACGCGCCGTGGTTATGACCGTCTCAGCATAAGCGCCGAACGCCATGGCGAGGAGAGGAGCGGTTGCGACTGTCGCGACCAGGACCTTGCGCTGCATTCCGAACGACACCTTAGAGATAAACCCAGCCCCCAGATTGCGGCACGTTGCGGCGAAATTGCGGTGCTTTCCGACGTCGACGTGCTTCCAGGCGTTTGACGGTCTATCGCAAGCGTTCCCGGGGCGCCATATCTGGTTCACCGAATCCTCCCTTCGCCACAAATCGAGACTGCCGCATGCCGATGGCCTCGCCGTCCTCGTCAGCCCGTTCCGACGGGTCCGCCAGCACGCCCCTGGGCGTCTGGGGCGCCGTGCTGGTCGGACCCGCCGCGCTTCTGGCCCTGGCGGCGACGGGCGGAGCCCACACGTCCGCGGCGATTCCGGCGGCCCTGCTCAGCGGCGTGGTCGGCTATGTGCTGGCCCGTCGGTCGCTGAAACGCCCCATCGACGCGACCGCCCCGGCGCCCGCGCCGGCGGCGGTCGACCAGCCGCCGCCCTTCGGCCTGATTCTCGAAACCCTGCCCGATCCGCTGATGGTCATCGCCGCCGAGGAGGCCGACGACCTGACCGGCCGGCGGTTCGTGTTCGCCAACGCCGCGGCGCGGGAGCTGTTCAAGCTGCAGCCGCGCGGCGGCCTGCTGGTCTCGGCCCTGCGCAGCCCGCAGGTGCTGGAGGCGGTGGACGAAAGCCTGTTCGGCGGCGTGCGGCGCTCGGTCGACTATGTCGGCGGCGGGGCCCAGGGCCGCGAATGGGCGGCGCACTGCGCGCCGCTGGGCGTGGACGAGCGCGGTTCGCGCCTGGCCCTGCTGGTGCTCAGCGACGAGACCGACACCCGCCGCAGCGAGCGGACCCGGGCCGATTTCCTGGCGAACGCCAGCCATGAGCTGCGCACGCCTCTGGCCTCGCTGTCGGGCTTCATCGAGACCCTGCGCGGCCACGCCAAGGACGACGTCGGCGCGCGCGACAAGTTCCTGGGCATCATGCAAGCCCAGGCCGAGCGGATGGCGCGGCTGATCGACGACCTGATGAGCCTGTCGCGAATCGAGCTGAACGAACACATCCCGCCGCTGGGCCAGGTCGACCTGGCCATGGCGACGATCGACGTGCTGGACGCCCTGGCGCCCCAGACCAAGGACAAGTCGGTCACCTTCGATCCCGTCCTGCCGCCGCGCGGCGCGGCCGTGGTCGAAGGCGATCGCGACCAGATCGTCCAGGTGATCCAGAACCTGGTCGACAACGCCATCAAGTACACCCCGCGCGAGGGCGTCATCCGGGTGGAGATCTTTTCGGGGCTGACCGCCGACATGGCGATCGCGCCGCGCGACCCGGCCGCGGCCCGCATGTCGCTGCTGACTCCCGACCACGCCGTCGAGGAGCGCTACGCCTCGTTCCGGGTCAGCGATCGGGGCCCGGGCATGGCCCGCGAGCACCTGCCGCGCCTGACCGAACGGTTCTACCGGGTCGAGGGCCAGAAGAGCGGCGAGCGGTCCGGCACGGGCCTGGGCCTGGCGATCGTCAAGCACATCATGAACCGCCACCGTGGCGGCATGACCGTGGAAAGCGTCCAGGGCGAGGGGGCCACGTTCGGGGTCTATTTCCCCATGGCGCGGATCACTTCGGAGCCGCCGCGCGCCCTCCCGGAGCCCGCGACCTCGGACGCTGTCGCAAAACTGTCGTGAAAACGTCGCATAAGGTCGGCGCCCGCCCGGCATAGATCGGCGTGGGCGGTACGGCGCGCTGTGCGCCGTCACCGCATCCCTTCGCGCAAGACCCCGCCGCACGCATGCTGACCTGGCTCTCGCTCCTTTTCCTCGCCCTGTTCTCCGGCGCGGCTTTCATGGCCGGCCGAAGCCGCGCGTTGAAGTCCTCCGGCGGCTCCGCGGCCAAACTTCACTCGCTGCCGAACTATTACGGCGTGTACGCGGCCCTGTGGGCCGGCGCGCCGGCGGCGCTGCTGCTCCTGCTGGGCGCCACTTTCGGCGGCCGGGTCGAGGACGCCATGCTGCAGGCCCAGCGGCCGGCGGCTGTCCAAGCCCTGACCCCGGATCGTCAAGACGTGTTCTTCAGCGACGTCAACGCCATCGCCATCGGCCAGGCCGCCAGCGAGGTGTCGTATGACGGCGCCCTGAAGGCCGCCTTCGACGCCAAGGTGGTCGAGGCCAAGCGCATCGACGGCATCGTCAGCTACTCGGTCCTGGGCCTGGCCGGCCTGCTGGCCCTGGCCGGCTTCCTGCTGGCCACCCCGCGCATCAACACCGAATTCCGCGCCCGCAACCGGGTCGAAGGCTGGATCGCCGGCGTTCTGATCGCCTGTTCGGTCGCCGCCGTCCTGACCACGCTCGGCATCGTGATGTCGCTGATCTGGGAAAGCTGGCGCTTCTTCCAGAGCGTGTCGCCGCTCAGCTTCCTGTTCGGCACCGAATGGGCCCCGCAGATCGCCATGCGCGCCGACCAGGTGGCCTCGTCGGGCGCCTTCGGAGCCGTGCCGCTGTTCGCCGGCACCTTCCTGGTGATGATGATCGCCATGCTGGTGGCCGCGCCAATCGGCCTCTACTCGGCCATCTACCTTTCGGAATACGCCGGTCGCGGCCTGCGCTCGACGATCAAGCCGCTGCTGGAGATCCTGGCCGGCGTGCCGACCGTGGTCTACGGCTTCTTCGCCGCCCTGACCGTGGGCCCGATCTTCCGGGCCTTCTTCAACGGCATCGGCGCCAGCCTGGCCGGCGGCCCGCTCGACGACCTGGCCCAGTACCTGATGCAGGTTCAGAACCAGATGGCCCTGGTGGCCGGGGTGGTGATGGGCATCATGCTGATCCCCTTCGTCTCCTCGCTGTCGGACGACATCATCAACGCCGTGCCCCAATCGCTCCGCGACGGCAGCTACGCCATGGGCGCGACCAAGTCCGAGACCGTCAAGAAGGTGGTCCTGCCCGCCGCCCTGCCGGGCATCATGGCCGCCATGCTGCTGGCCGTGTCCCGCGCCGTCGGCGAGACCATGATCGTGACCATGGCCGCCGGCCTGCAGGCCAAGCTGACCGCCAACCCGCTGGACACCGTCACCACCGTGACCGTCCAGATCGTCACCCTGCTGACCGGCGACCAGGAGTTCGACAGCCCCAAGACCCTGTCGGCCTTCGGCCTGGGTCTGACCCTGTTCGTGGTCACCCTCGGCCTCAACATCATCGCCCTGCGCATCGTCCAGAAGTACCGGGAACAATATGACTGACGCGGCCATCTCCCCCGGCGCTCCCGCCGCCCGTCCGGCCGAGTCGGCGCGCGACGCCCTGCTCAAGAAGCGCCACCGCTCCGAGAAGCTGTTCCGCGCCCAGGGCATCGCGGCGATCATCATCGCCATGATCTTCCTGGTCGTGCTGGTCGGCCGCATCGTCGCCCAGGGCTACTCGACCTTCGAGACCCACACCCTGACGGTGCCGGTCTATCTGAACCCCGAGCGCATCGACACGACCGCGATCGAGGGCGTCAACTTCGACTACATCGTCGCCGAGGCGATGATGAAGAAGCTGGGCGTCCAGGACGACGACCTGGGCACGACGTCCGGCAAGATCATGGATCTGACCTCGCGCGACTTCGGCAACCAGCTGCTGCAGATGGTCAAGAAGGACCATTCGCTGATCGGCAAGACGGTCAACGTCACCGGTTCGGTCAAGGCCGACGCCGACCTTTACTACAAGGGCGAGATCAAGCGCTCGACCGCCGAGGGCGACCGCAAGCTCGACAACCAGCAACTGGACTGGCTGGACAAGCTGAAGAACGACGGCACGGTCAAGACCGGCTTCAACACCAAGTTCTTCACCAACTCCGACTCCACCGAGCCCGAACAGGCCGGCGTCTGGGGCGCGGTGATCGGCTCGGCCATGATGCTGATCATCACCGCCGTGATCGCCATCCCGGTGGGCGTGCTGGCCGCGGTCTATCTCGAGGAGTTCGCGCCGAAGAACCGCTGGACCGACGTCATCGAGGTCAACATCAACAACCTGGCCGCCGTGCCGTCGATCGTCTACGGCCTGCTGGGCCTGGCCCTGTTCATCAACTGGCTGCACGTGCCGCGCGGCTCGCCGCTGGTCGGCGGCCTGGTGCTGGCCCTGATGGCCCTGCCGACCGTGATCATCGCCACCCGCAGCTCGCTGAAGGCCGTGCCGCCCTCGATCCGCGAAGCCGCCCTCGGCGTCGGCGCCTCCAAGGCCCAGACCGTCTTCCACCACGTGCTCCCGCTGGCCATGCCCGGCGTGATGACCGGCGCCATCCTGTCGCTGGCCCACGCCCTGGGCGAGACCGCGCCGCTGCTGATGATCGGCATGGTCGCCTTCGTGCCCGGCGCGCCGGAGAACTTCGCCAGCTCGGCCACCGTGCTGCCCGTCCAGGTGTTCATCTGGGAGAACGCTTCGGAGCGCGCCTTCCACGAACGCACCGCCGCCGCCATCATCGTGCTGCTGGTCTTCATGATCGTCATGAACGCCGCCGCCGTGATCCTGCGCCGCCGCTTCGAACGCCGGTGGTAGGATCATGAGCTTCCTCAATCCCCTCGCTTCTTCCCTTTCGCTGGGACACGCCATGCCGACCGAAAACCGCGACGACACCATCGCCGCTCACGCGCCCACCCTGGCCTCGGCCATCCCCGCCGGCCACGGACACGTGACCACCAGCGAGTTCAAGATCCGGGCCCGCGACGTCAACGTCTTCTACGGCGAGAAGCAGGCGCTGTTCGACGTCAGCCTCGACGTGCCGGCCAAGTCGGTCACCGCCTTCATCGGCCCGTCGGGCTGCGGCAAGTCGACCTTCCTGCGCTGCATCAACCGCATGAACGACACGATCCCCTCGGCCAAGGTCCAGGGTTCGATCGAGATCGACGGCAACGACGTCAACGCCAAGAGCGTCGACCCGGTGGTGCTGCGCTCGCGCGTCGGCATGGTGTTCCAGAAGCCGAACCCTTTCCCCAAGACGATCTTCGAGAACGTCGCCTACGGCCCCAAGATCCACGGCCTGGCCACGCGCAAGGACGAGCTGGAAGCCATCGTCGAGGCCAGCCTGAAGAAGGCCGGCCTGTGGAACGAGGTCGCCGATCGCCTGCACCAGGCCGGCACCGGCCTGTCGGGCGGTCAGCAGCAGCGCCTGGTCATCGCCCGCGCCATCGCCGTCTCGCCGGAAGTGATCCTGATGGACGAGCCCTGCTCGGCCCTCGACCCGATCGCCACCGCCAAGATCGAGGAGCTGATCGACGAGCTGCGCAGCCAGTTCTGCATCGTCATCGTCACCCACTCGATGGCCCAGGCCGCCCGCGTCTCGCAGAAGACGGCCTTCTTCCACCTGGGCAAGCTGGTCGAAAGCGGTCCGACCGAGGAGATGTTCACCAATCCCCGCGACACCCGCACGCAAGACTACATCACCGGCCGCTTCGGCTAACCGGTAAGGACCCCGACATGACCGAGCATACCGTCAAGTCCTACGGCGAAGAGCTGAACCACCTCACGGCCGAGGTCACCCGCATGGGCGGCCTGGCCGAGGCCCAGGTCGCCGACGCCATCGACTGCATCGCCCGCCGCGACGCGCCCCTGGCCCAGCAGGTCGTGGCCCGCGACGAGCGCCTCGACGCCCTGCAGGGCGAGATCGAGCGCAAGGCCTTCAAGCTGATCGCCCTGCGCCAGCCGATGGCCGTGGACCTGCGCCACGCCGTCGCCGCCCTGAAGATCTCGATGAGCCTGGAACGCTGCGGCGACATGGCCAAGAACATCGGCAAGCGCGCCCTGATCCTGACCGAAGCCGATCCGATGAGCGCCCTGACCCGCTCGATCGAGCGCATGGGCCGCCTGGTCCAGGGCCGCCTGAAGGACGTGCTGGACGCCTACACCTCGTCGGACCTGCAGCGCGCCATCGGCGTCTGGGGCCGCGACGAAGAGGTCGACGAGCACTACAACGCCATCTTCCGCGAACTGCTGACCTACATGATGGGCGACCCCCGGACGATCAATCCGTGCGCCCACCTGCTGTTCGTGGCCAAGAACCTTGAGCGCATCGGCGACCACGCCACCAACATCGCCGAGATCATCCATTTCGAGCTGACGGGCGAAGAGATCATCTCGCAGCGTCCCAAGCTCGAGCTGTCGAACTAAAGAGGGTAGGCCGAAGTGACTCCGTACGTTCTGGTGGTCGAAGACGAAGACGCCCTGGCCACCCTGCTGCACTACAATCTCGACAAGGAAGGCTATGTCGTCGGCGTGGCCGGCGATGGCGAAGAAGCCCTGACCATGGCTTCGGAGCGCGCGCCCGACCTGGTGATCCTGGACTGGATGCTGCCCAAGGTCTCGGGCATCGAGGTCTGCCGCCGCCTGCGCGGCCGCTCCGAAACCCGCAACGTGCCGATCATCATGCTGACGGCGCGCGGCGAGGAGAGCGACCGGATCCGCGGTCTCGACACCGGCGCCGACGACTATGTGGTCAAGCCGTTCTCGATGATCGAGCTGACCGCCCGCGTCCGCGCCGTCCTGCGCCGCATCCGCCCGGGCCTGGCCGACGACCGCATCACGGTCGGCGACATCGTCATCGACCGCGTCGCCCACCGCGTGAAGCGCCAGGGCAAGGAAGTCCACCTCGGCCCGACCGAGTTCCGCCTGCTCGACTACCTGATGCAGCATCCGGGCCGGGTGTTCAGCCGCGAACAGCTGCTGGACGCCGTCTGGGGCTCGGACGTCTATGTCGAGGCGCGCACCGTCGACGTCCACATCGGCCGCCTGCGCAAGGCGCTGAACGGCGACGTGGACGGCGACCCGATCCGCACCGTGCGTTCGGCGGGCTATTCGCTGGATCTCGACGCGGCTTAAGGCGGCGGATCCGCGCTGGAATCGCGACAGCCCCGGCCGAGAGGTCGGGGCTGTTGGCGTTTGGGGGACACACGCATGCGTATGTCCCCATTTGTTGTCGTGACCTACCCCTTGGGCGCGAGATCCGGCCGTGAGGCCAGGAAGGCCGCCCGTTCCTCGTCGGTCAGCACCTTGGCGCTCTTGCGCCGGGCCACCTTCGGAGTGGGGCGGGCATAGGCGCCGGCCGGCTCCGCCGACGGCTTCAGGTCGCTCAGGCGCTTGATCGGAGGCTTCATGGATTTCCCCAAACCGGCGACGCCGGACGCGGTGAGACTAGGCGATGGCCGATGACGAACACATGACCACTCCCACGCCGCGTTGGAAAGCCGCCGGCCGGGGACGTGCGCTCCAGCCGGCGTAGCGGATCGTCATGGCGTGTCCGGCGGGGCGCCGCCTCGGTCCCGCGGCCTTGACCCGGCGCGGTTGCCGCGCGACACCCCGGCCTCATGGAAAAGCTGAACATCCTCCTCGTCGGGTCCGGCGGTCGTGAACACGCCCTGGCCTGGAAGATCGCCCAGTCGCCGCTGTGCGGCCGCCTTGTCGCCGCCCCGGGCAATCCGGGCATCGAGCAGGTCGCCGAACTGCGGGCGGTGAAGGTCCTCGACGTGGCGGGGCTGGTGGCCCTGGCCCAGGAGATCGCCGCCGATCTCGTCGTGGTCGGCCCGGAATCGGCGCTGGAGGTCGGTCTGGCCGACGAACTGGCCAAGGTCGGCATCCCCTGTTTCGGCGGCAGCGCCCAGGCCGCGCGGCTGGAGACCTCCAAGGCCTTCACCAAGGACTTCTGCGCCCGCCACGGCCTGCCGACGGCGGCCTATGGCGTGTTCACCGACGCGGCCTCGGCCGGCACGTTCCTGGACACCCTGGACGCGCCGTTCGTGATCAAGGCCGACGGCCTGGCGGCCGGCAAGGGCGTGGTGATCGCCGCGACGCGCGCCGAGGCGGACGCCGCCGTGCTGGACATGCTGGGCGGCCGTTTCGGCTCGGCCGGGGCGCGGGTGGTGATCGAGGAGTTCATGCACGGCGAGGAGGCCTCCCTCTTCGCGATCTGCGACGGCAAGACCGCCGTGCTGTTCGGCGCCGCCCAGGATCACAAGCGGGCCTATAATGGCGACGAGGGTCCCAACACCGGCGGCATGGGCACCTATTCGCCGCCGCCCGTCCTGACCGACGCCCTGATCGAGCAGGCCTGGCGCGAGCTGGTGGTTCCCACCGTCGAGGGCATGGCCGCCGAGGGCTGCCCCTATGTGGGCGTGCTCTATGCCGGCCTGATGCTGACGCCCACGGGGCCGAAGCTGGTCGAGTACAACGCCCGCTTCGGCGATCCCGAATGCCAGACGCTGATGCTGCGGCTGGAAAGCGATCTGGTGCCGATCCTGCTGGCCGCCGCCAAGGGCGAGCTGGCCTCGGCCGACAAGCCGGTCTGGCGCGACGAGGCGGCGATCTGCGTCGTCCTGGCCGCCGAGGGCTATCCCGACGCGCCCAAGACCGGCGGCCGGATCCTGGGCGCCGACGCCGACTTCGGCGGCGAGGCCGTGATCTTCCACGCCGGCACGGCCCGCGAGTTCGAGGGCCGCCTAGTCGCCGCCGGCGGCCGGGTGCTGAACGTCTGCGCCCTGGGGGCGACGCTGCACGAAGCCCGCGACGTGGCCTATGCGGCCCTGGGCACGGTGTCGCTGGAGGGCGGGTTCTATCGCTCCGACATCGGCTGGCGGGCGCTGAGCCAGCACGCGTAGGCGTCGAGATACGGTTGGGGACAGGCACATGTGTCTGTCCCCGTCCCGCGCACGGCGCCATCGAAGCTTGCGCCCTACGCCCCACCCTCTAAACTCCCTTTCAAACAAGCGTTGGGGAGTAAGCGCATGGCCGCCGCCGAACAGTCCGCCCAGGATCTGAATTCCGGAACCAAGCCCGTCGACCCGCGCCACGCCATTGACGAGGCCAGGCTGGCGAGCTGGCTGGAAGCGAACGTCGAAGGCTATGCCGGCCCGCTGGAGGTGCGGCAGTTCAAGGGCGGCCAGTCCAACCCGACCTATCAGCTGGTCACGCCGGCCAAGAAGTATGTCCTGCGCCGCAAGCCGCCGGGCAAGCTGCTGCCCAGCGCCCACGCCGTCGACCGCGAGTTCAAGGTGATCTCGGGCCTCAACAAGGCCGATTTCCCCGTCGCCAAGGCCTACGCCCTGTGCATGGACGAGGAGGTGATCGGCACGATCTTCTACGTGATGGACAATGTGGAAGGCCGGATCCTGTGGGACGGCACCTTGCCCGACTACGCGCCCGCCGAGCGCCGGGCGATCTACGAGGCCGAGATCGCCACCCTGGCCGCCCTGCACAATGTCGACTACGCCGCCGTCGGCCTGGCCGACTACGGCAAGCCGGGCAACTACTTCGCCCGCCAGATCGACCGCTGGACCAAGCAGTACAAGGCGTCCGAGACCAGGACGATCGAGGACATGGACCGCCTGATCGAATTCCTGCCGGCCAGCTGTCCCGCCGATGAGATGACCTCGATCGTCCATGGCGACTATCGGCTGGACAACATGATCCTGCACGCCACCGAGCCGCGCGTGGTGGCGGTGCTGGACTGGGAACTGTCGACCCTGGGCAATCCGCTGGCCGACTTCAGCTACTTCCTGATGAACTGGGTGATGCCGTCCGACCAGCGCGGCGGCCTGGCCGAGATCTCGGACCTGACGGCCTATGGCGTGCCGACCATTCCGGAGGCGGTGGCGCAATACTGCAAGCTGACCGGCCGCGATGGTTTGCCGAACCTGGACTGGTATTTCAGCTACAACCTCTTCCGGCTGGCGGGGATCTGCCAGGGGATCGTCGGGCGGGTCCGGGATGGGACGGCGGCCAGCGCCCATGCCGAGATCATGGAGGCGCGGGTGCCGGTGCTGGCGCGAGGCGCCTGGGAGTTCGCGAAGAAGGCGGGGGCCTAGGCGGCGAACACTTGCCCCCTACGGATCGCTTCGCGATCGTCTTCCCCCACAGGGGGAAGAGGCTGCGCGTTTCGTCCTCCGCCCCCTGTGGGGGCGGACAGGCGGCGAAGCCGCCAGGTGGGGGCAAGTGACTACAACCCCACGCTCTCCAGCACCGCCGCCAGCACGTGCTCTTCCTCGAACCGCGCCCGCACCGGCCAGGCCGTGACCTTGTCCCGCCAGGCCTGGGGCAGTCGCACCCAGTCCTTCTCGGTCGTCACCAGGCCGGCGCTGTAGGTCGCGGCGCGGTCGGCCAAAAACTGCAGCGTCGCCTCGTCATAGTCGCCATGATCGGGATAGGGCGCGAAGTCGACCAAGTGGCAGCCGGCGGCCTTGAGGGCGCGTTCGACCTTCCAGGGCTTGCCGATGCCGGCGAAGCCGACCTGGCGGCCCTTGGGCGGCGGGACGGCGGGCTCCAGCCGGGCGATCAGCACCGGGGTGTCTCCGAACAGCGCCAGCAGCGCCGGATCGGCGGCCGGCAGGTCGTCGGGCAGCAGCACGATCACCGCGTCGGTGCGGGCCAGGCTGACGGCCAGCGGCTCGCGCATCGGGCCGGCGGGGAACACCTTGCCGTCGCCGAACGGCCACTCGTCGTCGCGGGTCTCGCCGTCGACCACCACCAGCGACAGGGTCTTGCGCAGGTCGGGGTTCTGGTGGCCGTCGTCCATGACCACCACCTCGGCCCCGTTGGCGGCGGCCTTGCGCGCGCCCAGCACCCGGTCGCGCGACACCCACATCGGAAAGTCCTGGGCCAGCATCAGCGGCTCGTCGCCGACGTCGCGGGCGGTGTGGCGCGCCAGGTCGACCCGCACCGGCCCCTTCAGCTTGCCGCCATAGCCGCGCGACAGGCCGTGGGCGCGGCGGCCCCGCTGGGTCAGGGTCAGCAGCAGTTCGCGGACGATCGGCGTCTTGCCCACCCCGCCGACCGTGAAATTGCCGACGCAGATCACCGCGCAGTCGGCGCCGCGCGGCTGGGTGCGGGCGATGCGCCGGGCGGTCTGGGCGGCCCAGATCCACGACAGCGGCGTCAACAGCAGACGCGTGATGGGGCTGGGGGCGCCGTCGCGGCGATACCACCAGCGCGGGGTGGCCAGCTTCATGGCGCGACCTCCGCGTCGAGCAGGGCGATGATGCGGTCCAGGCCCGCCCGAGCCTCGGCGTCGCGCTGGGCGGTGAAGACCCGGGCGCGTCCGGCCTGCGAGCTCAGCGCCGCCGGCTCGGCCAGCAGGCCGGCCAGGCGCTCGCCCAGCACCGAGGCGTCGGCGAAGGCCGCGCCGTCGGCGTCGCGCAGGTCGGCATAGGCGGTCAGCCAGTTCTCGACGTGGGGGCCGGAGACGATCGGGCAGTCCAGGCGCGCCGGCTCCAGCGGGTTGTGGCCGCCGATCCCCGGCACGAAACTGCCGGCGATCAGGGCGAGATCCGCCAGGCGGTACCAGAGGCCCAGCTCGCCCAGGGTGTCGGCGACGATCACCTCGGCGGAGTCGTCGGGCTCGCGGCTGCGCAAGGATACCGTGGCGCCGGTCGCCAGGGCGAGGTCGGCGACGGCGGGGCCGCGCTCCGGATGGCGCGGAACGATCACCAGATGCGGGCGGCTGGGCAGGGCGCGCCAGGCGTCCAGCACGATCTCGTCCTCGCCCGGATGGGTGCTGGCGGCCAGCAGCACCGGCCGGTCGCTGAGGCGCACGCGCAGGCTGGTCAGGGCCGCGGCGTCGACCGGCAGCGGGTCCGAGCCGAACTTCAGGTCGGCCTCGCCGGCCACGACCCCGCCCAGGCTGGACAGCCGCTCGGCCGCGCGGCCGTCCTGGGCCAGAATCAGGTCGAAGCCGCTGAACAGCTCATAGGCCGCGAACGGCCGGGCCCGCCAGCCGGCGTAGCTCTTGTCCGACAGCTTGGCCGAGACCAGGGCCAGTTTCACGCCGCGCGCCTTGGCGACCAGCAGCAGGTTGGGCCAGAGTTCGCTCTCGACGAAGACGGCCAGGTCGGGTCGCCAGTGGTCGAGGAACCGCTTGGCGCCGCCGGGCGTGTCGACCGGCGCGAACTGGTGGATCGCCCCGGGCGGCAGGCGGCGGGCCAGCAGCTGCGCCGAGGTGACGGTGCCCGAGGTCACCAGCACGGCGACGTCGGGGCGCTCGATCCGCAGGCGCTCGACCAGGGGCAGGATCGACAGGCTCTCGCCGACGCTGGCCCCGTGCAGCCAGACCAGCCGGCCTTCAGGACGGGAAGTCTTGGGCCGACCCAGGCGCTCGTGCAGCCGCGCACGGTCCTCCTTGCCGGCCTTGGCGCGGCGGGAAAGGATCAGCGGCGCGAACGGCTCCAGCGCGGTGGTGGCCGCGCGGTACAGCGCCAGGGATAGGGGAAGACTCACACCGCGTCCGCGCCGGCCAGGTGGCAGGTGGCCACGCCCCCGCTCTCCACCTGGATGGTGACGTGGCCGATCTTGAAGCGCTTGGACATCTCGCCGCAGATGTCGTGCAGGAACCGGTCGTTGTCGGGATTTTCGGGGCGGACCAGGTGGGCGGTCATGGCCGTCTCGGTGGTGCTCATCGCCCAGATGTGCAGGTCGTGCACCTCGGTGACGCCGGGGCGGGCGGCCAGCCAGTCGCCCACGGCCTTGGGGTCGATGCCGCGCGGGGCGGCGTCCAGGGCCAGGTCCAGGCTGTCGCGCAGCAGGCTCCAGGTGCCCAGCACGATGACGATCACGATGCCCAGGCTGACCACCGGGTCCAGCCACAGCCAGCCGGTGGCCCACATGGCGGCGGCGGCCACCACGACGCCGGCCGAGATGGCGGCGTCGGCGGCCATGTGCAGAAAGGCCCCGCGGATGTTCAGGTCGTCCTTGGAGCCCTTCATGAACATCAGGGCCGTGGCGGTGTTGATGACGATGCCGATGGCCGCGACGATCATCACGGGTCCGGCTTCGATCGGCTGCGGATCGGCGAACCGGCGCACGGCCTCCCAGGCGATGGCGCCCACCGCCACCAGCAGCACCACGGCGTTGGTCAGCGAGGCCAGGATCGTGCCCTTGCGCAGGCCGTAGGTGTGGCGTCCGCCCGGGGCCTTCTTGGCCAGGATCACCGCGCCCCAGGCCATGAACAGGCCCAGCACGTCCGACAGATTGTGCCCGGCGTCGGCCAGCAGGGCCAGCGAGTGGGTCATCAGGCCGGCGATGGTCTCGGCGACCACGAAGCCGATGTTCAGCGTGGCGCCGATCGCGAAGGCGCGGCCGAAGTCCTTGGGGGCGTGGTGGTGACCGCCGGGGCCGTGGTGATGGTGGCCGTGGCCATGGTCGTGATCGTGGGAATGGCCGTGCGCGTGGCCGTGACCATGATCGTGGCCATGGTGGTCGTGGGCGTGGTCGGCGTGATCGTGCGGCATGGGGTCTACATCCCACCAAGGGAGGGGCGGATCAATCGTTCACAATGTGGCTCACCCTCTTGCCCCCACCTGACCGCTTTGCGGTCTGTCCGCCCCCGTAGGGGGCGGAGGCTCCAGAGCCGCCGGCGGAAGCCTCTTCCCCCTTCGGGGGAAGACGACCGCGAAGCGGTCCGTAGGGGGCAAGTGATCGGTGCAGGGCCTAAACCTGATCCGGCTCCAACCCCACCAATACCTCCGCCCGCCGCGTCACCGCCGACAGCTGCGCCGCCCAGTCCTCCACGAGCGCGTCCGGATCATCCCCACGCCCAGCCGACGTCGGCGCGCTCCAGACCATGGCGGCTCTGGCGAAGGGCAGGGGCACGACGGTGCGGTCCCACGAGCCCAGGCGCAGGCACGGCTTGGCGGCCAGGCCCACGAAGATCACCGGGGCGCCGGTCACCCGGGCCAGGGAGGGCGTGCCCTTCTCCATGCGCTCGGCCGGGCCGCGCGGGCCGTCCGGCGTGATGGCGATGCCGCCGCCGTCCTTGACCCACTTGATCATGTCGCGGAAAGCCTGCTCGCCGTGCTTGTTCTTGGCCGGGTCGGTCTTCTTGGTCGACGAGCCGCGAATGGCCGGGAAGCCCAGCTTCTCGACGGTCTGGGCGATGAACTCGCCGTCGGCCGAGCGCGAGATCAGGGCCCGCATGTCCTGGCGGCCGGGGTCCTGCGGCCAGGTCAGCGGCGACATCGGGATGCGCGCGTGCCAGAAGCACAGGATCGCCCCGACCCCGGTCTCGCGCCCCTGGGCCCAGACGGTTTCGGCGTGTTCCTGGCCCTCATGGGTCATGCGCAGGGTGCGGAACACCAGCTTGGAATAGCCGGCGAAGATCGACGACAGGATCGTGATCACCAACGGGGAACGCAGCGGCCTCAAGCGGTGGCCTCCGGCAGTTGGTCCAGATCCTGGGCCTTGGCCAGGCGGGCGTAGAGGCCCTTGTGGCGCACCAGCGAGGCATGGGTTCCGGTCTCGACCACCCGACCCCGGTCGATCACGTAGATGCGGTCCGCGCCCTTCACGGTCGACAGGCGGTGGGCGATCAGGATGGTGGTGCGGCCGGCCATCAGCCGCTCCAGCGCCGCCTGGACCTGGGCCTCGCTCTCGGTGTCCAGGGCGCTGGTGGCCTCGTCCAGCAGCAGGATCGGGGCGTCCTTTAGGAAGGCGCGGGCGATGGCGATGCGCTGGCGCTGGCCGCCCGACAGCCGCGCGCCGGCCTCGCCGACGATGGTGTCGTAGCCCAACGGCAGCTCGGAGATGAAGTCGTGCGCCGCCGCCTGGCGGGCCGCGGCCTCGATCTCGTCCTCGGCGGCGCTGGGCCGGGCGTAGGCGATGTTGGCGCGGATGGTGTCGTCGAACAGGAACGGCTCCTGGGTGACCAGGGCGATGCGGTCGCGCAGGCTGGCCAGGGTCACGCCGCGCACGTCGTGGCCGTCGATGGTCACCGCGCCGGCGGTGACGTCGTAGAAGCGCGGGATCAGATTCAGCAGCGAGCTCTTGCCGCCGCCCGAGGGGCCGACCAGGGCGATGGTCTCGCCCCGGCTGGCGGTGATCGACACCTCGTGCAGGGCCGGAGCGTTGTCGCCATAGGCGAAGCTGACGGTCTCGAAGGCGATGGTCGCCTCGCCGGCCGGCAGGACCTTGGCGTCGACGGGGTCGGCGATGGCCGGCTCGACGTCCAGCTGTTCGAACAGGCGGCGGGCGGCGGTCAGGCCCTCGCTGAACACCGTCTGCAGGTTGGCCACCTGGCGCAGCGACTGCAGGGCCATGGCCAGGGCGGCCAGGAAGGCGGTGAACACCCCGGCGGTCATGCCGCCGGTGGTCGCCCGCCAGCCGGCGTAGGCGAAGACGGCCGCGGTGACCAAGGCGCCAAACGCTTCGGTGGCGGGGGCGGCCATGGCCTTGGCGTTGGAGCCCTTGATCAGGTGGCGCTGGCGGCGCTCGACCACGGCGGCCACGCGGCCTTCCTCATAGGCCTCGCGGTTCTCCATCTTGACGATCTTGACCCCGTCCAGGCTCTCCATGATCGCGGTCGACAGGTTGGAGGTTTCGCCCATGGCGCCTTTTGCGGCCTTGGTGGTCTTCCGGGAGAAGCGGCGGATGAACAGGCTGGCCACCGGGCCGACCACCAGCACGCCGCCGGCCAGGATCGGGTCCAGCTGGAACATGACGGCCACCGTGGCGATCACGGTCAGGAACTCGCGGGTGTAGTTGACCACGCCGCTGGTCGCCGCCTCGCGGATCAGGGTGGCGTCATAGAGCATCGACGAGACGTACGAACCTGAGTGGGCGCCGCGCAGCCGGGCCAGGTCCGAGCGCACCAGCTTGCCGAACAGGCGCACCTGCATGTCGCCGACCACGCCGTTGCCGATGTGGTTGATCGAGGTGGTCTGCAGCACCTGGAACAGGCCGCGCGCGATGGCGATCCCCGCGATCAGCAGCGGGATGCGGATGATGGCGCCGGGCTGGGGGTGGCTGATCAGGTGGTCGACGGCGGGCTGCAGCACCTTGGCCAAAGCGCCGCTCAGGGCCGCGACGATGGCGGCGCTGGCGATCGCCGTCGCCAGCCGGTTACGACGCGGCTTGAGGTAGTCGCGCCAGATCCGCGCGGCGAGGGCGCGGTTGCTGGCTTGCGGCGCGGCGGGATCGGTCATGCGGCAGGGGTCGGATTTCGCGCGTTGAGTGTCAACGGCCGTGTGACCTGTCATTGCGGCGGGGGTGCGGCGCTGTGGCTTTTGCATTACAGGGCTGTGGCGCCTATTTAGCCCGCTTCACCGAAGGAACGCCCGCTTGCCCGGCTACGACACGACCACCCGCTGGGGACGGTTCAAGACCTATCTGTCCTACTGGTGGAACGACCACGCCTATCTGCGCCTGGGCTTCAAGAACGACCACTGGATCAGCCCCGAGCTGGTGCGCACCAACCAGCCGTGGCCGCATCAGCTGGCCGAGTGGAAGAAGAAGGGCATCAAGACCGTCATCAACCTGCGCGGCGGGTTCGACGGCAGCTTCTACGCACTGGAGAAATACGCCTGCGATCAGCTGGGCCTGAAGATGGTCGACTTCGTGATCACCTCGCGCGAGGTTCCGATCAAGGAGCGGGTGCTGGGCGCGCGCGACCTGTTCGAGAGCATCGAATATCCGGCCCTGATGCACTGCAAGTCCGGCGCGGACCGGGCGGGCATCATGAGCGTGCTCTACTGCCACTACCGCCTGGGCCTGCCGATCGAGGAGGCCGTCGAGCAGCTGTCGTTCAAGTACCTGCACATCAAGCAGGGCAAGACCGGCGTGCTGGACTACACCTTCGAGCGCTACCTGACCGACGCCGCCCCCAAGGGCCTGACCTTCACCCAGTGGGTGGAGAGCCCCGACTACGACCCCGTGAAGATCAAGGCCGACTTCCGGGCCGGGATGATCGGCGGGATCGTGACGGAAGGGATCTTGCGGCGGGAGTAGGAAAAAGCCTCCCCCTGTGGGGGAGGCGATCGCGTAGCGATCGGTGGGGGGAGTTATGGGATCGTCGATCCGGGCGCGGTTGTCCGCCGATCACTCCCCCCTCCGTCGGCTTCGCCGACACCTCCCCCACAGGGGGAGGCTTTAGGACGCCTAGTCCAGGCTAGGATCCAGCAGCTTGTGCGCGTGGATAATGAAGTACCGCGCATGGGCGTTGTCGACGGTGGCCTGAGCCTTGGCCTTCCAGGCGGCGTGGGCTTCGGCGTAGCTGGCGTAGGCGCCGACGAATTCGACCTGGGACAGGTCGCGGAATTCGATATCGGAAACGTTCTTCAGTTCACCGCCGATCACGAGGTGAAGAAGCTGCTTGTCGCTCATGGCGTGGAATTTCCTGCGCGGAAGTTATCGTTACGGCAGTGCGATATGCCCGACGCGTGACAGGATCAACGGGTGAAGCGCGCGATTGGCGCAAACCACGCTCGGAAGCAGCGGATTCGCGCGATTATAGGTGAAGGTCCGGCCCAGATGGTCGGTCAAGGCGGCGCCGGCCTCGGCGCAGATCAGGTCGGCGGCGGCCAGGTCCCACTCGTTCTTGGACGACAGGGCGATGGCCGCGTCGAAGGCCCCGGCGGCCACCAGGCACAGGCGATAGGCGATCGAGTTGCGGCTCTCCACCCGCATGGGCGGCCAGGGCGTGGGCCAAGACGGATGCACGAACATCCGGGCGTCGCCCAGCATGGCGGCGTCTTCGAGATCCTCCGTGTCGCTGGGACTGATCGGCGCCCCGTTCAGGGTCGCGCCGCCGCCCAGGGTGGCGACATAGGTCTCGTCCAGGGCCGGGGCGTGGACCACGCCGGCGATCGGGCGGCCGTTCTCGACCACGGCGATCGACACGGCGAACCAGGGCTTGCCCTTCAGATAGGCGGCGGTGCCGTCGATCGGGTCGACCACGAACTGGCGGGTGGTGGAAAGGCGCGCGGGATCGTCGGCGGTCTCTTCCGACAGCCAGCCATAGTCGGGCCGGGCCGCGCCCAGGCGGTCCTTCAGCAGGGCGTCCACCGCCAGGTCAGCGTCGGTGACCGGCGAGCCGCCGTCCTTGGACCAGATCTTCAAGCCGCCCTCGCGGGCCGAGAGCGCCAGGGCCCCGGCTTCGCGGGCGGCCGTCAGGATCAGGTCGAGATCGCTCATTTGCCGGCGATCGCCAGGGCGTCGACCAGCAGGGACGGGCTGTTGCTGGCGCCCCGGATCTCCAGGTCCGAGCCGGGAACCAGGCGGGCGTAGATGTCGATCAGGTTGCCGGCCACGGTGATCTCGGTGACCGGACCGGTCGAGACGCCGTTCTCGAACCAGAATCCCGAGCAGCCCACCGACCAGTCGCCGGTGTTGCCGTTCAGCGAGGGGCCGAACATCGAGGTGACCAGCAGGCCCGTGCCCGCAACGGCCATCAGGCCGGCCAGATCGCGTTCGCCGGGCTGCATCGTCAGGTTATGGGTCGAGACGCCCGACGGGCCAGCGAGGCCCCGCGAGGCGTGGCCGGTGCTCTGCAGGCCCAGCTGCTTGGCCGAGCTGATGTTCATCAGCCAGGTGGTCAGCACGCCGTCGTCGATCAGGGCGCGGGCTTCGCAGGCCACGCCCTCGTCGTCGAACGGGGCCGAGCCCAGGCCGCGCACCCGGAACGGGTCGTCCAGCAGATTGACGCCCTCGGCGAAGATCCGCTGGCCCAGCTTGTCCTTCAGGAACGAGGTTCCTCGGGCGATCGACGGGCCCGAGATCGCGCCGATCAGCGGGCTGATCAGCGACATGGCCAGGCGGTTCTCGAAGATCACCGGGGCGGTGGTCGAGTCGATCTTGCGCGGGTTCAGCTTGGCCACGGCCAGCTCGCCGGCCTTGGTCCCGATGGCCGTGGGCGAGGGCAGGTCGGCGGCGTGGCGGGTTGAGCGGCCTTCGCCGCCACGTTCCATGCTCGCGCCTTCACCGGCGATGGCCGAGGCCGAGACGCCGAAACCGCTGGCCTGGTGCAGGCCGGAGAAGCCTTCGCTGGTGACCAGCCGCCAGGTCGAGGCGCTCCACGACGACGAGCCGCCGTCGGAATTGGTCACGCCCTCGACGGCGCGGGCGGCGGCCTCGGCCTCTCGGGCCTGGGCCTCCAGGGTTTCGGCCGAAGGTTCGGTGGGATCGAAGAGATCGAGGTCGCGGAACGGCCCGCGCGCCAGGCGCTCGGCGGGGGCCAGGGCGGCGTAGGGATCCTCGGGGGCCAGGCGGGCCATGGCCACGGCGCGGTCGATCAGCTTGGCGCGGCCCTCGGCCGAGATGTCCGAGCCGGAGACCGTGGCGCTCTGCTTGCCGATGAAGACCCGCAGGCCGATGTCGCGGGATTCCTCGCGCTCGACCTCCTCCAGTTCGCCCAGGCGGACGCCGACGGAGAGGGATTGGCGCTGCGCGAACACGGCTTCGGCGGCGTCGGCGCCAGCGGTCCGCGCGGCGGCGAGCACGTCATGCAACAGGTTTTCGTCCATGCGGTCTTATGGACGACGGGGAAGGCCGGGGGCAAGCGGCCCGCGCCACGAACCTAGCCGATCGCGTAGAACAGCAGGGCCACCGCGCCGAAGATGTAGGCCACCCAGGTGCCGATCATGCCCAGCGACCGCGAGATCGAGGCGCCGCCGCTGTTGGACAGGCCCACGGCGTGGATCAGCCGGCCGGCGAACAGCACCAGCCCGACCACGTGGATCGCCAGCGGCGGGGCGGCGACCACGGCCAGGGCCAGGATCAGCGCCAGGCCGCCGGGCACGTACTCGCTGGCGTTGCCGAAGGCGCGGATGGCGCGGGCCAGTTCGGGAATGCCTTCATCCCCCAGGGCGACCTTGTGCTTTTGTCGCAGGCGCACGACCAGCAGCGACAGGGTCAGCAGGAGCAGCACGTGCAGCCCCACCCACAGGGCGGCGGCGTGGCCGGAAGCGATGGTGTCCATCGGGGCGTCACTCGTGAAACTAGTCGAACGTGGGCCGCATAAGGGTCAGCGTTCGCGCGAGCTGGCAAGATCGATCGTCGGAGAGGCGACTAGCCAGGTCGTGGCGGGGGCGAGTGTGTGTCCCCTGAGCGCCCTACAGCTCTCGACCGACCGGATAGAGCTTGTAGTGGTCGTCGTAGTACGGCGTGCGCTGGTAGAACCAGCCCAGCCGCGCGTCGGGATCGGCGGCGAATTTCGGATCCGCCGCCAGCTTGGCCTCGAACTCGGCTTTCAGCTTGGGATCGGCGGCCAGCATCTTCTCGGCCAGCGGGGCCAGGGCGTAGCCCTCGATATATTCCACGCGCTGCAGCACTTCGGGGAACATGCCCCAGGCGAAGAAGCTCTCGTCGCTTTCGGGCTCCAGCAGCAGGGTCACCAGTTCACCCAGCGGCTGGTCGGTCGCGATCCGCACCGAGCCGGCGGGCCAGGTCACCGAGCGGGTCTCGTGGGTGACCGGGCCGGCGGCGATCTCGACATGGCCCTCGCTGGCGTGGGTGGCGATCTTCGGCGCGGTGAAGCGGATCATGTCGACTGACACGGTTCTGGGCGCGGTCAAGGTTTCCATCGCCACGCCGTGGACGCGCAGGCGCTCGATGACGTCGGGCTTGGCCGAGGAGATCCAGTAGGCCTTGGCCGGGATCAACTTCAGGGTCGGTTCGGCCGCGTAGAGCGGCAGCGACCAGGGCGTGGGATCGGGCTTGCCCAGCCAGCGCACCTCCTTGCCGCCGGTGGCGGGGGAGTCGTAGGTTTCGTACTGAACGCCCAGGAAGCTGACGGTGCGCAGCGGCTTGCCGCCGCCGCCGCCGAAGCCGGTGCCGAAATTGGCCTCGATCACGGCCGGACGCTGGGCGCGGTCGGCCGCCTCGGCGGCGCGCAGGGCGGCGCCGTCGCGGGCCAGCAGCTTCAGGCTCTCCTCCAGCAGCACATAGGTGCCCAGCACCCGCTGGCGGTAGGGCTTGAGGGAATGGTTTTCGACCAGCACCGTGGCGATGCGGGCCACGTCGCCATAGCCGTTGGAATAGCGCAGCGAGGCCGGCGAGGCGCCCAGGCCCTTCTTGGGGTCACGGTCGTCCAGGGCGAAGACCAACTGGCCGGGGATATGCCCCGCCGCCTTCAGCCCAGCCTGGGTGGCCGGCAGGTAGGCGTTGTCGAGCCAGGCGCTGGTGGCCTTGGAGCGCGCGAAGTCGCCCAGGTAGCCGGCCCAGCCGTAGGTGATGTCGTACTGGTAGTCCTCGCCGTCGGTGACGTGGATGTCCACGTAGAGGTCGGGTTTGACGCGATTGATCAGGCCGATCATCGCCCGCATCTCCGGCGCGTCCAGCTTGCCGTAGTCGCGGTTCAGATTGAGGTTCTGGGCGGTGTGCCGCCAGCCCTGGACGACCGGGCCGCGCTGGTTGGGGCGGCTGTAGGGACTGGCGCGCTCGTGGCCGTCGACGCTGAAGATCGGCACGAAGACCAGGTTGACCTTGTCGAGCAGCGCGTCCTTGCCGTGGAACGCGATGTCCCGAAGCAGCATCATGCCGGCGTCCTTGCCGTCGATCTCGCCCGGGTGGATGCCGGCCTGGACCAGCAGCATGGGCTTGGCCGGATCGAACTTGGCGCCGTCCTTGGAGACGTAGAGCACTAGCAGGTCGCGGCCCTCGGGCGACGTGCCGAAGGTTTCCATGCGGATCAGCGGCGAGGCCGCGTCCAGCTTTTCCAGCCAGGCGCGGGTGTCGGCGTAGTTGGGCGAGGCGGTCAGGCCGGTCAGCTCCGACGGCGTGATCCACGGGTCCGACGGCTTGGCGATCAGCTTCTCGCTGGCCCCGTGCCAGGGCAACGTGGGGGGAAGGATCTCGCCTTCCCAGGGAGCTTTCGGAGTCTGCGCCATGGTGATGCCCGCTGTCATCGCGACGGCCAGGGCCGCCAGACACGTCTTCAACATCTCAAACGCCCCGACTTTCCTTGGCCCGAACCTCGTCCTTCGACAAGCTCAGGATGAGGTTCTAGTGAAGCGCCCGGGAAATCGCCACCGCCAGCCTTCGTCCTCATCCTGAGCTTGTCGAAGGACGAGGACGACGCACCGCGTTGACCCTATTTTCGCGTCACCAGGTCCATGAACCGCTGCTGCAGGACCTTGTCGGTCTTGAACACGCCGCGGAACTGGGTGGTGATCGTCGAGACGTCGTGGTGGTGGACGCCGCGGGTCGACATGCATTGGTGCTCGGCGTCGATCAGCACGGCCACGCCGGCCGCCGACAGGTGATCCTCGATCGAGTCGGCGATCTGCATGGTCATGGTCTCCTGGGTCTGGAGACGCTTGGCGAAGATCTCGACCAGCCGGGCCAGTTTCGACAGGCCCACGACCTTGCCGGTCGGCATGTAGGCCACCCAGGCCTTGCCCAGGAACGGCGCCATGTGGTGCTCGCAGTGGCTCTGCACGTCGATGCCGCGCAGCATGACCATATCGTCATAGCCCTGCACATCTTCGAAGGTGCGCGACAGCTCGTGAGCCGGATCGCCGCCGTAGCCGGCGAACCACTCGCCATAGGCGTCGACCACGCGCTGGGGCGTGTCGAGCAGGCCTTCGCGGTCGGGATTGTCGCCGGCCCAGGCCAGCAGGGTGCGCACGGCGGCCAGGGCCTCGTCTCGGCTGGGGCGCCAAGAATGGGGGCGCTGGGCGGGTTCAAGATCAAAGCCAGCTTCACTATTGAGGCCGACCAGGGTTCGCTCGCTAGTCCGTGCGTCCATGATGTGGGGAGGGTCTTTCCACGGGCTGAGTTGCGCCGGAACGCCCTTCGTTCCGGAATTACGCGTGCCACCCGTTTGTCGCGTTCACCCTCTGCCCCCTTGTGGATTGGGCGGGTGTCAAAACGCTTGGATAGCTATATGGGAACCCCTGCAAGGCGGGCAACACTCCCGTCACAATATCGGCGACGCGTTTTCCCATGACCATCAAGCTCTACGACACCCTGGCGCGCGAGAAGCGCGACTTCGTTCCCGCCGATCCGAGCCGGGTGACGATGTATGTCTGCGGGCCCACGGTCTACAATCACGCCCACATCGGCAACTTCCGGCCGGTGGTGGCCTTCGACGTGCTGTTCCGCCTGCTGCGCCATGTCTATGGCGAGGACGCGGTGGTCTATGCCCGCAACGTCACCGACGTGGACGACAAGATCAACAAGAAGGCCGCCGACGAGGGCGTGGCGATCAAGGTCATCACCGATCGCTACCTGGCCGCCTATCACCAGGACGCCGATGCGCTGGGCGCCCTGCGTCCGACCCTGGAGCCCAAGGCCACCGAGCACATGGGTCCGATCGTCGAGATGATCGGCAAGCTGATCGACAACGGCAAGGCCTACGCCGCCGAGGGCCACGTGCTGTTCGACACCCAGGCCTTCCCCGACTACGGTCAGCTGTCGGGCCGCGACCTGGACGACATGATCGCCGGCGCGCGGGTCGAGGTCGCGCCCTACAAGCGCCACCCCGCCGATTTCGTGCTGTGGAAGCCTTCCAAGGAGAACGAGCCCGAGTGGGACAGCCCCTGGGGCGCGGGCCGCCCGGGCTGGCACATCGAGTGCTCGGCGATGATCGACAAATCGCTGGGCAAGACGATCGATATCCACGGCGGCGGCATCGACCTGCAGTTCCCTCACCATGAGAACGAGGTGGCCCAGAGCCGCTGCGCCCACGACCTGCCGGTGCTGGCCCGTTATTGGCTGCACAACGGCTTCCTCGACATGTCGGGGGAGAAGATGTCCAAGAGCCTGGGCAATGTGATCATCCCGCACGAACTGCTGGAGACCACGCCGGGCGAGGTGATCCGCTGGGCGCTGCTGTCGGGCCACTACCGCCAGCCGCTGGACTGGACGCCGGAACTGGTCGAGCAGAGCAAGAAGGCGCTGGACCGGCTGTACGGCGCCTTGCGTCGCGCCAAGAGCGTCGAGGCCGGCGAGTCCGAGCCCTCCGACGACGTGCTGGCCGCCCTGACGGACGACCTCAACACGCCGCTGGCGGTGTCGGGCTTCTTCGAGCTGTCCAGCGCCATCGAGCGCGCGGTGACGGCGGGCGACGAGCCGGCGATCACGGCCAACAAGGGCCGGTTGCTGGCCTCGGCCGGCTTGCTGGGCTTCCTGCAGGCCGATCCGGACGCCTGGTTCGAGGGCGACGCCGACGACGACCTGAAGGCCAAGGTGGAAGACCTGCTCAAGCGCCGGTTCGACGCCCGGACCGCTAAGGACTGGACCGCCGCCGACGCCATCCGCGCCGAGATCGACGCCCTGGGCGTGGTGGTCATGGACGGTCCGGCGGGCGCCACCTGGCGCATGAAGGACTGATTGGCGTGAACCTGAACGAACAGATCGTCCTGGTCTCCGGCGCCGGCCGGGGCCTGGGCGCCGCCATCGCTCGCGCCTTCGCGGGGCAGGGCGCGTCGGTGGTGATCAACTATCGCCGCAGCGAGGCCGCCGCCCTGGCCCTGGCCGAGGAGCTGGGGCCGAACGCCGTCGCCATCCAGGCCGACGTCAGCGACCGCGAGGACGCCCGCCGGCTGGTCAACGACGCGGCCGAGGCGTTCGGAAGCCACGTGACCACGGTGGTCAACAACGCCTTGGGCGACTTCAGCTTCAACGGCGACGGCCGTCACACCATCCAGTCGATCCCCTGGGAAGACTTCCAGGGCCAGCTGGACGTGTCGCTGCGCGGGGCGCTGAACCTGATCCAGGCCACGGCGCCGGCCATGGAAAACGCCGGCTTCGGCCGCATGATCAACATCGGCACCAACCTGTTCCAAAACCCGGTCGTGCCCTATCACGACTACACCGCCGCCAAGGCCGCCCTGCTGTCGCTGACCCGCACGGCGGCCGCCGACCTCGGTCCCGGCGGGATCACGGTCAACATGCTGTCGGGCGGCCTGCTGCGCACCACCGACGCCAGCGCCGCCACGCCCGAGGCGATCTTCGACCTGATCGCCCAGTCGACCCCGCTGCGCCGCGTGACCACCCCCGCCGAGTTCGCCGACGCGGTGCTGTTCTTCGCCTCGCCCTGGAGCCGGGCGGTCACCGGCCAGAACCTGGTGGTGGATGGCGGCCTGGTTCGGGACTAAATTACACCTATAATAACTCTATGATCCGTTCATCCCGGCGCATGCCGGGACCCAGATCTCTTGGCGGTGTGGATGATTGGAGAGGCTCGGCGCTCATGGCGTCAGCCTCAAAGCTTGTCCATCTGGGTCCTGGCATTCGCCGGGATGAGCGGATTGAAGAGATTGACGAAAGTGCTAGGTCCACACGCATGCAACGCGCCGTAGAATTCCGCACCGGGGTCAAGGCCCCCGCCGAGCTGGTCTGGGAGATCGTCTCCGACTTCGCGACCTGGAAGGACTGGAATCCCATCCATCCGCGCATGGAGGGCGAGATGCGCATCGGCTCGACCCTGACGGTCGAGCTGGCGCCCATCGCCGACGGCCCGGTCGCCACGCTGCAGCCGATCGTCCAGGACTGGGTGCCCTACGAGCAGCTGCACTGGCGCACCAAGCGGCTGAACGGCTTCGTGACCGCGATCCGCTATCTCGAGATCGAGAACATGGGCCCGGAAAACTCGACCTTCTCGAACGGCGAGCTGTTCATGGGGCCGCTGGTCCGCTTCATCAGCCGCGAGGAACGCCGCAAGCTGCGCGGCGCCTATACCCGCATGGGCGAGGCGCTGCGCGATCATGCCGAGGCCCTCTGGTCGCAACGCCAGAAGAACCCCACATAAGCGGCATGATCGACGACCTTTATTCGGCCCGCATCCTGGGGCTGGTGGCCAACATGCCCCGGGCCGGGCGCCTGGCCGCGCCGGACGCCAGCGCCGAGAAGACGGCCAAGCTGTGCGGCAGCCGGATCGTGGTCGACGTGACGGTTGAGGACGGCCGGGTCGCCGACTTCGCGCAGGACGTCGCCGCCTGCGCCCTGGGCCAGGCCTCGGCCGCGATCCTCGGCGCCCAGGTGGTCGGGGCCGATCTTTCCGAGATCGAGTTGGCCCGCGACGCCTTGCACGCTATGCTGAAGGCGAACGGCCCCGCTCCCACGGGCCGATTTTCGGAGCTCGCCGTGCTGGAGCCGGTCAAGGACTATCCCGCCCGTCACGCCTCGACGCTTTTGGCGTTCGAAGCCGCGGTCGAGGCTGTCCGTAAGGCCACAGGTGGCGCCCAATCCCGAACTAGCCGCGTCGGCGCCGCTTGATCGGGCCTTTTCGCTAGTCGATAAGGTCGCGACTCCGCTCGCGAAACGCCGGCATGACATTCTACGAACGCACCGTCGACCTGGGCCTGCGGGCCTACAAGACGACGCTCTCGCCCTTCATCGGGCGTCAGTGCCGGTATCTACCGACCTGTTCGGAATACGCGGCTCAGGCGCTCAAGGATCATGGACCCCTGAAGGGGTCCTGGCTCGCGGTGGGACGGATTTGCCGATGCAATCCGTTGGGCGGCTCCGGGTATGACCCGTCGCCTCCGCCGTCCGGGCCGCGCAAGTGGAACTGTGAAGAATGATTGATCTGATTTTCCCCGACGGTTCGGCTCGCCAGTACGCCGACGGCTCGACGGGGCGCGACGTGGCCGCCTCGATCTCGAAATCGCTCGAGAAGAAGGCCCTGCTGATCAAGCTGGGCGGCCGGCTGCTGGACCTGGACCGCGCGCTGACGCCGGATCTGCTGATCGACGGCAACGCGTTCGAGATCATCACGCGCGAATCGCCCGAGGCGCTGGAGGTGATCCGTCACGACACCGCTCACGTGCTGGCGCAGGCCGTGCAGGAACTGTTTCCCGGCACGCAGGTTACGATTGGGCCGAACGTCGAGGACGGATTCTACTACGACTTCGCCCGCGACGAGCCGTTCAGCCTGGACGACCTGGCGACGATCGAGAAGCGCATGCGCGAGATTGTTGACCGAGACGAGAAGATCCGCCGCGAGGAGGTCGATCGCGACATCGCGATCGCCGACTTCGACGAGATGGGCGAGACCTACAAGGCCCAGATCATCCGCGATCTGCCGGCCAGCGACACGATCACGGTCTATCACCAGGGCGACAAGTGGAAGGACCTGTGCCGCGGTCCCCACCTGCCGTCGACCAAGCACGTGGGCAAGGCCTTCAAGCTGACGAAGCTGGCCGGCGCCTACTGGCGCGGCGACCAGAACAACGCCCAGCTGCAGCGCATCTACGGCACCTCGTGGGCGTCGGACGCCGATCTGGCGGCCTATCTGCTGCGCATCGAGGAAGCCGAGCGGCGCGATCACCGCAAGCTGGGCAAGACCATGGACCTCTTCCACATCCAGGAAGAGGGCAAGGGCATGGTGTTCTGGCACCCCAAGGGCTGGACGCTGTACCTGGCGCTGGAGGCCTATATGCGCCGCCGGCTGGACGCGGCCGGCTATCGCGAGGTCAAGACGCCCCAGATCCTCGACAAGAGCCTGTGGGAGCGTTCGGGCCACGCCGAGAAGTTCGGCCACGCCATGTTCATGTGCGAGAGCGCCGAGGGCGAGGTCCTGGCCGTCAAGCCGATGAACTGCCCCGGTCACATCCAGATCTTCAACGTCGGCCAGAAGAGCTATCGCGAGTTGCCGCTGCGCATGGCCGAGTTCGGCGCCTGCCACCGCTACGAGCCCTCGGGCGCCATGCACGGCATCATGCGGGTGCGGGCGTTCACCCAGGACGACGCCCACATCTTCTGCCGCGAAGAGCAGGTCACGGAGGAATCCGCCCGTTTCATCGAACTGTTGCGGAGCGTCTATAGCGACCTCGGCATGCATCTGGCCGACACCAAGTTCTCGACGCGTCCGGAATTGCGGGCGGGCGATGACGCGGTCTGGGACAAGGCCGAGTCGGCCCTGTCCGCGGCCGCCGAGGCGGCGGGCGAGACGCTGGTGCTGCAGGAGGGCGAGGGCGCCTTCTACGGCCCGAAGCTGGAATTCTCGCTGAAGGACGCCATCGGCCGGGTCTGGCAGTGCGGCACGCTGCAGCTGGACTTCGTCCTGCCCGAGCGCCTGGACGCCGAATACGTGGCCGAGGACGGCTCCAAGAAGCGTCCCGTCATGCTGCACCGGGCGATCCTGGGTTCGTTCGAGCGCTTCATCGGCATTCTGCTGGAAAACTACGCGGGCCACCTGCCGCTGTGGCTGGCGCCGGTCCAGGTCGTGGTCGCCACGATCACGTCGGATGCGGATGATTACGCTCAACGTGTAGCTGAGCAGTTGACTTCCAGGGGTATTCGCGCAGAGGTCGATTTCAGAAACGAAAAAATCAACTACAAGATTCGCGAGCACAGCCTCGCGAAGGTACCGGTGATTGCGGTGGTGGGGCGTAAGGAAGCTGAAAACGGAGAAGTCGCCCTGCGCCGCCTCGGCGGTGAAGGGCAAAAGGTGCTGTCGCTGGAAGACGCCGTACGCGCGTTGACCCAGGAAGCGACGCCGCCCGACCTCGCCCGTGATCGCGTCGCGGCCGCGCCCGCGGAGTTGGCGCAGGCCTGATGAACAGCATTCTTCCTTCTCATTCGACTTTCGTCTCGGGCGCGCGGCCGATCCGGCCGCGCATCTCCGTCGTCATGGTCGTCTACCAGACGGGAGAAGCGCTGGTCGAAAGCATCCAGCACGTGCTGGCCGAGCCGCTGGTCGACGAGTTCGTCATCGTCGACAACGGCTCGCCGGCCGACGAGGCCGAGCGGCTGCGGCTGCTGGGCCTGACCGAACCGCGGGTTGTGCTCGCGCAAGGACACGGCAATATCGGCTTCGCGCGCGGCGCCAATCTGGGCGCCGAGACCGCCCGTGGCGAATACGTCATCTTCCTCAATCCGGACGCCAATCTGCAGGACGGTTGCATCAAGGCCCTGGTCGCGGCCTTCGACGGCCAGCCGGTTCCGACCGTGATCGGCGCGCGGGTGATGAACACCGACGGCACCGAGCAACGCGGCGGTCGTCGCGGCGAGGTCACGCCGATCACCACCCTGCTCAGCTTCGGCCATCTGACCGCGCGGTTCAAAGGGCTGTCGAAATTCGAGATCCACCGCGAGCGTGAGCCGATCCCCGCCAAGCCGGTGCCGATGCCGACGATCTCGGGCGCCTGCTTCGCCCTGCGTCGCGAGGACTTCGAGCTGCTGGGCGGCTTCGACGAGAACTACTTCCTGCACGTCGAGGACATCGACCTGTGCTGGCGCGCCCGCCAGGCCGGCGGCCAGGTGCTGTTCCAGCCGGCCGCCCAGGTGATCCACCTGGGTCACACCAGCCTGGAGCATCCGCTGAAGGTCGAGTTCCACAAGGGCGTGGGCCTGTCGCGCTACTTCATCAAGCGCGCCGACACCCTCCAGCGCTACGTGATCGCCGTCCTGCTGGCCCCGGCCATCCTGGCGATGAGCGTCTCGCGGCCGCTGATCTGGAAGGTCACCGGGCGGCCGATCTAGTCGCCCGCCCGGCCGCAGGCCCGCCTAGTCGGCGAACACGAAGTTATCGAAAGCCACGAAGCCCAGCGCGATCGTCAGCGAGGCCAGGCCGACAAATCCGGTCGGCGCGAAGGTCTGGGGCGAGGTGTTGTTGGACGGCGTCGAGAACGCGGCGCTGACCGTGCTGCCGTCCGGTCGCGTCCCGGTGAAGGTGACCGGCTGGCTGGTGATGGCCGGGTTGGGGTTGCACACCTGCAGCGAGCGGAAATCGAACGTCTGGCCCGCGGCGGGCGCGACCGTCATCGTGGACGGCGAGCCGTAGGTGCCGACGAAGCCGTTGATGAAGCCGCTGCACCACCGGTCGCCGACCGAGTTGGTGAAAGTCAGGCCCTGGGACGTATAGGCGGTTACCGCCGACGGGCAGCCGGGCGGGAAGTCCTGGTCGAACAGCACGGTCTTGGCGGCGACGCCCTCGAACACGAAATTGTCGAAGGCCACGAAGCCCAGGCTGACCATCAGGCTGGTCAGGTCGTCGAAGCCCGAGGGGGCGAAGGTCTGCGGCGTAGTGTCGGCGTTGGGCGTGCTGAACTGGGCGCTGACCGAGGAGCCGTCGGCGCGCGTCCCGATGAAGGTCGTGGCCTGGGGCGGGATCGCGGTGTTGGGATTGCAGACCTGTAGCGAGCGGAAGTCGAACGCGCCGCCGTCGTCGCGGCTGACGAACAGCTGGCTGGGCGAGCCGTAGGTGCCGACGAAGTTGTTGATGAACGGGCTACACCAGCCGTTGCCCACCGAATTGGTGAACACCAGTCCGGCCTCGCGGTAAGGGCCCGGAGCCGACGGACAGCCGGTCGGAAAATTGTCCTGGAACGTGATCGTGGTCGCCATCGGTGTTTCCCCCTTCGCGCCTGAGCGCGCCGATCCATTCTGGATCGTGGCGGACTAAAGATGCCCGCTATGAGGGAGTCAAGAGCAAGTGCGACCAGAAGTGGTCAGGCCGGGAACCCGCCCGCTCGCGCCAGCGAAGACGCGGGGGCGGCCTTGCCCAGGCGTTCGCTGATGTCGCGGCCGATCGCGATCAGGGCGTCGAGGTCGTAGCCGGTCTCGAACCCGGCCCGCTCCAGCATGTAGACGAGGTCCTCGGTGCCGATATTGCCGGTGGCGTTGGGGGCGAACGGACAGCCGCCCAGGCCGCCGACCGAGGCGTCCAGCACGTCGACGCCGGCCTCGACGCCGGCGAAGGCGTTGGCCAGGCCGGTGTTGCGGGTGTCGTGGAAATGCAGGCGCAGGCGCGTGTCGGGCGCGGCGGCGCGCACGGCCTCGACCCGGCGGCGGACGGTCCAGGGATCGGCGACCCCGATGGTGTCGGCGATGACGATCTCGGCCACCCCCAGGCTCCCGGCCTGACGGGCGATGGCGACGACCTGGTCCTCCGACACCTCGCCGTCGAACGGGCAGCCGAAGGCCACCGAGATGGTCGCGCTGATCGGCGGGCCGCCCAGGGCCGCCTGGCGCTCGACGATGGCGGCCAGGGCGTCGACCTGCTGGGCGGCGGTCGCGCCCTGGTTGGCCAGGCCGAAGCCGTCGGTGGCGCAGACCACGACATTGGCCTCGTCGCACTGGGAGGCCACGCAACGCTCCCAGCCGCGCATGTTCAGCACCAGGCCGATCCGCGAATGCTCCAGGTCGCCCAAGCCTTCTGGGGCAAGCCCCGCCATGATCTCTTCGGCCCCGGCCATTTGCGGCACGCGGTTGGGATTGACGAAGGACACGGCTTCGAGCCGCTTGGCGCCGGCGGCCTCAAGCCGTCGGATCATCGCCAGCTTCTCGTCGACGCTCAGCGACAGCTTCTCGTTCTGCAGCCCGTCGCGCGGGCCGACCTCGACGATCTGGATGAAGCGGCTCATCGACGGTGTTTCCCAGAGGACTTGGGTTCGGGCTTGGACTGTTCGGGCGCGGCAGTTTCCTGTTCGTCGTCCGGGGCGCGGTCGGCGTCCTCGTCGTCGGGGCGGATGGGCGCGCCGCGATAGAGGGTCAGCCGTTCCTTGTCGCCGTCGGAATAGTCGAAGCCGTCGACCACGCCGGCCGGGCGAGCGGTCTGGCCCAGGGCGGCGAGGGCGGCCTGGAAGGCCTTGTCCTGGCGCCCCTCGACCACGGCGGGGCGGCCCTGGGCGACGGCCTTGGCCGCGCCGGCCGGGTCGGTCAGCTCGGTGGTGGTGCCCAGCAGGAAGATCATGCTGGGCTCGGCGTAGCCGGTGACGGCCACGGGGCCGGGCGCGCCGCCCCGGGGCGCCAGGTCGGCTTGCTCCAACGCCTTCTCCAGGCGCGGCGACAGCAGCAGGGGCTCCAGGCGCGGCACGAACAGGCCGACCAGGGCGGCATGGGCCAGAACGCCCAGCGCGCCGGCCGCGACCAGGGCCGTGGCGGCGGTCTTGCGCATCACAAGCACCGCGCCGACCACGCCGGCGGCCAGGAACAGCAGGGCGGTCAGGATCGTGACGGGCAGGTCGGTCGGATCGCCGTGATCCTTGTAGAGATAGGCGACCAGGACGGCGAACAGCACGCCGGCCAGGGCCGACAACACCGCGCCGATGATCCGGGGGATCTTGCCCAGCGGCGCGCGCAGGGCGGCGGCCATCAGGATGGCCAGGGCGGGCACGGCGGGCAGGGTGTAGTGGACCAGCTTGGTCGGCAGGATCTCGAACACCAGCCAGGTCGGGATCAACCAGCACAGGGCGAAGCGAATCCCCGGCTCGCGGCGGCCGGTCCAGCCCTGGACCAGGCCCGAGGGCAGCAGCAGGCTGGCCGGGAACACCAGCAGGAAGGCGGCCAGGGCGTAGACCCCGAACGGCGCGCCGTGGCTTTCCTGGCCGCCGGCCAGCTTGGGCGCGAGGTCGCCGCCGACCGCCGTCGACCAGAAGGCCCCGTCGGTGGCCACGGTGATCATCATCGCCCAGGGCAGGACGATGGCGGCCGCCAGGGTCAGGCCCCAGCCCCAGCCCAGGTCCTTGAGCCACGGCGCCTTGCGGTCCCAGATCCACAGGGCGGCTATGCTCAGGACGATGACCATCAGCCCGACCGGGCCCTTGATCAGCACGCCCATGGCCAGGCCGATCCAGAAGGCCAGCTTGGTCCAGCGGTTGACGGTCTCGCCCGCGAGGTGGGCGGCGTAGATCCGCGCCACGGCGGCCATGGCCAGGGTGGTGAAGCCGCACAGGGCCGCGTCGGTCTTGGCGATGAAGGCCTCGGTCGACAGCAGGATGGTCGCGCCCAGGACGCCGCCGGCCAGCAGGCCCGTGCGCGGGCCCAGCAGCGCCGCCGCGCCCCAGGCGCAGGCCGCCGCCGCCAGCATGGCGCCCAGCAGCGAGGGGATGCGATAGGCCCAGATGCCCCGGTCCTCGGCCGCCGAGAAGGCGGTGACGCTGGCCGCCTGCAGCCAGTGGATGCCGACCGGCTTCTTGAAGCGCGGCTGGTCCTGGAACTTGATGACGACCATGTCGTCGGTTTCCAGCATCTGGGCGGTGGCCTGAGCGAAGCGTGATTCGTCGCGGTCCAGCGGCGGCATGGCGAACAGGCCGGGCAGGCCGGCGATCAGGGCCACCAGGGCGGCGAACAGCGGACCGCGCCAGCCGCGGCTCCAGTCATCCAGGCGAGATTCAAGCGTCATCATGCTGGAATAGCACGATCCTTCTTTTAGGCTATTTTTGCGGTATGAGAGGCCGATGAACGCTCCTGCCTCCGCCATTCCCGACTATTCGATCGTGGTCCCCGTCTTCGACGAGGGCGGCGCCGCGCCGGCCCTGGCGCGCGAGATCGCCGCCGCCTTCGCGGGCGAAAGCCATGAGATCATCTTCATCGACGACGCCAGCCGCGACGACACCAAGGCGCTGCTGACGGCGCTGAAGGCCGAGATCCCGCAACTGCGGGTGCTGGGCCATCGCAAGAACTCCGGCCAGAGCCGCGCCGTGCGCAGCGGCGTGCTGGCGGCCCGCGCCCCGATCGTCGTCACCCTGGACGGCGACGGCCAGAACGATCCGGCCGACGCGCCGCGCCTGGCCAAGGCCCTGAAGGCCGGTCCGCCCGAGCTGGCCCTGGTCGGCGGCGAGCGGGTCAAGCGCCAGGACAGCTCGGCCAAGCGCTTCGCCTCCAAGTTCGGCAACGGCGTGCGCAAGCGCATGCTCGGCGACACGGCCAACGACACCGGCTGCGGGCTGAAGGCCTTCCGCCGCGAGGCCTTCCTGCGGCTGCCCTACTTCGATCATATCCACCGCTACATCCCGGCCCTGATGCTGCGCGAGGGCTACGAGGTGGCGTTTCAGCCGGTGAACCATCGTCACCGCGAGAGCGGGGTGTCGAAATACACCAACTTCGGCCGGCTCAAGGCCTCGGTGTCCGACCTGCTGGGCGTGATGTGGCTGCAGACCCGGGCCCGCAACCCCCAGGGCGTGGACGAGGTCTAGGCCCTGCATCCTTCGAGGCCCGCTGCGCGGTCGCCTCGGGATGAGGAGCGCTGTTTCTGAATTCCTCATCCTGAGGTGCGTAGCGAAGCGAAGCCTCGAAGGACGCAGAGCGGTCAGTTCGCCCGCCGGGCGGCGCCGGCTTTCGGGAATCCGCAAAACCGGTTAACCCTGATCGTTATCGTCGCGTCGTCGGGACGCGTCTCTCGGGGGAGAGCCAGAGCATGTTCGCCGCGTTTCCGCTGCTGGCCCTGCCGGTGCTGGTCTACAATCTGATCGTCCTGACCCTGGCCGGCGGCTTCAACGCCAACGCCGCACAATACAGGCTGGCCGAGCAGCTGTTCACCATCCACATGACCTCCAAGGCCGACTGGGCCGTCAGCCTGGGCGACCTGCTGCTGGCCGCCTCGCTGGTGGTGCTGTTCGTCGAGCTGCTGAAGTCGACCACCAGCCGCAAGATCGCGATCATCAACCACTCGCTGTCGATGGTGCTGTTCATCCTCTGCCTGGTCGAGTTCCTGCTGGCCCCGGCCTTCGGCACTTCGGTGTTCTTCCTGCTGACGGTGATGGTGCTGCTGGACGTGCTGGCCGGCTTCATCGTGACCATCGTGTCGGCCCGCCGCGACATCGACTTCAGCGACGCGCACTAGGCTGCTCGCGGGGCCGTTTTCGACAAGACCCTTGCGGCCAAGCCTGTCCATGCTGACATCCTGAGCTTTCGCAGGGATCACGATCATGGCGTCCAAACCCGACATCTGGCTGGCGGCCGGCCTTCGCACCCCGTTCGCCAAGGTCGACGGGCCGCTGAAGAACATGGACGCCATCGCCCTGTCGGTGCCCGTCGTGCAAGCCATGCTGGCGCAAGGCGCGCGGCCGGACTTCGCGATCTGGGGCACGGTGATCCCCAACCTGACGTGGAGCAACATCGCCCGCGAGGTGCTGCTGGACGCCGGGGCCGACCCGACCATCCCGGCCTTCTCGACGATCATGGCCTGCTCGACCAGCATGATCGGGGTGATCGAGGCCGCCGGCATGATCGACGGGCGCGGCCGCGACCTGGCCCTGGTGGGCGGGGTCGAGAGCATGAGCAAGGTCCAGGTCGGGGCCAGCATCGCCTTTTCCGACTGGCTCAAGGGCTTCCAGGCCGCCAAGACGCCGGGCCAGAAGCTGGCCCATCTGACCAAGCTGAAGCCGTCGGACCTCAAGCTGTGGATCCCCAAGGTCGCCAATCGCACCACCGGCCTGTCGATGGGCGAGCACACCGAGATCACCGCCAAGGAATGGAAGCTGTCGCGCGCCGACCAGGACCAGCTGGCCCTGGAGAGCCACCAGCACGCGGTCGCGGCCTGGGAGGCCGGCTTCTTTGACGACCTGGTCATTCCGGTCGGCGAGGTGAAGCGCGACACCATCCCACGCAAGGATTCGACGCTGGAGAAGCTGGCCAAGCTGGGTCCTGCCTTCGACAAGACCAGCGGCCAGGGCACGCTGACGGCCGGCAATTCCTCGCCCCTGACCGACGGGGCCGCCGCGATCTGGGTGGCGTCCGAGGCGGGTTTGGCCCGCCTGCCGGCCAAGACCCCGCGCGTGAAGGTGGTCGACTATGAGGTCACCTCGATCGACCTGCGCCACGAGGGCCTGCTGATGGCCCCGGCCTATGGCGTGCCGCGCCTGCTGGCCCGCAATGGCCTGAAGTACGATGACATCGGCCTGTGGGAGATCCACGAGGCCTTCGCCGCCCAGGTGCTGTCGCACATCGCCGCTTGGGAGGACGAGACCTTCCGCAAGACCAAGGCGGGCGTCGAGATCGATCTGGGCAAGTTCCCGCGCGAGCGGATGAACCCCACCGGCGGCAGCCTGGCCGTCGGTCACCCGTTCGGGGCGACCGGCGCGCGGATCCTGTCCCAGGCGGTCAAGGAACTGGCGTCACGTCCCAAGGGCGAGAAGGCCATTGTCAGCATCTGCGCCGACGGCGGGCAGGGGACGATGATGCTGCTGGAGAGCGCGTAGGCGCCTAGGTCAGCGCCGTGAAGATCAGCGTCACGACGGCGATGTCGAAGAAGCGGGTGGCGAGGGTGAGCAGCATGGCGGGTCTCGAGGTCTGACGCGCCTCGAAACAAGCAAGACTGGCGCCAACGCCGCCTCCTGCGCTAGCCTTCCGCCATGGCCTTGTTCTTCGACCAGCTCTGGTATGACGCGCGGCTGGCCGAGCGCGGCCTGACCCGGGCGGTGCTGGCCGCCGTGGCGGGCATGACCGGCGAAGAACTGGACCTGGCCTACAAGGATCAGCGCGAGCTGACCGCCGCCCAGATCGCCGCCTTCGCCGAGCTTTTGGGCGTGCCCTTGGCCGAGGCCGCGCGCCGGGCGGGCATCGGCGCGCACGCGGCGGCCTTGCCGGGCGAGTCGCTTTCGCTGGAACAGAAGGTGGCGGCGCTGGAGGCGAGGGTCGCCACGCTGGAGGCCGAGCTGGCCCGCCTGAAGGCCTAGATTTCGGTCTTCTTGATCAGGCCCGCCCGGGGACGGCGGTCGGCCGGGCCGGAATATTCCGTGCCGAGATAGGTCGAACGCGCAGTGTCGAGCACTTCCTGCCCACCGCGCAGGCCGCGCTTCTGGCCGCTTTGACCCATCACGTGCGCCGCGAAAGTCGCGAAGCCGCTTCTGCGAGGCGGCGGCGGGGCCGGCTGCTCGTCGCGCACGAACGTCACGTCTTCCTCGCCGTCCGCCTCGGGGCGGCCCGAGTCGTTGGCGTCACGGGGCGCGGGCAGAGCCCGGCGCGCGGCTTGGGCGCGTCGAATGGGGTCGATCGGACCGTTCATGATGAAGAGTAGTGGCCCACGACGGTTAAGGACCGGTCAGCCGGCGTGGTTAGCGCGGCGTTACGGCCGAACACGGGCGTTTGGGGCGAAACCTCGTCCTTCGACAGGCTCAGGATGAGGTTTTCCTCCGCCGAGCCTGCCTTGTTCCTCATCCTGAGCTTGTCGAAGGACGAGGAACACGCACGGCCCTAAGGCTTGGTCGCCAGCTTCTCGATCTGCTGCTGCATGGCTTCAAGCTGGCGCTTGAGGTCGGCCAGGGAGTCCTCGCTGGGGGCCGACGGCGGCGCGGCGGCGGGCGGCGGCGGTTCGGCCGGGGCGGCGGGCGCGTCCTCGGGCCGGGCGTAGGCGAAGGGCGAGAACATCTTCATGGCGCGGTCGAACAGCGCCATGTTCTGACGGATCTGGTCCTCGTAGACGCCGATGCCGGGCATGCCCTTGGTCACGCCGCCCAGGCCGGGCGTCAGGCCCGAGAACTGGGTGCGCATGCGTTCCTGCTGCTTGGTGAAGCTTTCCAGCGACATTTCCAGATAGCTGGGCAGGAAGGCCTGCATGGAATTGCCGTAGAAGCCGATCAGCTGGCGGAGGAACTGGATGGGCAGCAGGTTCTGGCCGCCGCCGCGGTTCTCTTCCTCGAAGATGATCTGGGTCAGGACCGAGCGGGTGATGTCGTCGTTGGTCTTGGCGTCATAGACCACGAAGTCGACGCCCTCCTTCACCATGTCCGACAGGTGCTCGAGGGTGACGTAGGAAGACGAGGCCGTGTTGTAGAGACGGCGATTGGCGTACTTCTTGATGACGACCTTCTGGCCCGCGCCTTTTTCTCCGGCCTTCGCCGAGGGCGTTTCGCCGCTTTCGTTGTTCTCGGACATTTCGTTCCCTAGGACAGCGTTGTCTCCGCCTTTTCGCATCGCACTATCGCTAATGCAAAGGCAGGGCGCCAGCGCCACTTACGCTTGGGCCGCGCAACATCCCGTGAAAAAGCAGCGGTGACGAACCGCGCCGGTTTGGGCATGGTGGCGCCGCACTGCAAAATCCGGGGCGCCGCGCTCGCGAGACCGCCCGGAAACACGTCTCGGGAGTTCTTCGCCATGAGCGACATCGTCATCGTCTCCGCCGCCCGCACGCCGGTCGGCTCCTTCCTCGGCGCCCTTTCCAGCTTGCCGGCCCACGAGCTGGGCAAGCTGGCCATCCAGGCGGCCGTCGAGCGCGCCGGTATCACGCCCGCCGACGTCGACGAGGTGATCCTGGGCCAGGTGCTGCAGGCCGCCGCCGGCCAGGGTCCGGCCCGCCAGGCCTCGGTCAACGCCGGCATCCCGGTGGAAAGCCCGGCCTGGAGCCTGAACCAGCTGTGCGGCTCGGGCCTGCGCGCGGTGGCCCTGGGCGCCCAGCAGATCGCCGCCGGCGACGCCAACATCGTGGTGGTCGGCGGCCAGGAGAGCATGAGCCAGGCCCCGCACGCCCAGGCCCTGCGCAACGGCCAGAAGATGGGCGACCTGTCGTTCGTCGACACCATGATCAAGGATGGCCTGTGGGACGCTTTCCACGGCTATCACATGGGCCAGACGGCCGAGAACATCGCCGCCCGCTGGCAGATCACCCGCGAGGCCCAGGACAAGTTCGCCGTCGCCAGCCAGAACAAGGCCGAGGCCGCCCAGAAGGCCGGCAAGTTCGACGCCGAGATCGCGCCGGTCACGATCAAGGGCCGCAAGGGCGACACCGTCGTCGACAAGGACGAGTTCATCCGCCACGGCGTCACCCTGGACGGCATTTCGGGTCTCAAGCCCGCCTTCACCAAGGACGGCACGGTCACCGCCGCCAACGCCTCGGGCCTCAATGACGGCGCCGCGGCCCTGGTGCTGATGACCGCCGACGAGGCCAAGAAGCGCGGCCTGACCCCGTTGGTCCGCATCGCCTCGTGGGCCAATGCCGGCGTCGAGCCCGAGATCATGGGCACCGGCCCGATCCCCGCCTCCAAGAAGGCCCTGGAAAAGGCCGGCTGGAAGGTCTCCGACCTCGACCTGATCGAGAGCAACGAGGCCTTCGCCGCCCAGTCGCTGTGCGTGGTGTCCGAGTTGGGCCTCGACCCGGCCAAGGTCAATGTCAACGGCGGCGCCATCGCCATCGGCCACCCGATCGGCGCGTCCGGCGCGCGCATCCTGACCACCCTGGTCCACGAGATGAAGCGGTCTGGAGCCAAGAAGGGCCTGGCCACGTTGTGCATCGGCGGCGGCATGGGCGTGGCCATGTGCGTCGAGGCGGTCTGACGACCGTTTGGGAGTCGGTCTGACACCTGTTTTGATTGGGTGTTCGGCGAAATTGTCATGACGAGCGCCGTGGGGGCTTGTTCCCTCACGGCGCTCGCGTGCAACGATAAGAAACTTTCAGCGGGAGAAGACCATGGCGAGAGTTGCGTTCGTGACCGGCGGCACCAGGGGCATCGGTCGAGCGATCTGCGAGCGGCTGGTGGCCGACGGGCTGAAGGTGGCGGCCGGCTATTCCGGCAACGAGGAAGCCGCCGCAGCCTGCGCCGAGCAACTGGGCGTGATGGTGGTCAAGGGCAATGTCGGTTCGTTCGACGACTGCGCCGCCGCGGTGAAGACAGTCGAGGCCGAGCTCGGCCCCATCGAGGTTCTGGTCAACAACGCCGGCATCACCCGCGACGGCATGCTGCACAAGATGACCTACGAGCAGTGGTCCGAGGTCATCCGCGTCAACATGGACTCGGCCTTCAACATGACCCGCCCGGTGATCGAGGGCATGCGCGACCGGGGCTGGGGCCGGATCATCAACATCAGCTCGATCAACGGCCAGAAGGGCCAGATGGGCCAGACCAACTATTCGGCCGCCAAGGCTGGGCTGATCGGCTTCACCAAGGCGCTCGCGCTCGAGAACGCCAAGAAGGGCGTGACGGTCAACGTCATCTGCCCGGGCTATATCGACACCGAGATGGTCGCCGCCGTACCGGAAAACGTCCTGGCCTCGATCATCGCCGGCATCCCGGTGGGGCGCCTGGGCAAGGGCGAGGAGATCGCCGACATGGTCTCGTTCCTGGCCGGCGAGCGGGCCGGCTTCGTGACCGGCGCCACCCTGACCCTGAACGGCGGCCAGTACATGGCGGCGTAGGCCGCTGGGCGTAAACCTCGTCCTTCGACAAGCTCAGGATGAGGTTTACGAATGCCAAGGCCTGCACAATGGTCCTCATCCTGAGCCTGTCGAAGGACGAGGACCACGCGCCGCGCCTGAAGTTTTGACAATCGCGAGGCGGGCGCCTCACGCCGTTACGCCCCCACACCCACACAATGGCTTGACGGCGGCGCTCCCGGTGGTTCGACTATCGGTGCTGACGGGAGTGTTGCGCGCAAGCGACACCATGGCGTCCGGGGTAATGCGTGGCGGGAACAAGGTCTTTGGCGTCCAAGATTCGCCCTACTCGGCGATCATGACCGTAGGCATGGAGAGACTTTCGGCGGCGAAGATGGGGCCAGGGGGCTGTGCGATCCTGCTGGCGCTCGCCCTCGCCGCTGGCGCTGGGAGCGCGAACGCCCAGTCCTCGGGCGTCAGCCTGCGCGACGCGCTGTTCGGCAACCGCGGCGGTTCGGAGGCGCGCAAGTCGCCGACCCCGCCCGTGGCCCGCTACGTCTCCGAGACCGGCGACGGCTTCATCCTCGACCGCGCCTCGTCCCAGCCGCTGATGAAGTTCGACAACAGCTCCGAGGTCTGGGTGCTGTCGCCCCAGGCCGCGCCGCGTGGCGACACCATCTACAAGAACGAGCTGGGCGAGCTGGTGCTGCGGGCCAGCAAGCTGGGCGGCATGACCCTGTTCACCAGCGAGCGGCCGGGCGGCGACGCCGCCGCCCTGATGGGCAAGGCCGGCTCGATCCAGCCGCCGCCGTTCATCTCGGTCAATGTCCTGTTCCAGCGCCTGGTCCAGGCCAGCGCCCGCGCCAGCCGCGCGGCCCAGCACCGGGTGGCGTTCGAGACCGTCGACGACGCCACGCCCGCCACGTCCGTGCTGGTCGCCGACACCGCCACCGTCACCGCCGAGGCCTTCGAGCGCATGGCCCGCGACGGCGACCGCAATCTGCTGGTCCGCGTGACCCGCGTCCTGCTGGCCGAGGGTCACAAGCCCGGCGCCAACCTGAAGGGCGGCGACCTGACGGTCACCTACGCTCCCGGCAAGGGCCTGTCGGGCCGTCCCTCGTCCAAGCGGATCATCAAGATCGTCGACCGGTAGGTCAGCCCAACCGCTTCCTGACCTGGATGAACAGGTACGGCTCGAACGGCAGCGAGCGGTACTCGTTTTTGTCGACGACGTTGTCGGCGCGCGAGCCCTTGTAGATCGTCCGCTCGCGCGTGACGTTGCGCGAGGTCCAGTTGGACAGGGTGGTGCGCACCGTCAGGTCGGGCCGCGGCTTCCACTCGACGAAGCCCTCGAAATACTGCTCGGCGCGCTGGGTGCGCACCTCGTTGAAGCGGAAACGGCTGTATTCGTTCGCGCAGCTGGTCGAGACGCCCCAGCTCCATTTTCCGCCCGGCATGTCGCGCGTGAAGCTGACATTGCAGACGAACGGCGTGGCGTTGGTAATGCGGCGCTTTTCGAAGGTGACGGGGTCGGTGACCTCGCTGTCGAACCAGGAAAAACGCGTCTTCAACTGGCCGCCCGAGATACCCAGTCTCTGGGTCGGCACGGTCAGGGCGATGACGAACTGGTCGGAGCGGCCGTCGCCGATGTTGCTGGGCGCGTCGCCGCCGCCGACGATAGGCTTGTAGTCGACCACGTCCTGGATTTCCGAGTGGGTCAGGGTGGCCGAGATCGAGCCCGCCCCCCAGAACCGCCGCTCCCACGCTGCTTCGCCGACCCACGAGCGCTGGGGCTCCAGATTGGCGTCGGCCCCGTCCTGGCTGCCGGCCGTCAGGTCGGCCGAGGCGATGAAGTCGCCGAAGTCCAACTGGCCGACCTCGCGCTCGACCCGCACCCGCAGCTGGTCGACGCTGGTGGGGTTCCAGGTCGCGACCACCCGGGGCTTGGGATAGAAGAAGCTGCGCTCCAGGTCGGTGTCGCCGGTCTGGGTGATGCGCGAGACCTCCATCCGGGCGCCGGCCTCGACGGTCAGCTTTGGGGTGGCCCGCCAGACGGCCTTGCCGGCCGCCTCGCCGCGCAGCTCCTCGACCTTGGTCTGAGTGCGGGTGGTGTCGGCGTTGATCCGGTGGCGGACGTCGCCGTCCAGGACGTTGTAGGCGCCCTCGACGCTGCCCTCCAGCGACAGGGTGTCGGACCGGCGCTGCTTGAGCTCGGCGCGCAGGATGCTCTCGCCGGTCTTGTCGCGCTCGCGGTAGTCCTCGTCATTGCCCGGCTTGACGAGGGTGGAGCCATAGGTGTCGTCGCCCAGGTTCTGCAGAAACACCAGCTGCAGGTCGGTGCGGGGCGAAAGCCTGCGATCGTAACGGGCGCCGAACTCGCCGGTCCAGTCCGCGTCGGTCTCGCCGCTGATCTGGCGGCCGGGGCCCGGTTCGTACTGGGTGTAGGTGACGTCGCGGTCGTACGAGAAGTATTCGAGCTTGCCGTTCACGCGAAGTTTTCCGCCCAGCACCCCGCGCTGGATCGCGCCGCGCGCGGCGTAGTTCTGGATCTGGTCGTAGCCCTTGAGGGCTTCCTTGATGGTCGGGCGGCCGTCGGGAAAGCTGGTGACCCGCGCGCCGCCGTCATAGGTCTGGTCGGTGCGGTCGACCGTGGCCTTCAGCGAGCCCTCGATCTGGTTGATCCCGTCGCGGCGCGAGGCCTGGAACTCCAGCAGCGGGCCGAACAGGCCGTCCGGATAGAGATAGGTCTGGATGTTGGCGACCTTCTCGACCTGCACGGTCGACTTGATCACCACATTGGCCAGGATGGTCTGGCCCTGCATGTCGATCCCGGGCGCGCCGCCCCGGATCAGCTCGACGCGCTCGACGGCCGAGGCCGAGATGCGGGTCAGGATGTCCTGGAGGTTCTCGCTCTTGGTGGTGGGCCGCTCGCCGTTGATCAGCACGTTGCCGGCCGTGCCGGCGAAGCCGCGGGCGCTGTCGCCGCTGTCCAGCCGGAAGCCGGGCAGGCGGTTGATCATGTCCAGGGCGGTGCTGGGGCGTTGCTCGGCGAAGAAGCTGGGCGGATAGCTGATGACGCCGCGGGCGGCCTCGGCGGCGGGCGCGGGGGTTTCGGGCGTCGTCGACGTGGCGGCCGCCTGGGCCTCGGGCGCGGCCAATCCCAGGGCGAAGACGACGGAAGCGAGACTCATGACGCGGTATCCCCCAAAGCCCCCGCTTTGTTGGCCGCGACCCTGTCCGTGCGCATGCACTGGAGCTAGTTACAAAACCGAAAGGTAGGTTACAATTGTGAAATGTTTCCGCCGATCACCTTGGCGATGGGCGAAAACATCAATTTTCACAGAGGTTTGCGGCTAAACCGCCGTCCCGCCCACCGTCAGGCCGGTGATCTTCAGCGAGGGCTGGCCCACGCCGACCGGCACGCCCTGGCCCGACTTGCCGCAGACGCCGATGCCGGGGTCGAAGTCGAAGTCGTTGCCGATCATCGTCACCTTGGTCAGGGCCGAGGGGCCATCGCCGATCAGGGTCGCGCCCTTGACCGGGGCGGTGATCTTGCCGTCCTCGACCAGATAGGCCTCGGTGCACTGGAAGACGAACTTGCCGTTGGTGATGTCGACCTGGCCGCCGCCGAAATTGGCGCAGTAGAGGCCGCGCTTCATCGAGGCGATCATCTCGGCCGGGTCGTCGTTACCCGCCAGCATGCCGGTGTTGGTCATGCGCGGCATGGGCATGTGGGCGTAGGACTGGCGGCGGCCGTTGCCGGTGGCGGCCATGCCCATCAGGCGGGCGCTCATCCGGTCGTGCATGTAGCCGACCAGGATCCCGTCCTCGATCAGCACGGTGCGTTCGGTGGGCGTGCCCTCGTCGTCGATGGTCAGCGAGCCCCGGCGGCCGGGGATCGAGCCGTCGTCGAACACGGTCACGCCCTTGGCGGCCACGCGCTCGCCGATGCGGCCGGAAAAGGCGCTGATGCCCTTGCGGTTGAAGTCGCCTTCCAGGCCGTGGCCGACGGCCTCGTGCAGCAGCACGCCGTTCCAGCCCGGGCCGAGCACCACGTCCATCTCGCCGGCCGGGCAGGCCACGGCGTCGAGGTTCACGAGCGCCATGCGCAGGGCCTCGTCGACCTGCTCCCGCCACTTGTCGGGGCTGATCCAGGCGGCGAAGCCGGCGCGGCCGCCGGCGCCCGAGGATCCAGCCTCGCGCTTGCCGTCCTTCTCGACCGTGACCTGGACATTGACGCGGACCAGCGGCCGCACGTCGCGCAGCAGCCGGCCGTCGGCGCGCAGGATCTCGACCACGCGGCGCTCGCCGGCCATCGAGGCCATCACCTGCACCACGCGCGGATCGCGGGCCCGGGCGAAGGCGTCGATCTCCTGCAGCAGCGAGACCTTGTCGGAGAAGGCGGGGGAGGCGACCGGGTCGTCCTCGCCATAGAGACGTTCGTTGGTGGCGCGCGGAGCCTCGGCGCTGACGCCGGCATAGCCGCGGCGGGCCAGCTTGGCGGAATCGGCGGCGCGGCCCAGTGCGGCTTCGGAGATCTCGGCGGAGTGGGCGTAGCCGGCCGTTTCGCCGGCCACCACGCGCAGGCCGAAGCCCTCGCCCGAATCGTAGGAGGCGCTCTTCAGGCGGCCGTCGTCGAACACGAAGGCCTCGCTCTCGGAGCGTTCGACGAACAGCTCCCCGTCGTCGGCGCCGGCCAGGGCCTCGCCCAGGATGGCGCGGGCGCGTTCGGGATCGACGCCGGCGGCGGCGAGCAGGGAGGGGGCGGTGATGGGAGCGGTCATGACTTACAGGTAGGCGTTTCGTCCGCGTCCGTCATCACCCCGGCGACGATTCGACGCCGGAGATTAAGTCTTTCCCTCCCCCTGGCGGGGAGGGAAAGGCGGTCAAAGGTCTACCAGTCCTGGTGAACCTCGCCGGAGCCGGCGACGCTGGAGGTGAGGACGGTCGGCTTGCTGGTCAGGTAGACGTCGCCGCTGCCGGCCACGTCGACCTCGGCCGCGCCGTGCGGAGCGACATGGGCCTCGCCGCTGCCGGCCAGGGCGATCTTGGCGTCGCCAGTGTCCAGGCTCCGCAGGTCGGCCTCGCCGGACCCGGAGACCCGCAGATCGACTTTCTTGGTCTTGCCCTGGGCCTCGACATTGCCGCTGCCGTTGATCTCGAACACGACGTCGGGCTGGTCATAGGCCTTCAGATAGAGGTCGCCGCTGCCGTTCAGGGTGAAGCTGCGCACGCCCGGAGCGACGATCTCGACCGAGAGCTGGTCGCTGTCGCGGCTGACATGCATGCCGTGCCCGTGGAAAGAGATCGTACCGCCGGCTTCGTCGCGCAGGGCGATGCGGCCGTTCTGGACGGTCACCTGGTCGACCAGGCGCTGGGGGCCGGTCACCTTGACGCTGCCGCCCGCGCCCGGCGCGGCCTGGGTGAAGATCACCTCGGCGGGCACGTCGACCTGCAGGGCGTCGCCGCCGCTCCAGACGATCTGGCGGGTGGTGGTCTCGCCGTTGTCGACGCGGGTCGAGCCCGGACCGACGTGGATGCGGTCGTTGTCGTCGCTGATGTCGATGTTCCAGTCGGCCGGGAAGTTCCAGCCGTTCTTGATGATGTCGCGGCCGCCGAGCGCGAAGGCCCCGGCGAAGCAGCCGACGCAGAGCACGAAGCTGGCGACGGCGACGATGGTCAGGTTGCGGATCATGACGGTCCCCTCAGACCTGGGTTTCGATGGCCGGCTTCAGCAGCCGGTAGTGAAGGCGGCCGAACCAGACCAGGCCGTTGACCAGGGCGATGGTCAGCAGGGTGGTGACGGCGGCCAGGGCCGTGGCGCCGGCCATCAGGCCGATGCCCAGCAGGAAGGCGACGGCGGGGCCGCCGGGCGGTCCGGCGAACGGTCCGGCGGTCGCCACCACGCCGCCGGCCACGAACACGCCGATGGCGGCCATGAAGAAGGCGAACAGCGTCCCCAGCACGCCCATCAGCAGGGGCAGCAGGAAGATGATGTCGATCGCGCCCAGGCCGAGGATGGCGAATATCGCCCCGGCGGCGGCGGACGGGTTCTTGGTCTCTTCCCAGCGCTTGACGCCCTGCTCGGCGCGCTGTTCTCGGGCAAGTCTTTCGGGTTCGCCAAGCGCGGCGGCCACTTCGCTCTCGCTGCGCCCGGCTTCCTGGGCGTCGTTGAAGTGGGCCTCGTAGTCGGCGACGATGTCGGCGATCTGGGCGGCGGGCAGGCCCGCCAGCCCGCGCTTGAGGCGGGTGAGGAATTCGGCGCGCGTCATGCGGCGGCTCCCAGGATGTTGTCGACGGCCGAGACGAAGGCCGCCCATTCGGCTTTCTGGGCCGTGAAACTGGCCCGACCGGCCTCGGTCAGGCGGTAGTATTTGCGCGGCGGACCGCTCTGGGATTCCACCAGATAGGTCTCGACCTGGCCGTCCGACTGCATGCGGCGCATGAGCGGGTAGATCGTCCCTTCCCCCATATCGATATCCTTGGCGAGCTTGCTGGCGATTTCGTAGGCGTAGCTGTCGGCCTTCGACAGCAGGGCCAGCACGCACAGCGCCAGCACGCCTTTCTTCAGTTGAACTTCAATGGCTTCTGTCACGGTGTCAGGTTCCCGTTGCTGAGCACTCTTGTGACGCAAGGTAGTGCCCATTGCAAGGTAGCTGTCATTACATGTTAGTAATGGTACGTAAGCTGGAAGGGCTCCGAATACGCCCCGAAACGGTCCTTGTTAAGAGTGGTTCGCAGGTGGGGCGCCCTGGCTCCGCGCAAGGCGTTCGGGCGAACGCCTCTGGTGCTTGGCAACGGGGATTGGAGCGCGTATGCACGCCAGCGACCGGCCAGAGACGCCGGGGCCGGACCGTCGATTCCCCGTCGCCTGACGAAGTCGATTGCCTAAGCCCCGTGTCGCTGGTCGTATTGTGCATGTCGGCGCGGCGTGGGTTGATTGCGACGCCAAATCGCCGCCGAAACGGGCCGTGAGGGATATGAAGGCGCAAATTCAGGGGATGCGGCGGAAGTTGACGGGCGTAGCCGCCGTCGCCGCCACGACGATGGCCCTTTCGGGCGTGTTCGCGGGGGAAGCCCTCGCCAAGGGCGCCGAATTGCTGGGTCAGCCGACCCCCGGCGCCTATGACCTTCAGCGCGCGGCCTCGCCGCTGAAGTACGAGGCGATCGCCTTCCACAACCACGTGCTGATGCCGATCATCACGCTCATCACCCTGCTGGTGCTGGGCCTGCTGATCTGGATCGTCGTCCGCTACAACGCCAAGGCCAACCCGGTCCCGGCCAAGTTCAGCCACAACACCACCGTCGAGATCATCTGGACGATCGGCCCAGTGCTGATCCTGATGATCATCGCGATCTTCTCGTTCCGGCTGCTGTTCGCCTACAACGACATGCCCAAGCCGTACCTGACGGTGAAGGCCACCGGCTACCAGTGGTACTGGGGCTATGAGTATCCCGACCAGAAGATCAGCGAGATCACCTCGGTGCCGCTGAAGAAGGAAGAGGCCGCCGCCAAGGGCGTGCCGTACCTGCTGGCCGCCGACAAGCCGATGGTCGTTCCGGTCAATCAGGTCATCCGCGTGCAAGTCACCGGCGCCGACGTGATCCACGCCTTCGCCCTGCCGGCCTTCGGCCTGAAGACCGACGCCATTCCGGGCCGCCTGAACGAAACCTGGTTCAAGGCCGACACGATCGGCGTCTATTACGGCCAGTGCTCGGAACTCTGCGGCGTCGACCACTCGAACATGCCGATCGAGATCCACGTCGTCAGCCAGGCCGACTTCGACGCCTGGGTGAAGACCAAGACCTCGCCCGCGCCGGCCGCCACGGCCGCCGCCGCTCCGGCCCCCGCCGCTGGCGCTCCCGCCGCCGTGACCCCGGCCGCGACCGCCCCCGCTTCCGCTCCGGCCGCGGCTCCCGCCGCGCCGGCGGCCTAAGATACGATTGCAGGATTAAGTCCGATGGCTCACGCCGCTGACATCGATCACCACGACGCCCATGGCGCCGACGACAAGCCGCCCTTCTTCCAGCGTTGGTTCTTCTCGACCAACCACAAGGACATCGGCACGCTGTACATCCTGTTCGCCATCATGGCGGGCCTGGTGGGCGGCGCGCTGTCGGGCCTGATCCGCTGGGAGCTGGCCGAGCCGGGCATCCAGATCTTCGGCCCCAACTCGTCGATCAGCCTGCTGGGCCTCGTCGAGCAGTCCAAGCACGGCTACAACGCCGTCGTCACCGCCCACGCCCTGATCATGATCTTCTTCATGGTCATGCCGGCGATGATCGGCGGGTTCGGCAACTGGTTCGTCCCGATCATGATCGGCGCGCCGGACATGGCCTTCCCGCGCATGAACAACATCTCGTTCTGGCTGCTGGTCGCCGCCTGGTGCCTGCTGCTGACCTCGATGTTCGTCGACGGCGGCCCGGGCCGCGGCTTCGGCGGCGGCTGGACGATCTATCCGCCGCTGTCGACCACCGGCCACACCGGACCCTCGATGGACCTGGCGATCCTGGCCCTCCACTTGGCCGGCGCCTCGTCGATCCTCGGCGCGATCAACTTCATCACCACGATCTTCAACATGCGCGCGCCGGGCATGACCCTGCACCGCATGCCGCTGTTCGCCTGGTCGGTGCTGATCACCGCCTTCCTGCTGCTGCTGTCGCTGCCCGTCCTGGCCGGCGCCATCACCATGCTGCTGACCGACCGTAACTTCGGCACCCACTTCTTCGACCCGGCCGCCGGCGGCGACCCCGTCATGTTCCAGCACCTGTTCTGGTTCTTCGGTCACCCGGAAGTGTACATCCTGATCCTGCCAGGCTTCGGCATCATCAGCCACATCGTCTCGACCTTCTCCAAGAAGCCGATCTTCGGCTACCTGGCGATGGCCTACGCCATGGTCGCCATCGGCTTCGTCGGCTTCATCGTGTGGGCGCACCACATGTACACCGTCGGCATGAGCATCAACCTGCGCGCCTACTTCGTGGCCGCCACGATGGTCATCGCGGTGCCCACCGGCGTGAAGATCTTCTCGTGGATCGCCACGATGTGGGGCGGTTCGATCAGCTTCAAGACGCCCATGCTGTGGGCGATCGGCTTCATCTTCCTGTTCACCGTCGGCGGCGTGACCGGCGTGGTCCTGTCGAACGCCGGCATCGACTACAGCCTGCACGACACCTACTACGTCGTCGCCCACTTCCACTACGTGCTGTCGCTGGGCGCGGTGTTCGCCATCTTCGCCGGCTTCTTCTACTGGTTCGAGAAGATGTGGGGCGTGAAGTACAACGAGTTCCTGGGCTGCGTGCAGTTCTGGATCATGTTCGTCGGCGTCAACCTGATCTTCTTCCCGCAGCACTTCCTGGGCCTGCAGGGCATGCCGCGCCGCTACGTGGACTACCCGGTCGCCTTCGCGCACTGGAACTACGTCTCGTCGGTCGGCTACGCGATCACGGCCGTGGGCGTGCTGGTGTTCCTGGTCATCCTGATCGAGGCCGCCATCCGCCGTCGTCCGGCGCAGGCCAATCCGTGGGGCGAAGGCGCCACCACCCTGGAATGGACCCTGTCCTCGCCGCCGCCCTTCCACCAGTTCAGCGATCCGCCGGTCATCAAGGCCGACAGCCACTGATCCTGGTAGACTAGACACGCAAAACGCGGGGGCGCGGGCCGGATGAGAATCCAGCCCGCGCCCTTCGCCCATCCAGACTTGAAGATCCCTTAAGTAAAATGGCCCGTTCAACTGTCCTGACCCCCGACGAAGAGGCGACCGAGACGGTCCGCCACGCCCGTTGGCAGGACTATTTCCAGTTGATGAAGCCGCGGGTGATGTCGCTCGTCGTCTTCACCGCGCTCACGGGCCTTCTGGCCGCCCGCACGCCGATCCACCCCCTGCTGGGCGCGGTGGCGGTGTTCTGCATCGCCGTCGGGGCCGGGGCCTCGGGCGCGCTGAACATGTGGTACGACGCCGACATCGACGCCAAGATGCGCCGCACGCGCGGCCGACCGGTGCCCGCCGGCCTGGTCAAGGGCGAGGAAGCCGCCACCCTGGGCGTGGTGCTGTCCATCCTGTCGGTCATGCTGATGGGCGTGGCGATCAACTGGCTGGCCGCCGGCCTGCTGGCCTTCACCATCGTCTTCTACGCGGTGGTCTACACCATGTGGCTCAAGCGCTGGACGGCCCAGAACATCGTCATCGGCGGCCTGGCCGGCGCCCTGCCGCCCGCCATCGGCTGGGCCGCGGCCACGGGCCACGCGCCGCTGAACGCCTGGCTGATGGTGCTGATCATCTTCCTGTGGACCCCGCCGCACTTCTGGGCCCTGTCGCTGTACATCAGCACCGACTACGCCAAGGCTGGCGTGCCGATGCTGCCGGTGGTCAAGGGCGCCAAGGAAACCCGCAAGCAGGTCCTGATCTACAGCCTGATCCTGATCCCGGTCTGCCTGGCCCCGGTGTTCACCGGCCTGGGCGGCTGGCTCTATCTGGCGGTCTCTGGTCTTGGGGGTCTTGTGTTCCTGACGCTGGCCTTCCGGGTCTTCCGCAGTACGGCCGGCGACGCCGCCGATCCGCGCCCGGCCGATCGCGATCTCTACGAGGTCGGCGAGACGGAGGCCAAGCGCGGCAAGCCGGTCGGCGACGCCCGCCACGCCCGCAACCTGTTCGCCTTCTCGATCCTCTATCTGTTCGCCCTGTTCGCGGCCCTGCTGGCCGAGGCGGTGCTGGGCTTGAAAGTGCTGGAGTTGCCGCTGTGACCCGTAAGGACATCGATCCGGCCGTGAAGGCTCGCGGCCTTCGCAACATCGCCCTGGGTCTGGGCCTGGCGGCGTTCGTCGTCCTGGTGTTCGTGGTCACCGTCGTGAAGCTGGGAGGCAATGTTGGGCCTCACTTCTAAGGACGACCTGTCGCCCGAAGACCTCGCCAAGATCGAGGCTGACAACAAGGCCGGCACCGCCGAGCGGCCGCCCAAGCGCAGCCACGGCAAGGTGGCGGTGCTGTGCGTCGTCGCCTTCTTCGGCATGGTCGGCGCGGCCTATGCGGCGGTGCCGCTCTACAAGCTGTTCTGCCAGGCCACCGGCTTCGACGGCACGGTCCGCAAGGCCGTGGCCAAGCCGACCAAGGTGCTGGACCGCAAGGTCGAGATTCGATTCGACGCCAACGTCCGGACCCTGCCCTGGGACTTCCAGCCCATGCAGACCAGCCAGCAAATCCGCATCGGCGATACTGGCCTGGCCTTCTTCAAGGTGACCAACAAGGGCGACAAGCCGATGACCGGCCGGGCGCTCTACAATGTCGTGCCCGAGCAGGCCGGCGCCTATTTCCAGAAGCTGGAATGCTTCTGTTTCTCCAACCAGACGATCGAACCGGGCCAGACGGTCGAGTTCCCGGTCGTCTACTTCGTCGACCCCGGCTTCGTCACCGACGCCGACACCAAGGACAAGTCGACGATCACGCTTTCGTACACCTTCTTCCCGGCCGTTCCTGACGCCGCCGGGACGAAACAGGCGGCGACACCGCCGCGCATCGTCGAACCCCTTGGCGGCAAGCCGCCGAGGGCGCTATAGCGTTTCACACATGGCGTGTCGGCGGGGGGACCGGTCGATGCGTTTCGAGGGATTAAAGGGTTAGCACGCACATGGCCCACGGCGCCGTCAAACACGACTATCACATCCTGCCCCCCAGCCCGTGGCCGTTCGTCGGCTCGGCCTCGGCCACGATCATGGCCATCGGCCTGATCGCCTGGATCAAGGGCGGCGTCTTCGGCATCGAGAAGGGCCAGTGGTGGCTGTTCGCGACCGGCCTGGCCGGCGTGCTCTACACCATGTTCGGCTGGTGGCGCGACGTGGTGAAGGAAGCCAACGCCGGCGACCACACCCCCGTCGTCTCGATTGGCCTGCGCTACGGCATGGTGCTGTTCATCGCTTCGGAAGTGATGTTCTTCGTGGCGTGGTTCTGGATCTTCTTCGAGATGGCCCTGTTCCACCATCACCGCACCCTGTCGGGCATCGAGGAGGTCCGCACGGCCTGGGCCACCTGGCCGCCTGCCGGCGTCGAAGCCGTCTCGCCCTGGCACCTGCCGCTGGTCAACACCCTGACCCTGCTGCTGTCGGGCACGACCATCACCTGGTCGCACCACGCCCTGCAGCAGGGCGACCGCAACGGCGCCAAGTGGGGCCTGATCCTGACCATCCTGCTGGGCGCGCTGTTCACGACGATCCAGATCTACGAGTACAGCCACATCAACCACGAGCACCTGTTCTACTCGGAAGCGGCCGCCAATTCGGGCCTCTACGGGTCGACCTTCTTCCTGGCCACCGGCTTCCACGGCTTCCACGTGTTCGTCGGCACCCTGTTCCTGATCGTCTGCCTGATCCGCCTGCTGAACGGCGCCTTCACGCCCAAGCAGCACTTCGGCTTCGAGGCCGCCGCCTGGTACTGGCACTTCGTCGACGTGGTCTGGCTGTTCCTGTTCGCCTTCGTCTACGTGATCTTCGGGGCCTCGGGCCACTAGATCGAAAGACCTCGAGAGGCCCGGAACGCCAGACGGTGTTCCGGGCCTTTTTCGTTTCTGGATTGGCGCGGTGTAAGTAAGGCCCATGACCCAAGTGAATCCCTACCTCGCCGGCGCGACCGGCCGCTGTCCGCACTGCGGCGAGGGGATGCTGTTCGACGGGTTCCTGAAGGTGTCCAAGACCTGCGAGGCCTGCGGCTTCGACCTGGGGGCCTATGAGACCGGCGACGGGGCCTCGACCTTCGTGATCCTGATCGGCGGGGCCCTGTGCGCCTTCGGGGCGCTGTTTTCGATGTTCGCCTTCAACTGGCCGATCTGGCTGCTGCTGGTCGTCTGGCTGCCGGTCACCCTGGTCCTGTGCCTGGGGATGATGCGGCCGGCCAAGGGCCTGATGGTCGCCGCCCAGATCGCCAACAAAGCCTCCGAAGCTGGCCGCCACGATGTCTGACGCTTCCGTTCCGAAAGATCGCCGCTTCCCGTTCGGCCTGACGATCGCCACCCTGATCGCCTTCGGCATCCTGTGCGGCCTGGGCGTCTGGCAGCTCAAGCGCCTGGCCTGGAAGGAAGACCTGCTGGCCCGGATCGAGGTGCTCAAGACCGCGCCGGCCCAGCCCCTGGCCGCCGTCATGACCCGCGCCGAGAAGGGCGAGGACGTTGCCTGGACCCGGGTCTCCGTCGCGTGTTCGTCGGACAAGCCGCAAACCCTGCCCCTGGTCTATGGCGTGCGCGACGGCGACATCGTCTGGCGCGCCACCGCGATTTGCCAGCAAACCTCCGACTCCGCCGCCGGCTACGGCGCGATCCTGCTCGACCTGGGCGTGGTCAAGGCCCTGACCGGCCAGTCGGCCCCGACGCCGGTCACCCTCTACGCTCCGGCCCAGGCCGTCGGGGTGCTGATGGCCCCCAAGCAGCTGGGCGGCGACCGCGCCGCCACCGTGGCCCGCTTCGCCGCCGACAAGCCCGCGCCCTACATCCTGATGGTCGAGACCGCGACCCCCGTTCCGCCCGGCGTCACCCCCGCGCCGCTGCCGGCAGAAATTTCCAATCGGCACCTGGAATACGCTCTGACGTGGTTCGGTCTTGCCGTAACCCTGCTGTTTATCTATGCCGCCATGCTCTGGCGGAAGATGAGATCCTGATGCGTTACGTCTCGACCCGGGGCGAGTCCCCCTCGATCGGTTTCCTGGACGCGGTCCTGGCCGGCCTCGCGCCCGACGGCGGCCTCTATGTGCCCGAGCGCTGGCCGACCTTCAGCCCTGAAGAGATCGCCGCCTTCGCCGGCCAGCCCTACGCCCAGGTCGCCGCCACGGTGATCGGCAAGTTCGTCGGCGACGACGTGCCGGCCGAAGACCTGCGCGAGATGTGCGACGAGGCCTATGCCAGTTTCGCCCACGCCGCCGTCGTGCCGCTGAAGCAACTGGCCCCCGGCCGCTACCTGCTGGAGCTGTTCCACGGCCCGACCCTGGCGTTCAAGGACGTGGCGATGCAGCTGCTGGGGCGGCTCTACGACTACGTGCTGTCGCGCCAGTCGCGGACCATGACCATCATCTGCGCCACCTCGGGCGACACCGGCGGCGCGGCCGTCGAGGCCTTCCGCGGCCGCGCGCACGCCCGCATCGTGGCCCTGTTCCCCGAAGGCCGGATCAGCGAGGTCCAGCGTCGGTTCATGACCACGGCGATCGACAAGAACGTGGCCTGCGTCTCGATCCAGGGCTCGTTCGACGACTGCCAGGCCATCGTCAAGCAGGCCTTCTCCGACGATCAGTTCCGCCACGCCGTTGACCTTTCCGGCGTCAACTCGATCAACTGGGCGCGGATCGCCGCCCAGAGCGTCTACTTCTTCACCGCCGCCGTCGCCCTGGGCGCGCCCGCGCGGAAGGTGGCCTTCGTGGTGCCGACCGGCAATTTCGGCGACGCCTACGCCGCCTATGTCGCCACCCGCATGGGCCTGCCGATCGCTCGGATCGTGGCCGCGACCAACAGCAACGACATCCTGGCGCGGGCCTTCGAGGAAGGCCGCTATTCGCGTGGCGCCGTGGCCGCCACCCAGAGCCCGGCCATGGACATCCAGGTCGCGTCCAACTTCGAGCGCCTGTATTTCGAGGCCGTGGGCCGCGACGGCATCGAGACCGGCCGCGCCTTCCGCGCCTTCGCGGGCACGGGCGCGCTGGACATCCCGCCCAGCGCCTTCGCCAAGATGCGCGAGCTGTTCCAGGGCGCGTCGGTCAACGAGGCCGACACCGCCAAGACCATCCTGTCGACCCTGAACGAGACCGGTGAGGTCATCGACCCGCACACCGCCGTCGGCGTGGCCGCCGCCAACGTGCTGCGCCTGGCCGATCCGACGACCCCGGTCGTGGTGCTCTCGACCGCCCACCCGGCCAAGTTCCCCGAAGCCGTCGCGGCCGCCGCCGGCGTCACCCCGGCCACGCCGCGCGCCACGCCGGACCTGTCGAAGAAGCCCGAGAAGTTCGACCGCCTGCCGGCCGACGCCGAAACGGTGAAGGCCTTCGTGCGAGAGTTTGCGGCGGGGAGCTGAGGCCTGATCTCCACCGCGCCTGCATCCTCCTTGCATCTTGCGTCAGTAAGGAGGCGTGAGCGGTCGAGGAGCGCCTCATGTCATCGCCAAGGTCATCGGACACAGCCGTTTTCGCCGGGGCGGTGTTAGTCGCGGCTACCGTCGCCACGGCGATCAGTGGATGGGTGCTGCTCGTCCGCAATCCGGTCGATGATTGGATGCTGCCTTGCTATCCGGCCGGCAGCGATTCCGCGAAGACAGCGGTGTTTGTCTGCGCGACGCTCTTCGCCATCTTTGTTTCGGGCTTGGCGGCTTCGGCGCTTTTGAATGATCGCTGGCCCGGCTGCGGCGGTGATCTACGACTAATTCTGTGGCTGATCGGGCTGAGCTTCGCCTGCGTATTGCTGTTCGAGGTCGGCTGGCACGTTCCAGGCGACCGGGGCAATCTCACGGCGTGGAATCCCGCTGGCGACACGCTGGTGGACGGACACCTAACCCTGCTGGGGTGGATAACGGCTTTGCGTCGAGCCTTCGTTGCCGGGGGTGTCAGTTTGATCACGGGGGCGACCTTCGCCGGGGTTCGATGGCGCGCAGAGATGCGCCGTCGCTAATCTTGCGGTCGGCCAACGTGCCTATCGGCAAAGGTCCGCGTTATTACCCGCACTGGCGTCGAGACCCCCGCCCCGCTATGTGCGTGGGCAGATGACAATCTCCACCACCCTCCACACCCTCGAAAACGGCGTCCGCGTCGTCCATGACCCAATGCCGGGCCTGGAGACCATCGCGCTCTCCGTCGTCGCCGGGCGCGGCGCGGCCTACGAGGACCCCGCGCGGTCGGGCTGGTCGCACCTGCTGGAGCACATGGTGTTCAAGGGCGCGGGCGCTCGCAGCTCGCGCGACATCGTCGAGGTGATCGAGGCCGAGGGCGGGCAGATCAACGCCGCCACCGGCTATGAGCGCACCAGCTTCCAGGTCCGCGCCCTGAAGGGCGGTCTCGACCTGGGCATGGGCGTGCTGTCCGACCTGGTCCTGCGTCCCACCCTCGACGAGGCCGACCTGACCCGCGAGAAGCAGGTCGTGGCCCAGGAGATCGCCGAGGCCGCCGACGCGCCCGACGACTACGTGTTCGACCTGGTCCAGGCCGCCGCCTGGGGCGACCACCCGCTGGCCCGGCCGATCCTGGGCACGGTCGACAGCGTCAACTCGGCCACCGTCGAGGGCCTGTCGCACTGGCGCGGCCAACTCTACGCCGCCGACCGGCTGATCGTCAGCTGCTCGGGCGCGGTCGAGCTGGACGAGGTGCTGGACCTGGCCCGCCGCGAGTTCGGGTCGATGCCCGCCGCGAACGGTGCCTTGGCTTCGGATCCCGCCGGCTTCGTCGGCGGCCGCAAGAGCCAGGCCCGCAAGCTGGAGCAGGCGCACCTGGTGTTCATGCTGCCGGCCGTCAGCGCCCGCGAGGACGACTATTTCGCCCTGCGGATCTTCGCCGAGGCCCTGGGCGGGGGCATGTCGTCGCGCCTGTTCCAGGAGGCCCGCGAGAAGCGCGGTCTGGCCTACAACATCGACGCCTATGCCGACACCTACAGCGACGCCGGCGCACTGGGCGTCTATGCCGGCTGCGCGGCCGGCGACGCGGCCGAGACCGCCAAGGTCTGCGCCGAGCAGATCCTGGCCCTGGCCGCCCGGATCGAGGACGCCGAGCTGGCCCGCGCCAAGGCCCAGCTGAAGGCCCACATGTTCATGGCCCGCGAACAGCCCCTGTCGCGCGCCGAGCAGGCCGCCGGCCAGGCCCTGATGTTCGACCGCCTCTACACGCCGGCCGAGCTGGCCCAGGCGGTGGACGCGGTCAGCGTCGATGACCTGCAACGCCTGGGCCGAGCCATCCTGGGCCCCGCCAAGACCGCCAGCGCCATCCTCGGCGCCAAGGCGGCGCTGAAGGCGGGCGAGGTGTTCGAGAAGGCGCTGGGCTAGGACCTATCGACACTCGGACGCGGGTTGATCTAGCCTTCGCCATGCCTGTCGCCCGCCCCGCATCTCCTCCGGTTTCTCCGGCGTCGCCAAGTTTGGCGGAGGCGGCCCACATCAAGGAGACGGTGCGCCGCTTCTACGGCGAGAACGCCATTGTCCGAAACTATGGCCCAGACCCGAAACGGCTACAGCTTCATGTCGAAGCCGATTTTGAAGCGGGAATGGAGCGGCATGACTGCCTTGGATGGCTGATGTGCGAAATCGTGCGCGACGCGATCAGCCTGGAGGTCACCAAGCGCGGCGCCCGGATACGCGGCAACGCCAAGCTGGCCTAAAGGCAGGGGGAAGTCCTCTAGCGAGGCTGATCGTGCTCGCGAAATTATCGCATAGAGCCTAGATGCAATCTTTGCTTGTGATCTTACGACGCTGGGATTTGAATATCGCTCACGGAGGGACGCCGGGCCTCCGGGAGCGATGACATGACTGGACGCTGGATCACGGTGAGCCTCGTCGCGCTGGCTATGGCCGGCTGCCACAAGAAGGAGGCGGCCGCGCCGCCGCCGAAGACCGAAACCCCCGCACCGCCGCCCGCGCCCGCGGTCGTCACGGCGCCGGCGACGCCGCCCACGGCGACGCAGCCCGTGGCCGAGACCCCCGCCACCGAGCCGCCGCCTCCGCCGTCCGGCGTCACCCCGACCACCACGCCCGACGCGCCGCCGACCTTCCTGCCCGCCAAGCCGTTGCGGCCGGTCATCCGCCCGGCGCCGGGCATGGCGGCGGCGGTCCGCCCGAACCTGAAGATCGCCAAGACCCCGGCCCAGCTGAAGGCCGAGCGCGACGTCCTGGGCCTGTGGATCGAGCAGAAGCGCAACAGGGCGGTGCTCAACTTCATCATCGGCGGCAAGGTCACCTATGTGGAGAAGATCACCGACAAGCCCGTTTGGGTGGGCAAGTGGAGGGCCGGGCCGGATGGGGTGGTGGCGTTCGACCTCGGCAAGGAAGGCACGACCAGCGGCCTGCAGTTCGCGGCCTATCCGACGGCGGCCAACATCATGGCCGTCGCCCCGCACTGGACCCGGGAATGGGCCGGTTCGGGGCAGTATGCCTATGTCAGGATGAAATAGGCCGCCGGCTCGTTCCTCGGCCGATCAGGGCGCGATCGTCGTGGCCCCGTCGCCCTTCAGCTGCAGCCAGTCGGTGAACGGCAGGTGGTAATTGCTGTCGAAGATCTCGGCCTGGAGCTTGAAGGGCAGGCTGCCTTCGCTGTTCCACAGCATCACCACGCCGGTCTTGGTGGCGGGGTCGAACATCATGGTCGAGCGATAGCCGTCCACCGCGCCGCTGTGGCCGATCAGCCGGTGGCCCTTGTAGGTGAAGCTGCGCATGCCCAGGCCATAGCCGGGGTGTTCCAGCGAGCGGCCCAGGGGCGAATTGCCGTAGGGCCGGCCGGTGTTGACGCGCGGGCGCTGGATGTCGCCCAGCACCTCGGCGGGCAGCACGGCGGGCGCCTGGCCCATCTGCGCCTGCATCCACCGCGCCAGGTCGACGATGTTGGAGTTGACGCCGGCCGCCGCCGGGATCCGGTAATAGGCCTCGACCAGGGGGATGGTGCGGCCGCCGCGGGTGGGCCGCGCCCAGTGCTTGGCGCCGCGCAGGCCGTCGATGCCGATGGTCGTGCTGGTCATGCCCAGGGGCAGGAACAGGCGGTGGCGGGCCACCTCGGCGTAGGACTGGTGGGTGGTGGTCTGCACGACCTCGCGGATCGTGTCGTAGGCGATGTTCTGGTAGCTGTGGCAGGTGCCGGGCGGGCACTGCGGCGGCACGGCCGCCAGGCTGGCCCGGATCTCCTTGGGATCGCGTCCGCCCTCCAGCCAGCCGTCATAGGCGTTGCGCGGCAGGCCCGTGCGCTGGGACAGCAGTTGCTCGACCGTCAGGGTGTTCTGGGCGTCGCCGGGCAGGCGCAGGCTGGTGTCGAACTTGCCCAGCGGATCGTTCAGCGAGAACGCCCCGTCCCGCGCCAGGCGGGCGCTGAGCGTGCCGGCCACGGTCTTGGACAGCGACGCCCAGCGGAAGAGGGTGTCAGCGTCGACCTTCTCGCCGTCCGGCTGGGTGCGGCCGTAGCCCTGGACGAACGACAGGCGGCCGTTCTCGACCACGGCGATCGCCAGACCCTCCATGGTCTTGTCGGCCATCATCGTCCTGATGCGGGCGTCCAGGCCGCGATAGTCGATCTGGCCGCGCCAGGTCTCGGGCTCGAGCGGCAGGACCAGCGGCGGCGCGGCGGCGGCGACCAACTGGCCGGCCGTCGAGGCCTGCGAGCGGTGCGAGGCCTTCACGCCGAGCATGACCACGCAGGCCAGCAGGATGATGATCACGAGACCGGCGACGGCCAGCCGCCAATCGCGCCAACGCGGCCGTTGGGGGCCGTCCTGGGGAGTGTTGTCGAGGTGGGTCAGCCGTCTCTTCCGCCGAATATCATTTGTAGTGGGTCGCGACGTCGGCGGGCCGACGTCGCTGGGCGTCGAATCCGCGCCGCGAGTGATGAACGCTGTGTCCTACGCTTTTGCCGCGCCGCGACAAGCTGGGTTCGCTTGAGGGCGAAGGTGAGGCGCGACCCTCTTGCCTCCGGCGCGTTGACGCTCGAAGGTGCGCCCCTCAACGAGAACCCCCGCTTGACCGCCTTTCTCCGCCTTTTCCAGACTGACCAGGGACCCCGCCTCGAAGGCCAGAAGGTGTTCCTGCGCTTGCCCCGGCTGCACGACTACAAGCCCTGGGCCGAGCTGCGCGCCCGCTCGGCGGCGTTCCTCCAGCCGTGGGAGCCCAGCTGGCCCGAGGACGACCTGACCCGTCCGGCCTTCCGCGCCCGGCTCAACGCCTACGCGCGCGAGCTGGAGACCGGCGAGGCTTTCCCGTTCTTCATGTTCCGCCGCGACGATGCGACGCTGATCGGCGGGGTGCGACTGTTCCACATCCGTCGCGGCGTCGCCCAGAGCGGGGTGATGGGCTACTGGATCGGTCAGCCCCATGCGCGCCAAGGCTATATGCAGGACGGGGTTCGGGCGGCGATCGACTTCGCGTTCGGCGAATTGGCGCTGCATCGGCTGGAGGCCGCCTGCATGCCGGAAAACGAGCCTTCAGCCGCCGTTTTGCTGAAATCCGGCTTCGCGGAAGAGGGATATGCGCCCGCTTATCTGAAAATTAACGGCGAGTGGCGAGATCATCGTCTGTTCGGGATGGTCGCGCCAAGTTAGCGCGTTCGCCCGGACGTTGTGCCTTCGGGCGCGGGATCAGGGCATGTCGTTCAAGATTAGTCAGCGACGCGTATGGGACGCCACGGCCACGCTCGAGGCCTTGGGCGCCGCCGAAGTCGCGCTTTGGCTCTGGGAACCCGAGATCGACCGTCTGCGCGTCAACGGCGCGGCGCGGGCGTTGGGCCTGGGTCCGCTGGCCCCGGATTGCTCCTCCGCCGCCTTCCGCGCCCTGACCCTGCCGCAGGACCGCGCCCAGGCCGAAGACATCCTCAAGGTGCGGGAGCCGGGCAGCGAGATCGTCGCCCGCCTGCGCATGCGCAACGGCGAGATCTGCATCTGGCGCGGGACTTGGCTGGAAGACGGGGTGCGCGCCGCCGGCGTCATCGCCCCCGAGGTCAAGTTCGCCGCCTCCGAACGCGACACCCTGACCGGCCTGCTGGACCGCAAGAGCTTCATCGCCCAGGCCCGCGAGCGTCTGGCCAAGTCCGGCATGCACGAGCTGGTGGTCGCCGACGTCGACCGCCTGCGCCGCCTGAACGAGGCCCTGGGCCACGAGCGCGCCGACCTGGTGCTGGCCGCCCTGGGCTCGCGCCTGGCCGCCGCCTTCCCGTCGGACTCGCTGCTGGGCCGGATCGGCGAGGACGAGTTCGCGGTGCTGTGCGACCCGGCCGGCTTCGAGCCCGCCGAGCTGCTGCGCAACGCCCTGGAGCAGCCCCTGCGGGTGGCCGGCTTCGACATCCACCCGACCCTGTCGATCGGCGCGGTCTCGGCCGAGGGCGGCGAGGACGCGCCCGAGGCGGCCGAGCTGCTGCGCCGCGCCGAACTGGCCGTCGAGGCCGCCGCCGCCAACGGCCGTGGCAGCGCCGCCGCCTATGGTCGTTCGATGGAGACCGACGGCCTGTCGCGCCTGGCCCTGGAGGCCGATCTGCGCGGCGCCATCGGTCGCGGCGAGATCACCCCTTACTTCCAGCCTGTCGTGCGCCTGTCGACCGGCGCCCTGTCGGGCTTCGAAGCCCTGGCCCGCTGGATCCATCCGCGTCGCGGCATGCTGCCGCCCGACGAGTTCCTCCCGCTGGTGGAGGAGATGGGCCTGATGAGCGAGCTGGGCGAGCACATGATGCGCACCTCGGCTCGCCAGCTGGCGGCCTGGCGCCGCTCGCACCCGGCCGTCGGCGCCCTGACCGTCAGCGTCAACTTGTCGACCGGCGAGATCGATCGCCCCGGCCTGGTCCACGACGTGCGCCAGGTGCTCAAGGAGCACGACCTGCCGCGCGGCGCCCTGAAGCTGGAAGTCACCGAAAGCGACATCATGCGCGATCCCGAACGGGCCGCGGTGATCCTCAAGACCCTGCGCGACGCCGGCGCCGGCCTGGCGCTGGACGACTTCGGCACCGGCTTCTCGTCGCTGTCGTACCTGACGCGCCTGCCGTTCGACACGCTGAAGATCGACCGCTACTTCGTGCGGACCATGGGCAGCAACGCCGGCTCGGCCAAGATCGTCCGCTCGGTGGTCAAGCTGGGCCAGGACCTGGATCTGGAAGTCGTCGCCGAGGGCGTCGAGAACGCCGAGATGGCCCGCGCCCTGCAATCTCTGGGCTGCGACTACGGCCAGGGCTTCGGCTACGCGCCAGCCCTGTCGCCGCAGGAGGCCGAGGTCTATCTGAACGAGGCCTATGTCGACGGCGCCGCACCGGTGAAGGCGCGGGGGTAGTCTCTAGATCCTCCCCCCGTGGGGGAGGTGTCGGCGCAGCCGACGGAGGGGGGAATGATCCGCCCGCTCAGCCATATCCCCCCACCGATCGCTTCGCGATCGCCTCCCCCACGGGGGGAGGATTTTGGCCCACCGACCCCGCCCGTAGCTCCAACGCCGCCGCGAAGCTGCGAAGCTGGCTTTCCCGCTGCTGATAGGCCGTCAGCAGGTCCTCCGGCGAGGACTGGGCCATCTCGTCCCGCGTGGCCAGCCAGCGCGCCTGGGAGCGGCCCAGGACGGCCGGGGAGACCCCCGCCGCCAGCACCGCCTCATAGGCTGCCGTCATGCGCTGCTCGGCCTCGCGCAGGCCAGGATCGATGCAGGTCATCTGCGCCGCCAGGGTCGAGGCGTCGCGACAGGCCGTGGCGTCTTCCGGCGGCGCGGCGTCGGCCAAGGGCGAGGCGACCACCGGGGCGCTGACCGCCGTGGGCAGCGCGCCCCAGGTCTCGGGATGGCTGACGGGGGCGGCGTTTTGGGTCAGCACGATCCTCAGCCCGCGCGGACCGGCCGTGGTGACGACGGTGTCGGGCGGCGGCACCTGGAACACCAGGGGGCGGGCCACGGGCTCGGGCGTCTCGGTTCCCAGCAGCAGCCACAGGCCCCAGACGCCCAGGGGGATGGCGATCAGGCCCGCCAGCAGATGGCCGGCGCCGCTGCGCCGAGGGGGCGGCATCGCCCCGTAGCGGCGCTGGCCCCAAGTCTCCGGCGGCGGGTTGCGCGCGTCCCGGGTCGCCCAGTTGTCGTTCGAGACTGGTGAGAGACGCAGGTAAGCCATGCCCACTGTCCTGAACCCACACGTCTCGCATGCGCGAACGAGCCGGGACCCCCAGTGACGGCTTGGAAAAGCAACAGCGTGACCTTGGCGGACTATATCCGCTTCAGGCGTTCAGTATTATCGGGGAAAACCCGAGGTTTCGGCCTCGGGTTTGCTGGATCGTTTATTCAAGCTCTCCCGGCTTGAGACGACAGATGATCGGCGGTGATCCCGATCTTGGCCAAGGCCATGGTCCATTTGTTGTCGTAGTCGTCGCCGAAGAGCAGGGCTTCGTCGGCGTCGCAGATCAGCCAGACATTGTCGCGCAGTTCCTGCTCCAACTGGCCGGGGCCCCAGCCGGAATAGCCCAGGGCCAGGATGGCGTGGCGAGGGCGGCGGACCTTGCTGCCCAGGGCGTCCAGGGCGTCGCGGGTGACGGTCAGAGCCAGGCCGTCGGCCACCGGCACGGTGGAGTCGGGCGAGGTGTAGTCGTCGGTGTGCAGCACGAAGCCGCGCTCGCGCTCGACCGGACCGCCCAGCATCACCAGGTCGCCGCCGGCCTCGATCTCGGGCGCGACGCCCAGATTGTTGAGCAGTTCGAACAGGGTCAGGCCCTCGACCGGGCGATTGACGGCCAAGCCCATGGCCTGCTCGGCGTCGTGGGCGCAGACGTACAGCACGGCGCGCTCGAAACGCGGATCCTCGATGCCGGGCATGGCCACCAGCATCTGTCCGGCGAGGAAAGCTCCATGATCCGTGCGCGCTGAGTCCATGATCAGAGGATCGGGTCGGAACGCGACGGTTTCAAGTCCAACCTTCCCTTGGCGATCGGGTCGGGCGGCTTTATCTCCGTTGCGCGCTTTCAAAGCTCACTTTCCGTTTCTCGGGCAACGCACAGGACACCGCACATGGCGATCAAGGTTGGCGACACGCTTCCTTCGGCGACTTTCATGACCAGCACGGCCGAGGGCCCGGCCCCGGTCACGACCGACGACCTGTTCAAGGGCAAGACCGTCGCCCTGTTCGCCGTCCCCGGCGCCTTCACCCCGACCTGCTCGGCCAAGCACCTGCCCGGCTTCAAGGATCACGCCGCCGACTTCAAGGCCAAGGGCGTGGATGTCATCGCCTGCGTGTCGGTCAACGACCTGTTCGTGATGAAGGCCTGGGGCGCCGACCAAGGCATCACCGACGAGGTGGTCCTGCTGGCCGACGGCAACGGCGACTTCACCCGCGCCATCGGCCTGGAGTTCGACGGCTCCAAGTTCGGCATGGGCCTGCGCTCGCAGCGCTACTCGCTGATCGCCAAGGACGGCGTCGTGCAGACGTTGAACGTCGAAGAGGGCGGGGAATTCAAGGTCTCGTCGGCGGACTACATGCTGGGTCAGTTGTAGGGATTTACGATCGGGGACACACGCATGCGTGTGTCCCCGGCCGCTTCATCGGTAAACACTTGCCCCCTACGGACCGCTTCGCGGTCGTCTTCCCCCAGAGGGGGAAGAGCCGCTCGTTGAAGCCTCCGCCCCCTACGGGGGCGGACAGACCGCGAAGCGGTCAGGTGGGGGCAAGTCAGTGCGCGCCAAGCATCTCCGGCGTGAAGACTTCCAAGTCGGCTGACCCACCGGTAACCGCCGCCACCTGCCCGGGCACGGTGGCCAGCACGTTCTCGCCATACACCCGCGCCAGCGCCAGCCGCAGGCCCTCCGGCTCGGCCAGGGCGCCCTTGGCCAGCATCCAGCCGCCGACCGTGTCGCCCAGCAGTTTCAGATAGGCCGTGGCGCCCGACAGGGCGTCCGGCATGGCCCGGGCCCGGCGCTCGATCAGCCAGGCGGTGGCCGAACCCACCGCGTCCAGCGCCGCCTTGAACCGCAGCGCCACGCCGCCCAGGTCGCCTCCGGCTGCTTCCAGGGCCTCCTGGGTGTCGCGCATGTCGTCCATCAGGTCGGCGATCGCCTGGCCTTCCGACAGACCCAGCTTGCGGCCGATCAGGTCGATGGCCTGGATGCCGTTGGCGCCCTCGTAGATCGGGGCGATGCGGGCGTCGCGATAGTGCTGGGCCGCGCCGGTCTCCTCGATGAAGCCCATGCCGCCGTGAATCTGCACGCCCTGCGAGGCCACCTCGACGCCGACGTCGGTGGACCAGGCCTTGGCGATCGGGGTCAGCAGCTCCTCGCGCAGCTTGGCGGTGCCGCGCTCGTCCTCGGTGGCGGCGTGGGTCGACAGGTCGGCGGCCACGGCGGTCGACAGGCAGATCCCGCGCGCCGCCTCGATCTTGGCCTTCATCAGCACCAGGGTCTTGCGGATGTCGGGGTGGTCGTAGAGGCGCGAGGGGTAGGCACCGGTCCAGGCCGAGCGGCCCTGGGTGCGCTCCAGCGAGAAGTCCAGCGCCTGCTGGTAGGCGCGCTCGGCGATGGCGGTGCCCTGGGCGCCGACCTGCAGGCGCGCGGCGTTCATCATCGTGAACATGTGGGCCAGGCCCGAGCCCAGCTGGCCGACCAGCTCGGCCTTGGCGCCCTCGTACAGCATCACGCAGGTGGGCGAGCCGTGGATGCCCAGCTTGTGCTCCAGCCCGCCGACCCGCAGGTCGTTAGCCACGCCCAGGGCGCCGTCGTCGGCCACCATCACCTTGGGAGCCAGGAACAACGAGATGCCCTTCACGCCGGGAGGGGTGTCGGGCGTGCGGGCCAGCACCAGGTGCAGGATGTTGTCGGCGGCGTCGTGATCGCCCCAGGTGATGAAGATCTTCTGGCCCGAGATCGTGTAGCCGCCGTTCCCGTCCGGCGTGGCCATCGTCGTCAGGGCGCCCAGGTCCGAGCCGGCCTGGGGCTCGGTCAGGTTCATCGTGCCGGTCCATTCGCCCGACACCAGCTTGGGCAGGTACAGCGCCTTCTGGCGCTCGGAGCCGTGATGGGTCAGGGCCTCGATGGCGCCCAGGCTCAGCATCGGGCACAGGCCGAACGCCATGTTGGCGGCCTGGACCATTTCCAGCACCGCCACTTCCAGGGTCTTGGGCAGGCCCTGGCCGCCATGCTCGGGCGCGGCAGCCAGGCTGGTCCAGCCGTCCTGCGCGAACTGGCGATAGGCGTCGGCGAAGCCGGGGGCGCTGCGCACCACGCCGTTCTCCAGCTTGGCGCCGACCAGGTCGCCGGCCCGGTTGAGCGGGGCCAATACTTCGCTGGCGAACACGCCCGCGGCCTGCAGCACGGCCTCCACGGTGTCGGCGTCGGCCTCCGGGAAGGCGGCGGCCAGGCGGTCGAAGCCGGCCACGTGCTTCAGGGCGAAGGCGAGGTCGCGGACGGGCGCGCGATAGGTCATGGGACGGGTCCGATCTGGCGGAAAGCTCAAGTGAACTTCGTTTAGATGTTGGGGCGCGTGGTGCAAAGCCGTGGTGATCACGGCTTCGTGAAGCGCGGTCCCTTCTTCCTCGGGCCAAGCTTCCTAAGTTGGGGGTTCAGCAACTACTGCTATTACAGTTTGGAGACTGCCCCTATGAACCGCCGTTTCGCCTCAGCCCTTCTGGCCGGCGCCCTCCTGCTCGCTCCGGCGGCCATTCCCGCCGTCGCCTTCGCCCAGGCCACCGCCACCGATCCGGCCCAGGCCCCGGCCGGCAACTGGGTCATCGACAAGCGCCACGCCAGCCTTGAGATGAAGGTCACCCACTTCGGGACCTCGCACTACACCTTCCGCTTCACGCGCGAGGCCATCGACGGGTCCTACACCTACGACCCGGCCAAGCCGCTGAACACCAAGGTGTCGATCACCATCGACGCCGCCGCCGTCGACACCGGCCTGCCGGACTTCAACAAGGAAATCGGCACGGATCCGAAGTTCTTCAACGCCGGCCAGTATCCCAAGATCACCTTCGTCTCGACCAAGGTCGAGCCGGGCAAGCTGACGGGCGACCTGACCTTCCGCGGCGTGACCAAGCCGGTCACCCTGGACGTCAAGTACAACGGCTACGCCAAGACCCCGTTCGGCTCGCAGATCATGGGCTTCTCGGCCTCCGGCCAGATCAAGCGTTCGGACTTCGGCTTCACCCACCTGCAAGGCCTGGTCGGCGACGTGGTCGACCTGGAGATCGAAGCCGAGTTCAATCCGAAGAAGTAAGTTCTCGGATTCGAACCGGGACCTAAGTTGAGACGAGGACGACCATGACCGCCGAGACATCCATCGAGACCGCCTCGGCGGCGGGCCGTCCGAAATCCTACACGACGGTGGCGATCGTCATTCACTGGCTGATCGCCGCCGCCATCCTCTTCCAGATCATCCTGGGCTGGCGGATGGGCGACGAGCCCAAGGGTCCGGCCACCTACGCCATCTTCCAGCTGCACAAGTCGATCGGCATCACGATCCTGCTGCTCAGCCTGGCGCGCCTGGCCTGGCGGCTGACCCACAAGCCGCCGCCCCATCCGGTCGGCCAGCCGCGCTGGGAGACCATCGCCTCCAAGATCGTGCACGTGGCGTTCTACGTGATCATGATCGGCCTGCCGGTCACCGGCTGGATCATCGTCTCGACCAGCAAGCTGGGCCTGCCGACCATCCTGTACGGCGCCATTCCCTGGCCGCACATTCCGGGCCTGCCCGAACTGGCCGCCGGTCCCAAGCACGCCTGGCACCAGGCGGGCGAGGTCGGCCACGGCCTGCTGGTCAAGACCACCTACCTGCTGCTGGCCCTGCACCTGGGCGCGGTGGCCAAGCACCAGATCCTCGATCGCGACGAGGTGCTGAACCACATGGCCCCGGGCGCCAAGCCGGGCTGGCGGGAGCCGCGCGCCTGGCTGGCCGCCGCCGGTCTGATCGCGGTGGTCGCGGCGGGCTATCTCTACAAGCCGGTGGTCAAGCATGCCGCGCCCAAGCCCGCCGAGGCTCCGGCGGAGGTCGCCGCGCCCGCGCCGAGCGCCGCGCCCGCCGCTCCGACCGCGCCCGCCGAAGCCGCCGCGCCGGCCGAGCCGGACAGCGCGCTGAAAGACCCCGTCGCCTGGACCGTCGCCAAGAGCTCGACCCTCGGCTTCTCGGCCACCTGGGCCGGTGACGCCATCGAAGGCCAGTTCAAGCGCTGGACCGCCGACATCCTGTTCTCGCCCGAGGCGCTGGACCGCTCCAAGCTGACCGTCAGCATCGACATGAGCTCGGCCGCCACCGGCGACGACCAGCGCGACGCCAGCCTGCCCAGCGACGACTTCTTCGCCGCCGCGACCCATCCCAAGGCCACCTTCACCGCCAGCAAGTTCCGCAAGACCGGCGAGGGCAAGTTCGTCGCCGAGGGGACGCTGGAGCTGCGCGGGGTCAAGAAGCCCGTCAGCCTGCCCTTCAGCCTGAAGATCGACGGCGACACGGCCACGGCTCGGGGTGTAACCACCCTGGACCGGACCGTGTTCGGGGTTGGACAGGGTGAATGGGCGTCTACGGATCAGATCGGCGGCAAGGTGAAGGTCAGCTTCGCCATCACGGCCAAGAAGAAATAGAGGCTGCCGCGCAAGCGCTCCGTGACGGGGGGCTCGTGCTGCTGCCCACCGAGACGGTCTACGGCCTGGGCGCCGACGCCGCCAATCCGGCCGCCGTGGCCGCGATCTTCGAGGCCAAGGGTCGTCCGCGCTTCAACCCGCTGATCGCCCACGTCCACGACGCGGCGACGGCCGCCCGCATCGCCGCTTTCGACGACCGCGCCCAGGCCTTGGCGCGGGCCTTCTGGCCCGGTCCGCTGACCATCGTCGCGCCCATCCGCGACACCGCCGCCGTCTGCGACCTGGCGCGGGCCGGACTCGACACCGTGGCGATCCGGGTGCCGGGCCATCCGCTGTCGCGCGCCGTACTGGAAGCGTTCGGCGGACCGGTGGTCGCCCCCTCTGCCAACCGCTCGGGCCGGCCCAGCCCCACCACCTTCGACGACGCCTTCGCCGAGACCGGTAGCAAGACCGCCGCCGCCCTGGACGGCGGCCCCTGCGAGGTGGGCCTGGAAAGCACCGTCGTCGCCGTGCTCGACGGTCCCGTCCGCCTGCTGCGCCCCGGCGCGGTGACCCGCGCCCAGCTGGAGGCCGTGGTCGGTCCGTTGGCGCAGGCCGACGATGACGCCAAGCGCTCGCCTGGCCGCCTGGCCCTGCACTACGCCCCCGACGCGCCCGTACGGATCGAGGCCGCCGCGCCAGAGGCGGGCGAAGCGTTCCTGGCGTTCGGGCCGTGGCCAGCCGGGGAGGGGGTGTTCAACCTCAGCCCCTCGGGCGATCTGGTGGAAGCGGCGGCTAAGCTGTTCGCGTTCCTGCGCGCCGCCGACCGCACCAGCCCCGTCGGCATCGCCGTCGCGCCCATACCGGACGAAGGTCTGGGCGAGGCGATCAACGACCGGCTGCGACGCGCGGCCGGGTTCATAGGATAAAGCCGATGAAATTCCGCATCATGTACCTCGAGGACAAGTCCAAGGGGCTGAACGGGCCGGCGCGGATCGGGCGTGTGCGGCTCTCCAAGACCGGCGAGACGCTGTACTACGGCGGGCGCACGTTCGAGGCGCTGCGCAATTCGGGCCTGAAGGCCAATTTCAGCGACGTCGAGACGGGCCAGCCCTTCTGGATCGCCAAGGCCCGCAAGGGCGGTGACGATCGGCTCTACAAGGGCGCGGGCGATCCGCCGGTGATCGACGACGACGTGGCCGAGGAATACTGGCGCGACGTCCGGGGCGTTCCCAACCCGGCGGCCGGCTAGGCCAGCGCCGAGCGCACGTCGGTCAGCGGAAAGTCGTCGCCTTTGTAGAGCAGGGGCGCGTCTAACTGCTTGGCCAGGGCATACGAGAAGCAGTCGCCCAGATTCAGCCGCGCGGGGTGTCGGCCTTTGCCGTAACGCAGGTAGGCGTCGAGCGCAGCGGTGTCGATGACCGGACTTCTCGCGATCTGGACGCGATACACGCCCAACCAATCGTCCGTGACATCGCGCGACGGAAAGAGGCCGCGTCCGACGAGGACGCTGCCCAGTTTGACATAGGTCATGGGCGACATGAACGCCTCGGTCGCGGCTTCAAGCGCGTCAATGAAGGTGTCGCAGCCCGCCTCTTCGGCAGCGATCGCCACAAGTGCGGAAGTGTCGACAACGAGGATCACGGGGTGGAGTCTTCCGCGAAGCCTGGGATTTCCCAGAGCTCATCAAAGTCCGCCTTGGTGAGCGGGGGGATCAATCCGGCCCGCGCCTTCGGCGTCAGGAATCTCCGCGTAATCGCTTTCATCTCCGCTGCGCTGCGAGGGATGTGTTTCGGTTTGACCGCCCGCTTGGCCTCCAGCCGCTCCTTCACCGCGATCTCGATGGCGGTGGTCAGGCTCTCGCCGGTCAGGCTGGCGAGCTCGCGCACCGCGCGCTCGGCTTCGGGGTTCTTGATCAGGATGCCCATGTCGGTCTCCGTATAGCCTCCAGTATATACTGACAGGGGCAGCCTCGAAAGCGTATCCTCCGCTGCCATGACCAAGCCCGTTCCCGCCGACACCCTGTCCCGCCTCAAGGCCGTGCTCGGCGAGGGCGGGTGGAGCCAGGATCCCGACCGCCTGGCCCCCAAGCTGAAGGAGTGGCGCGGGCGATGGACGGGCCAGACGCCTTTGCTGGCCCTGCCGCGCTCGACGGCGGAGGTGGCCGCCGTGGTCGGCATCTGCGCCGCCGACGGCGTGGCGATCACGCCCCAGGGCGGCAACACCGGCCTGGTCGCCGGCCAGATCCCGCAGGGCGAAATCCTGCTCTCGACCGAGAAGCTGACCGCCGTGCGCGACGTCGACGCCTTCGACGACGTCATGGTGCTGGAGGCCGGCGTAACCCTGGCCAAGGCCCACGAGGTGGCCCTGAGCGTCAACCGCCGCTTCCCGCTGAGCGTGGCCTCGGAAGGTTCGTGCACGATCGGCGGCCTGGCCTCGACCAACGCCGGCGGCACGGCCGTGCTGCGCTATGGCGTCATGCGCGACCAGATCCTGGGGATCGAGGCGGTGCTGCCCAATGGCGAGGTGTGGAACGGCCTCAAGCGGCTGCGCAAGGACAACACCGGTTACGACCTCAAGCACCTGCTGATCGGGGCCGAGGGCACGCTGGGGATCATCACCGCCGCCAGCCTGAAACTCTATCCGCTGCTGGCCTCGCGCTGCGTGGCCATCGCCGCCGTGGCCACGCCGAACGCCGCCATCGCCCTGCTGGCCAAGGCCAAGGACGAGACCGGCGGGGCGGTCGAGGCCTTCGAGCTGATGAGCCGCCTGGGGGTCGCCTTCGCCCTCAAGCACATCCCCGGCCTGCGCGAGCCGCTGGAGGCCGTGCATCCCTGGTACGTGCTGATCGAGACCGCTTCGGGCGAGCCCGGCGCGGCCGAGGCGGCCATGGAGCGGCTGCTGGCCGGGGCTCTGGAAACCGGCCTGGTCCAGGACGCGGCCGTCGCGCAATCGCAAACCCAGGCTCACGCCTTCTGGGCCGTGCGTGAGAACCAGTCCGGCGGCCAGAAGCCCGAGGGCGCGGCCTGGAAGCACGACGTTTCCGTGCCAGTCTCGAAAGTCGCCGCGTTCATCGACCAGGCCACGGCGGCGGTGGAGCGCCTCTCGCCCGGCGTGCGGGTCGTGGCCTTCGGCCATGTCGGCGACGGCAATGTGCACTACGACGTGCTGCGGGCGGACGGGGCGCCCGACGATCCCCACGACGCCCTGCGCGACGAGGGCGCGCGGATCGTCCATGACATCGTGGCCGGCATGAACGGCTCGATCAGCGCCGAGCACGGCCTGGGGGCGATGAAGTCGGCCGAGGCCTTGCGCTACAAGAGCGCCGTCGAGATCGAGGCCCTGCGCGCCGTCCGCGCGGCGCTGGACCCCCAGCGGATCATGAACCCGCGCGTGCTGTTCTAGACCTCGGGCTCGACCTCATCCTGGCGCCGCTTCGCCGCCGCGGCGCGGGCCCGGCGAACGCCGATGCAGACGACCATGGCCGCGATGGCTCCGATCGGGAACGTGGCCTTGTAGAAGCCGGGCTGCTGACCGGGGCCCAGCAGGTTGATCGCGCCCGGAACGAAGCCCCACTCGCCGGTGGACGCCCGCATCCAGAACGCCCCGATCCCGACGAAGCACAGCACCGCCCAGGCGATGCGCCACTTCAGCCCCTGGGTGCGCAGCACCAGGAACAGGCCCACGAACATGACCAGCGGACAGGTCAGGGCGGCCAGAAGGCCCAGGATTTGCGGCATCGGTCGAAGGTCCGGCGAAAGGGCGGGCAACATCGCGGCCAGCGGCGCCATTGTCCAGCGCCGCACTAGCCGTGGCCGTTCCAAGCCTCTATCTGCACCGCCATGCTGATGGTCATTTCCCCCGCCAAGTCGCTGGACTTCACCGCCCCGGATCAGGTGCTGCCGCTCACCACGCCCGAACTGAAGCCGCAGATCGCCGAGCTGGCCAAGGTGACGCGCAAGCTGACGGCCGCCGATCTGCGCCGGCTGATGCACATCTCCGAAAAGCTGGCCGATCTGAACCGCGAACGCTTTCAGACCTTCGACCCGCAGGTCGAAGAAGGGCTGCAGGCCGTGATCGCCTTCAACGGCGACGTCTATGCCGGGTTGAACGCGCGCGAACTGGACCGGCCGTCGCTGGAATGGGCCCAGGACCACCTGCGGATCCTGTCGGGCCTCTACGGCGTGCTGCGGCCACTGGACGCCCTGCAGGCCTATCGCCTGGAAATGGGCACGCGGCTGAAGACCAAGAAGGGCTCCAACCTCTACGACTTCTGGGGCGAGACCATCGCCAAGACCCTGAACGCCGCGGCCAAGGACCATGCCGACCCGACCCTGGTGAACCTGGCCAGCCAGGAATATTTCGGGGCCGTCGACGCCAAGGCCCTGAAGCTGCCGGTCGTGACCTGCCACTTCAAGGAAGAGAAGGGCAACACGCTGCGGGTGCTGGGCTTCTTCGCCAAGAAGGCCCGGGGTCGCATGGCTCGCTTCGTCGTCGACAACCGCATCGACAAGGCCGCCGACCTCAAGGCCTTCGACCTGGACGGCTACAAGTTCCGCGGCGATCTCTCGACGCCCGCCGACTGGGTGTTCGCGCGGCTCCAGCCCTGAATTCGTCACGCTGAACGGATAAGCGCTCGCACCTGTAGTGGACGGGCTATATGCTGCGATGCAGCAATCGTAGAGCTTGGGAGCGTTTCGATGGCCGTGGATTTTGGTTTGCAAGGTCAGGTCGCGATCGTGACCGGTTCGACCAGCGGCATCGGCCACGCCATGGCCGACGCGCTGGCGGGCCAAGGCGTCAACATCGTCCTCAACGGCCTGGGCGAGATGAACGCCATCGAGAAGACCCGCGCCGAACTGGCTGAAAAGCACGGCGTCGAGGTGCTCTACAACGGCGCCGACATGACCAAGCCCGGCCAGATCGCCGAGATGGTGGCCGCCGCCAAGGCCGAGTTCGGCGAGCTGGATATCCTGGTCAACAACGCCGGCGTTCAGCACGTGGCCCCGATCGAGGATTTCCCGATCGACCAGTGGGACCTGATCATCGCCATCAACCTGTCGTCGGCCTTCCACGCCACGCGGGCGGCGATCCCGATCATGAAGGAGCAGGGGCGCGGGCGGATCGTCAACATCGCCTCGGCCCACGGCCTGGTCGCCTCGCCGTTCAAGAGCGCCTATGTGGCCGCCAAGCACGGCATCCTGGGCCTGACCAAGACCGCCGCCCTGGAGCTGGCGACGTTCGGCGTCACCTGCAACGCCATCTGCCCGGGCTTCGTGAAGACCCCGCTGGTCGAGGCCCAGATCGTCGACCAGGCCAAGGCGCGCGGCATCTCGGAAGAGGCGGTGATGAAGGACGTGATCCTGGCCGCCCAGCCGACCAAGCAGTTCGTCACCTTCGACCAGTTGAACGGCCTGCTGCTGTACCTGGTCTCCGACGCCGGCGCCTCGGCCAACGGCGGGGCGTTCAGCATCGACGGCGGCTGGACGGCCGCCTAGTTTCGCCCACCCAAATAACACCGTCTCCCCGGCGAAGGCCGGGGCCCAGGTGAAGCCCTCGCGCCGCCCAGGATGAAACTGGGTCCCGGCCTTCGCCGGGAAAACGGGGGTGGGAGGAAGCGACCGTTCTAACGGAGCCATCCATGCCCATCGGTCCGTTCAAGAAAAGGCCCCCCGGGCCCAAGCCCATCGCCCTGGCCCTGCAGGGCGGTGGTTCGCACGGGGCGTTCGAGTGGGGCGTGCTGGACCGCCTGCTCGAGGAAGACGACCTGGAGATCAAGGCGGTGACCGCCGCCTCGGCCGGCGCCATGAACGCCGTCTGCCTGGCCCAGGGCCTGCTGGACGGAGGTCCCATTGGGGGCCGCGACGGGGCCAAGGCCCGGCTGGAACGCTTCTGGAAGCAGGTCAATCGCAACGGCGGCCGCAACGTGTTCGGCGACACCAGCATCTGGACCAGCGCCTTTGCGGGCGGGACCGACTGGCTGAAGAACACCCCCGGCTGGCGACTGGCCGAGACCTTCGCCCTGTCGATGAGTCCCTACGAGTTCAACCCGTTCAACCTGAACCCGCTGCACGACGCCCTGGAAGGCGAGATCGACTTCAAGGCCCTGCGCGAACGCTCGCCGATCAAGCTCTACATCGCCGCCACCCAGGTGCGGACCAGCAAGGCCAAGGTGTTCCGCGAGACCGAGCTGACGGCCCGCCACATCATGGCCAGCGCCTGCCTGCCCCAGGTGTTCCAGGCCGTGGAGATCGACGGCGAGCCCTATTGGGACGGTGGTTTCCTGGCCAATCCGCCGCTGTGGCCGCTGTTCTACGACGACACCCCCGACGACATCCTGCTGGTCAGCCTCAACCCGTTCGTCCGCGAGGAGACGCCCAAGACGCCGGGCGAGATCATGGATCGGCTGAACGAGATCACCTTCAACGCCGCCCTGGCCAGCGAGCTGCGGGCCATCGGCTTCGTGCAGAAGCTGCTCGACGAAGGCTTGCTGAAGGACACCGCCCGCGGCCGCTATCGCAAGATGCTGATGCACGCCATCACCGCCGACAAGGCCCTGGCCGACCTGTCGCTGGGCAGCAAGTTCGACACCGAATGGAGCTTCCTGAGCGACCTGCGCGAGCGCGGCCGCCAGGCGGCGAACGACTGGCTGGGGCATTGCCTGACGGAGGTGGGGGTCAGTTCGAGCCTCGACCTGAGGGCGGGGTTTCCGTGACGAACGATCGGTCGGGCGGCTTGACGTCGTCCGAACGCGGCGTATCCAGGCGCCCCATGGTTTCCCCTCCCGCTTCCCAATCACCCGTGCCCACCGTCGGCGTCGTCTGCCTGCGCGGGGACCAGGTGCTGCTGATCAAGCGCGGCACCGCGCCCCGGCTGGGCCAGTGGAGCCTGCCGGGCGGGCGCCTGGAATGGGGCGAGACCACCCAGGTCGCCGCCCTGCGCGAGCTGGCCGAAGAGACGGGCGTGCAGGCGCAACTGCTCGGCCTGGTCGACGTGCTCGACGGCCTGTTCACCTCGCGCGAAACCGGCGAGACCACGCGGCACTATGTGATGATCGACTACGCGGCCCGCTGGATCTCGGGCGAGCCGGTGGCCGGCGACGATGCGGCGGACGCGCGGTTCGTATCGCTGGACGAGGCCCTGGCGCTGGTCGAGTGGGACGTGACGCGCCAGGTGATCGCCGAGACCTTCGCGCGGTTCGGGGTGTAGGAACGGACTGTCGGAAGAGGTCGGAGCGGCTTTTCCTTATGGGCTCGTGAGGACTGGTCTCGGTCGTGATCCGGCCGCATGTTGCCGCCTTCAATCCGAGAGGCCCGTTCCATGACCCTCCACGCCCTGGCCATTCCGACCTTCACCCAGATGCTGCGCAACCTGTCGGGCCAACTCGACAAGGGCGCGGCCTTCGCGGCCGACAGCGGCCTGGCGCCGTCCGATCTGATCGACGCGCGGCTGGCGCCGGACATGTTCCCGCTGTCGGACCAGGTGCGGTTCACCTGTCACCAGGCGACCCAGGCGGTCGCGCGCCTGACCGGCCAGACGCCGCCGGACCTGGCCGAGGCCGCGCCCGACTTCGAGGGGCTGAAGGCCCTGATCGCCGCGACGATCGCCAAGCTGGAGGCGACGTCCGCCAGCGCCTTCGACGGCGCCGCCGAGCGGGCGATCGAGCTGATCATGCCCAACGGCATCATCTTCGACATGACCGGCGACCAGTACCTGCGCGACTGGGCCCTGCCCCAGTTCTATTTCCACCTGGTCACCGCCTACGACCTCCTGCGCCACAGGGGCGTGGCCCTGGGCAAGCCGGACTATGTGGCGCACGTGTTCCCGTACATTCGGCCGGGGACGATGCCGGGGCGGTAGCTCACCCACTGGCCCCCACCTGACCGCTACGCGGTCTGTCCGCCCCCCATAGGGGGCGGAGGTTTCAGGCGCGACCCCTCTTCCCCCTCTGGGGGAAGACGACCGCGAAGCGGTCCGTAGGGGGCAAGTGTTCGCCGGCAGAGCCCTTGACGTCCGCCCCCACAACCGCTCCCCTCAAACAAATGTTTGGGAGGAGCAACGCCATGGCCTACAAACCCTTCGATCTGACCGGCCGCGTGGCCCTGGTCACCGGCGGCAATCGCGGCATCGGCCTGGGCATGGCCAGCGCCCTGGCCCAGGCCGGGGCCGACATCGTCATCTGGGGCAGCAACGCCGAGCGCAACCAGGCCGCCGAGGTCGAACTGCTCCAGCACGGAACCCGGGTGAAGGCCCAGGTGGTCGACGTCTCCCGGGAAGACCAGGTGCGCGAAGGCTTCGAGGAAGCCGTGGCCGCCCTGGGCCGAGTCGACAGCGTGTTCGCCAACGCCGGGGTCGGCTACGGCGTCCAGCCCTTCGCCACGGCCAGCACCGACGACTACCGCAAGACCCTGGCGGTCAATCTGGACGGGGTGTTCTTCACCTTCCGCGAGGCTTGCCGGCACATGATCGCACGGGCCAATGGCGGCGATCCGGGCGGCTCGATCGTCGGGATCGCCTCTCTGGCCGCCATCGAGGGCGCCGCCCGCAACCAGGCCTACGCCGCCACCAAGGGCGCGGTGATCTCGCTGATGAAGTCGGTCGCCGTCGAACACGCCCGCTACGGCGTGCGGGCCAACGCCATCCTGCCCGGCTGGATCGCCACCGACATGACCCAGGGCGCCCAGGACAACGCCGCCTTCGCCGAGAAGGTGATCCCCCGGGTGCCGGCCCGGCGCTGGGGTCAGCCGGGCGACTTCGGCGGCGTGGCCGTCTATCTGGCGTCCGAGGCCTCCGGCTATCATTCGGGCGACACCTTCGTGATCGGCGGCTATTCGATCTTCTGAATCCTGACGAAAACTGGACGGCGTGGTCCACGAAAACCCCTTACGAACAAGGGGCTTGCGGAACCTTTGCGCCAGTGAGAAGCTCTCACTTATCGACAGCCTGGGCATCAGATCCGGGCGTCGACCGAGGAAACGAAGAATGACCCCGCAAGATGTCGTGGGCCTGGCTCCGCCGAGAGGCACGCTGGCCCTGATCGCCATGATCCTGACCTCGATGGCCGCCTGCTTCTGGACGCCCGAAGCCGAGGTCCAGCCGGATTCGCGGGACTAACTGACCTCGCGGCACGCTTGCCGCCGGCGCTGAAGCGCCCACCCTTCCGCAAAACGGGAGGATCTCCATGACCCTGCGCACTCCGCTGTGCGACCTGCTCGGCATCGCGCATCCGATCCTGCTGGCCGGCATGGGCGGGGTCTCGTACGCGCCGCTGGCGGCGGCGGTGTCCAACGCCGGCGGCTACGGCGTGCTGGGCATGGCCGGGACCAGCCCCGACTTCATCCGCCTGCAGATGGCCCAGGTCCGCGACCTGACCGACAAGCCGTTCGGCGTCGATTTGCTGGCCGCCACGCCCGACGCCCTGACGGCCTCGGTCGACGCGATCATCGAAGGCGGCGCGTCGTCGTTCGTCGCCGGCCTGGGCGTGCCCCTGCCGATCATCGCCCGGCTGAAGGCGGCGGGGCTGAAGGTCATGGTGGTCTGCGGGGCGGTGAAGCACGCCGTGAAGGCCGAGGAGGCCGGCTGCGACGCGGTGATCTGCCAGGGCGGCGAGGGCGGCGGCCACACGGGCCTGGTCGGCACCCTGCCGCTGGTGGCCCAGGCGGTGGACGCGGTCGACATTCCGGTGATCGCGGCCGGCGGCCTCCACGACGGACGGGGCCTGGCGGCGGCCCTGGCCCTGGGCGCCCAGGGCGTCTGGATGGGCACGCGGTTCATCGCCTCCACCGAGGCCCATGCGGGCGACCTCTATCGTCAGGCGGTGCTGGACGCGGCCGACGAAGACACCGTCCGCACCCGGTCCTATTCCGGCAAGCCGATGCGGGTGCGCAAGAACGCCTGGGTCGAGGACTGGGAAGCGCGGTCGGCTGAAATCCAACCCTTCCCGCAGCAGGCGATCGTGTCGATCCAGGCTGGGGCGATGGGGGGCATCGGCGGCCAGGTCGAGGGGCTGGATCCGGACCGGTCGTGCTTCGCCATGGGGCAGAGCGCCGGGGGGATCCGGGACGTGCTGCCGGCGGGGGAGATCGTGCGGCGGGTGATGGCCGAGGCTGAGGCGTCGATCGGGCGGGTGGCCGGATTAGTGGCTCACTGACTTGCCCCCTACGGACCGCTTCGCGGTCGTCTTCCCCCATAGGGGGAAGAGGGCTTGGTGTGGCGTCCTCCGCCCCCTATGGGGGCGGACAGACGGCGAAGCCGTCAGGTGGGGGCAAGTGTTCGCCGCCGAAACGCCTCAGACCTTCACCTCCGGCAACATCCGCTGAAAATGCGCCTCGACCTGCGCATGGCACTCGCACGCCCGCCGCTCCAGTCGCGGCTGGTCGAGGATCTCGATCCGCCCCCGTCCCGTGCGGATCAGCCCCTCGTCCTGCAGCGCCTTGGCCACGGCCGTGACGGTGGTGCGCTGGACGCCCAGCATGTCGGCCAGGGTTTCCTGGGTCAGGCGGATCGTGGCGTCGTTGGCGCGGTCGTGGGTCGACAGCAGCCAGCGGCACATGCGCTGGTCGATGCTGTGCAGGGCGTTGCAGGCCGAGGATTGCATCATCTGGGCCAGCAGCACGTCGGCGTAGCGGGCGAACAGGTCGGCCAGGGCCGGCGAACGCAGCTTGGCCTCCTCCAGCCGGTTGGTCGGGATGCCCAGGGCCGCGCCGGGGATGCGGACCACGGCCCGGCCGTAGGCGGGCTTGAAGCCGGCGCTGACGATGCCGCCGATCGCCCCCTCGCGGCCGATCGAGGCCACCTCGATCTCGTCGCCGTCGCGGGTGACGACCAGCAGCGAGGCCATGGTCGAATAGCAGGGCAGCACGGTCGTCACGACGTCCTCGCCGGCGTCGAACAGCGTCTGGCCGACCGACAGGGTCAAAGGGGAAAGATGCGGCGCCAGCATCTGCAGGTCGCTGGGACGCAGGGCGGCCAGCAGGCGGTTGCCCGCGCAACCTGGCGGCAGCGCCGTGCTCACGACGGTCATTTCGGCGGTGTCGGCCATGTTCGCCTCCTGGAAGACAGCCAAGCTTTTCCCTAACAAAGCGCGCGACGGCCCGATCAGTTTCCTGTCGACGCCGCGCGGGTTCTGGGCCACCGTCCGACGGCGTTTGGTTAAGGTTGGCTCTGGGGGGAGACATCAATGCGGGACCGCGCCGTCATCCGACATCGTCTCAGCCAGTACAGCGCCCTGTGGCTGGGCGGCTTCCTGCTGGTGCTGATCATCGCCGCCGGCGCCAGCCTGGTGGCGCGGCTGGATCTGATCGACGTGGCCGACCTGGTGCTGCCGGTCGCCTTCGTGCTGCTGGGCGTCGCCATGGCCTACGGGGTCGGGGCCACGGTCGTGTCGCGGGCCGGCCTGGCGACTAAGAGCCTGGTGACGGCCCTGGGCTTGGCGCTGCTGTTGCCGCTGCTGTGGGCGCCGGTCCTGGCGGTGCTGGTCGTGGCGGCGATCGGCGGCAGCGTGATCGAATATTCCACGGCCTATGCCGGTTTCCGCATCGTCGTCAGCCAGATCATCTATCCGCTGGTCTCGCTGTTCACCGAGAGCCCGCTGGCCACGGCGGTCTGGGCGATGTTCCAGGTCGCGGCGTCCGTCGTCGGCTTCGCGGCGTCCGCCGTCCAGGTCTGGAAGGCCGTGCGAGGCTTCCTGTACGGCGGGGACGGCGATGGAGACGTGGAGGCGGCTTAGCTCAACAAGGTCGGCTGATGCAGCTGTCCCGTATCGTCCTGCAGATGCATGCGCACCGGCAGGCCTACGCCCGTGGCCTGTTCGGCCAGGCGGCGGGCCGCGCTCTCGGCCTGGCGGCGCGTGGCGTAGGCGCCGACCCGAAGCTGGTCGCCGATGATGGCCCAGGTCTCTCCGACGCGAACCACGCCGTAATGCACTTCGGTCATGATGACCTCCCTGCGCGTGTTGTTCCCCACGTTATCCACAGGGTCGCTCCGATCCGTGGCCTTCGCAAGGCCTATCGGAGTCTTGGTTTGGCCACGCGGTTCGCTTAAGGCGCGCGGAGCGGTGACAGCAACGCCTTCAGCGGAGATAGTGCGGTCCATGAAACGCCTGCCGCTCAACGCCTTGCTCGCCTTGACCGTCCTGTCCGCAGCCGGGACCGCGCTCGCCCAGGACCGTGGTCCGGTGGAGCGCCAGACCCTGCTGGACCTGGCCTTCACCCTGGGCGAAAGCCACGCCCTGCGGCAGGTCTGCGAAGGGGGCGGCGACCAGTACTGGCGCTCGCGCATGGTCCGGCTGACCGACGTGGAAAAGGCCGACCAGGCCTTCGACGCCCAGCTGCGCGACAAGTTCAACACCGGTTTCGCCGCCCGCCAGGGCCAGTTCGTGGAATGCGACGACGCCAGCCGCCAGGCCGAGCAGCAGGTCGCCCGCAAGGGCCAGGCCCTGTCGGCCAAGCTGTCGCGGTCGATGCGGACCCGGGCCCCCGATGGTCAAGCGGCGCCGGAATCCGTGGCGGACAACTGAGCCCCGCGCCAGGGCGTGGCAGCCGAAAGTGTGAGCGTTTCGGCGCCTGCCACGCCCTAGCTGTTTGAGTTAGAGCCTTTTGAAAAAAGGCTTTAGGGTCTCTTCCATCGGTTGTGGGAGGCTTATCCAGTGCTGTCTTATCTTGTTCCGCTGGTGCTCGTGGCGCTGGCGATCTTCCTTGTCGTCAACGTCATCAAGATCGTGCCGCAGGGCCGGGAATTCACCGTCGAGCGGTTCGGCCGCTACACGCGCACCCTCAAGCCCGGCATCAGCATCCTGACCCCCTTCGTCGAGAGCATCGGCCGGCGGGTCAACATGATGGAGCAGGTGCTGGACGTGCCCCAGCAGGAGGTCATCACCAAGGACAACGTCTCGGTGAAGGTCGACGCCATCGTCTTCATCCAGGTGATGGACGCGTCGCAGGCCGCCTACCGGGTCGACAATCTGATGTACGCCATCACCCAGCTGGCCCAGACCAACCTGCGCACCGTGGTCGGCTCGATGGAGCTGGACGAGGTGCTCAGCCAGCGCGACCAGATCAACACTCGCCTGCTGACCACCATCGACGCGGCCACCCACCCTTGGGGCGTCAAGGTGGCGCGGATCGAGATCAAGGACCTGACGCCGCCGGCCGACATCACCAACGCCATGGCCCGCCAGATGAAGGCCGAACGCGAGCGGCGCGCGGTGATCACCGAGGCCGAGGGCGAAAAGCAGTCGCAGATCGCTCGCGCCGAGGGCCAGAAGCAGTCGGCCATCCTGCAGGCCGAGGGACGCCGCGAAGCCGCCTTCCGCGACGCCGAGGCCCGCGAGCGGGAAGCCGAGGCCGAAGCCAAGGCGACGGCCTTCGTGTCGGAAGCCATCTCCAAGGGCGACGTCAACGCCATCAACTACTTCATCGCCCAGAAGTACGTCGAAGCGTTCGGCGATCTGGCCCGTTCGCCCAACGCCAAGACCGTGATCGTGCCGGCCGACTTCGCCGGCCTGACGGGCACGGTGGCCGGCGTCGCCGAGCTGGTGAAGACCCTGGGCGGCGCCGACGCGCCGCGTGCCGCCGTGCCGCCGACCAAGCCGCGGGGAGCCTGACGCCATGCACGGCCTGATGCTGTTCTATGTGACGCATCCGTTCTGGGTCTGGCTGGCGGTCGCGGCGATCTTCCTGGCGGTCGAGGTGGCCACCGGCACCGGCTGGCTGCTGTGGCCGGCCGCCAGCGCCCTGCTGGTGGGGCTGCTGACCCTGGTCGTCGCGCCGGGCCTGCCGATCGAGCTGGGCCTGTTCGCGGTGCTGACCATCGCCTCGACCTATCTGGCCCGGCGCTATCTGCGGCCGGTGCTGGAGTCCGACAGCCCCGACCTCAACGACCCGTCGCTACGCCTGGTTGGCCGCGACGGCGAGGTGCTGGACGGCTTCACCAACGGCAAGGGCCGGGTGTTCGTCGATGGCAAGGAATGGGCCGCCGTGATCCAGGACGGAGAGGCCCCGGCGGCTGGTCAGAAGGTGCTGGTCGTGGCCGTCGAGGGCGCGGTGCTGACGGTTCGATAGGACTTCGCGGCTGGGGACACGCGCCTGCGCGGGTCCCCGACGTTGCGCGCGGCTAGACCTTCAGCTTGTACCCGGTCTTGAACACCCACCACACCGCCGTCAGGCAGATGGCCAGGAAGCCCAGGGTGGCGCCGAAGCTGACGATCGGATTGAGGTCCGACACGCCGTAGAAGCTCCAGCGGAAGCCGCTGACCAGATAGACCACCGGGTTGAACAGGGTGATCTTCTGCCAGATCGGCGGCAGCATGCTGATCGAATAGAAGCTGCCGCCCAGGAAGGTCAGCGGCGTGATGACCAGGGCCGGCACGATCTGCAGCTTCTGGAAGTCGTCGGCCCAGACCCCGATCACGAAGCCGAACAGGCTGAAGGTGATGGCGGTCAGCACCAGGAAGCCCAGCATCCAGAACGGGTGCAGGATCTCGTAGGGCACGAAGATCCGCGCCGTGGCCAGGATCAGCAGGCCCAGGCACACCGACTTGGTCGCCGCCGCGCCGACATAGCCGATCACCGTCTCGATCCACGACACCGGGGCCGAGAGCAGCTCGTAGATCGTGCCGGCCCATTTGGGCATGTAGATGCCGAACGAGGCGTTGGAGATGCTCTCGCCCAGCAGCGACAGCATGATCAGGCCCGGCACGATGTAGGCGCCGTAGCTGACCCCGTCGATGGCGTGCATGCGCGAGCCGATCGCCGAGCCGAACACCACGAAGTACAGCGACGTCGACAGCACCGGCGAGATCACGCTCTGGGCCAGGGTGCGGAACCAGCGGGCCATCTCGAAGCGGTAGATGGATTGGATGGCGAAGATGTTCATCGGTCGTGCACCAGGCTGACGAAGATGTCTTCCAGCGAGCTCTGGCTGGTATGGAGGTCCTTGAAGTCGACGCCTTCCTCGGAGAGCCGTCGCAGCAGGCCGGCGATGCCGGTCTCCTCGGCCTGGGCGTCGAAGGTGTAGACCAGCTCGGTCCCGTCCTTGCCCAGTTCCAGCGCGTAGTCGGCCAGCTTGGTCGGCACGGCGGTCAGCGGGCTCTGAAGCTGCAGGGTCAGCTGCTTCTTGCCCAGCTTGCGCATGAGCACGTCCTTGTCCTCGACCAGGATGATCTCACCCTTGCTGATCACCCCGATCCGGTCGGCCATCTCCTCGGCCTCCTCGATATAGTGGGTGGTCAGGATGATGGTGACGCCGCTCTCGCGCAGCTTCCTCACCATTTCCCACATGTCGCGGCGCAGCTCGACGTCGACGCCGGCGGTGGGCTCGTCGAGGAACAGGATGGTCGGCTCGTGGCTCAGGGCCTTGGCGATCATCACCCGCCGCTTCATGCCGCCCGACAGCGTCATGATCTTGGCGTCCTTCTTGTCCCACAGCGACAGGTCGCGAAGGACCTTTTCGATATGAGCCGGGTTGGGCGACTTGCCGAACAGGCCGCGGCTGAAGCTGGTGGTGGCCCAGACGGTCTCGAAGGCGTCGGTGTTCAGCTCCTGCGGCACCAGCCCGATCTTGGTGCGGGCGGCGCGGTAGTCCTTGACCACGTCGTGGCCGTCGGCCGTGACCGTGCCGGTGCTGGGATTGACGATGCCGCAGATGATGCTGATCAGCGTGGTCTTGCCGGCCCCGTTGGGACCCAGCAGGGCGAAGATCTCGCCCTGGCGGATGTCGAGATCGACGGTCTTCAGGGCCTGATGGCCGGAAGCATAGGTCTTGGTCAGACCGGAAACGGAAATGATCGCCATGGGGCCCCTGGTGAGCGGCCGTCCCGCCCTGGAAGCGAGCCGCCTGAGCCAGATGGGGCGGAAGCACGAACTTGGCTAGGGCTCATGAGGGTTATGAGCGGAAGTTTCTCCTCACCCGCGAAGCGGGGGAGGAGCGGATCACCGCGCCGGCAACGGCGGCAGGTCCAGTCTTCGCCGCTCGGCCATTTCACCATACAGCCCGATGATCGCCCGGTGACGGATGAGGTCGTCGGCGGTCTCCACCGCTTCGTGCAGGGCGATCAGGCCTCGGCGCAGGGCGGCGTTGGCGCGGTCCAGGGCCTCCAGCGACAGGTCGGTGGGCCCGATCGAGGCTAGTTCGGCATATTGCACGCCGTAGACCTCCGCCGCCTCGGCCAGCACGGCGGCGATGGCCGCGTTCTCCCAGACCCGGGCCGTGGTTCCACGCTCCACTTCTTGCGCCGCCAAAAGCGACAGCAGGGCGATCACGCCGACGCGGCCGGCCATGAACTCGCCCTGCTGCTCGGGCGGTCCGGGCAGGGCCAGGCAGAGGAAATTGCCGCGCAGGATATCGGGCAGGGCGGGGGTCATCAGATGTCCTCCAACGCGGCCAGCCGCTCGGCCAGGATCAGGTCGTGACGCCGGGCGGTGTACCAGCCCGATACCGCCAGGATCGGATCGGTGAAGCCGCCGTCGCGGTATTCCTTGGCCGCCGAGGTCCAGATCGCCTGGCCCTTCACCGCGTTGAACAGCGACCACCAGGCCAGGGCCTCTGGATCGACCTTCAGCCCGCTGGCCGCCTCCCACAGGGCGATGGCCTCGTCCTGGGGGATCAGCCCCGCCACCTTGCCCTCGTCGAAGTGGTTCCACAGCGGATCGAACGCCCAGCCCAGGTCCTCGATCGGGTCGCCCAGATGGGCCATCTCCCAGTCCAGGATCGCCAGGATGGTCCCGGCCCCGTCATGCATGAAGTTGCCGGACCGGTAGTCACCGTGGACGATGCTGATCCGCTGGGCCGGCGGCGGCGGATGGCGACGCAGCCAGCGGATGGCGGCGCGGACGATCGGCTGGGGATGCTGCTCGTCGGCCTCGATCACCCCGGACCAATGGTCGAGGGCGATGCGCCAGCAGTCCTCCGGCGCGGGGGCGGCGGCGACCTCGCGGATCGGCGTGCCCTCATGGTTCAGCGCCGCCAGCTTGCCCAGGGTGGTGAAGAACTGCTCGCCCAAGGCCGCGGCGTGAGCGGCGTAGGGATCGAACACGAACGGCGCGGGCACGGTCCCGCCGTCGATCCGCTCCATCAGGAAGAATGGCCGCTCCAGCGGGCCGCCGTCCTCGTCCAGGGCGATGGCCTGGGGCACGGGGATGTGGCCGTGGACGGTGCGGTAGGCCAGGAGCTCCAGCCGCCGATCGGTCTCGATCAGGCTGCCGGGCGGGTCGCGGCGCAGGATCATGGCGCGGGTGACGCCGCCGGTGTCGGCGTCGAGGCGATAGGTCTCGCGGCTGGCCCCGCCGGGAATGCGCGAGAGGTTCGTCACCGCCGTCGGCGCGCCCCACAGGGTGGTGAGATAGGTTTCCAGACCCGCCTTCAGGTCGCTCATGGCGCCATGTCCAGGATCGACTTGAAGCCGGACGTCGCGTGCGGGCCGAGAACGAACTGCTCGAACACCCCGCGCCCGACCTTCGTCGTCCCGTCCGATCCGCGCCAGGTCACCTTCGACAAGGCTTGTATGTGCAGGTGGAAGGGCAGGGCGCGGTCGACATCGGCCAGGACCAGGTCCTCGCGCTCGACCTTCAGCCGACCCTGGTTCATGCCATGGCCCCAGACCGGATGGTTGTAGCCCAGGCCCAGCATGAAGAACTCGGCCTGGGGCTCTAGGGTCAGTTCGCCGCCGTCCGGCAGATGGATCGTGCCCCGCGCCGCGTGCCGCGTGCCCGAGCGCCAGTCGACGGCGTAGTCGACCATGTCGAACTCGGTCACGCCGTCCCGCGCCGAGCCCAGCGGCGCCCAGACCGCCCGCCGGTTCCAGGGCCGGCCGAGCTCGTCGTCATTGGTGTGGAAGAAGAGGTCGCCGTCGTCGAACACGCACGGCGTCCACAGCCAGAAGAACTGCGGCAGGGCGGCCGGGGCCGGCTCTTGCGGATCGCGCGCCCCGACCGGCCGCACGCCCCAGGAGCGGTCGCGCGTGCCGACGAAGCTGGAGACGTCGTGGCGCGCGCCGTCGACCTCGACCCAGCCGGCATAGGAGCCGTTCTGGGTCAGGCGGGTGTAGTCCATGAAGGTGCGCGGCCCGATCCGGCGGGTGAAGCGCGGCTCCTCGATCGGGAACGACCGGCCCTCGAACACGACCTCCGCCCGGACGCCCTGGTCCGGCGCCTCGACGGTCACGCGAAGCCGGCGCAACGGCTCCAGCACCTCGATGCGGATCGGGCCGACGGCCAGGTCCATCCGCTCCATCTCCAGCCAGCGGCTGGCGCGCAGGTTCACCTGCCGGCCCTCGTGCATCCAGCAGAAGGCGGCGTCGGCGATGTTGAGCTGCGGATAGACCCCGAACGCCACCGAGAAGAAGGCGTCGTCGTCGCCTTCCCGCCGATAGCCGTTGAAGAAGTAGCGGTCGTAGAAATTGCGGTCGGTGCCGGCATAGGCCACCGGCTCGGCCGTCTGGTGGATCGGATAGTCGTCGCCCCGGGTCAGCATCGCCTAGGCCCGCCCGCCGGGGGTGAACGCGACCTCCAGCTTGCTGATGGCGTGGACGAAGTTGTTGGGGGCGATGTCGATCTCGCCGGTCCAGCGGATGTCGGGGAAGCGGCCCAGGATCTGGCGATAGGCCTCGTCCAGCTGGATCTGGGCCACCCGCTTGCCGATGCAGACGTGCGGACCAAAGCCGAAGGCGATGTGCTTGTCGGCGTTGGGGCGAGTGATGTCGAGCCGGTCGGGATCGGCGAACACCGCCTCGTCGCGGTTGGCCGCGCCGTAGTACATCACCACCTTCTCGCCTTCGCGGATGGCTTGGCCGGCGATCTGGGCGTCGCGGGTGGCGGTGCGGCGCATGTAGATCACCGGGCTGACCATGCGGATGAACTCGTTGACCGCGCCCGGCATCAGCGACGGATCGGCCACCAGCCGCGCCTTCTGGTCGGGGAACTCGGTCAGCAGCTTCATGGTGCCCGACAGGGTGTTGCGGGTGGTGTCGTTGCCGGCGAAGACGATCAGCAGCCACGAGCCGTCCAGGTACTCGTCGCTGAGCAGGGTTCCGTCGACCTGGGCGCGGGCGATGGCGCTCATCAGGTCGTTCTGGGGATCGGCCCGGCGCTTGTGCAGCATGGTGCGGCCGTACTCGAACATCTCCTCAACGTTGGTGTTGAAGTCCTGGACGAACTGCATGAGTTCGAGCGTCGGGGTGATCGGGGCCAGGGCCTGCTTCAGGGCCAGGTCCTGGGCCATTTCCAGATAGTGCATCCACTTCAGGAACTTGCCGCGATCCTCGGGAGGCACGCCCAGGATCTCGCACAGGGTGAACAGCGGCAGCTTGGACGAGAACGCCTCGACCAGGTCGCAGCGGCCCAGCGGCGCCATCTCATCCAGCAGCCGGCCGATCTCGGCCCGCACCGCCTCGGTCACGCCGCGCAGATAGGCGGGGGTGAAATAGGCCATGTGTTCGCGGCGCAGCTGCAGGTGCTCGGCGCCGTCCAGATTGATCATGGTGTCCATCGAGGCGCGGTAGAGCAGGGCGTGGCGCTTCTGCGGGTCGCCATGCGCCATCAGGATGCCGCCCTTGCGCGACGAGAAGGTCTGGGGATCGGCCTCCACTGCCATGATGTCGGCGTGGCGGGTGATCGCCCAGAAGCCCGGGCCGCCATAGGGCTCGGGATGCCACATCACCGGGGCCTGGGCGCGCAGGCGGGCGAAGTCGCCATAGGGCTGGCCCCGGGTGAACTGTTCGATGTTGGAGAGGTCGACCCCGTCCAGCGTGGGGAACAGGGGCGGCGCGCCGGGTCCCTCGATCCCGTCCATCGCGGTCTCGCTGACAAGCTCCATGGCCGTCTCCCTATGGCGTCCGCGCGCTCCGTCGCGTGACAGGGTCGAGTAGTTCAGACGACATCTGTCGTGTCAATCGACTGGCGTCGAATCCGGGGGCGTGGCAAAACGGGCGTGAAGAGGAGCGTGACTTGGCGAGAGCAGCGGTGGAGCGAACGGGCGGCCTGCGCGAGGCCCAGCGCCAGCTGACCCGCGAGCGGCTGGTCGACGCCGCCATCGCCCTGTTCGGCCGACGGGGTTTTCGGGCCGTGACCATCGAGCAGATCGCCGCCGAGGCCGGCGCCAACCGCGCCACCTTCTACCTGCATTTCCGCAACAAGGAGGACGTGGCCAACGCCATCGGCGACCGGCTGGTCCCCAACATCCAGGCCACCTTCACGGTGTTGGACGCGATCCCCGATCCCAGCCTGGAGGACGTCCGCGCCTGGCTGGTCCAGGGCATGGCTGACCAGACCGACGAGCGCCGCAACCTGCTGGCCGTGGCCACCGAGGCCAATGTCGCCGACCCCGACCTGGCCGACGACTATCTGCGCTTCATCAACCTGTTCATCGACGCCATGCCCAACTACCTGGCGCGGTTCTCCGACGCCGAAAGGCCGGCGGCGCGCACGCGAATGCTGCTGCAGCTCGTGCAGTTCGAGCGACTGTCTTACGTGATGGTGGTGCAGCGCGCCTCGGCCCCGCTGGAGCCGGTGCTGGATGCGCTGGCGCAGAGCTGGTGGCGGTTGCTGCGGGGTGTTTAGAGCGCTTCCTTTTTGATCCGCTCATCCCGGCGAATGCCGGGACCCAGATCCCAAAGCTGAGTGGCTGATTGGAGAAGCTCAGCGTTTTTGGCGTCAGCCACACCGCTATTCCATCTGGGTCCCGGCATTCGCCGGGATGAGCGGATTTTTTGGGGCATTAGGCCACATCCACCACCACCGCCGGATCCACCGCCCGCCGATAGCCCCAGTCCGTCTTCACTGTCGCCCCGTCCTGGGCCAGGGAGTCCAGGATGGCCTTCATCAGGCGCATGTCCTGCAGGCCCTCCTCGCCGGTCGAGACCATCGGCGCCTTGCCGCGCACGACGTCGGCCATCCAGTCCATCTCGCGGGCGAACTGGTCGTTCTCGGGCGGACTGGTCGGCGGCTGGGCCTGGCCGCCCTGGACCACGGTCAGGCGGTTGCCGCCGTAGAAGGCCCCGGGATCGGCGATCAGCCGGCCCTTCTCGCAGATCACCTCGAAGGCCATGGTCGGGGCGTAGTTGAACGAGGTCGAGCCGTTGGCGAGGGCGCCGGACGGGAAGCGGAACTGCCAGTCGATCAGGTCGGGCGTGGTGCGGAAGCGCGGATCGGCCGGATCGGTGTGGCCCCAGGCGCGCACCGCCACGGGCTCCTCGTTCAGCAGGTAGCGGGCGGCGTTGACGCCATAGACGCCCATGTCGGCCAGGGCTCCGCCGCCCGACATCGGCCCGTCCAGCCGCCAGGCGTCCGAAGGGTCGGCCGGGTCGGCCTGTCGGCCCATGGTGGTGTTGACCAGGCGCGGCTTGCCCAGCGTCCCGGCCCGCAGGCGGCGCATGACGCCCAGGTTCTGCGGTTCGTAGTGGCAGCGATAGGCGATCATCAGCTGGCGGTCGGAGGCCTTGGCGGCGGCGATCATCGCCTCGGCGTCGGCGATGGTGGTGGCCATCGGCTTCTCGCACAGCACGTGCTTGCCGGCCTTGAAGGCGCGGATCGTGTGGTCGGCGTGCATCGAATTGGGCAGCACGATGTAGACGACCTGGATGCGCGGATCCTTGGCGATGCGGTCGTAGTCGTCATAGCCGTAGACGGCGTCGGCGGGCAGGCCGTTCTCGGCGGCGACGCGCCGGGCCTTGTCCGGATGGCCGCTGACCACGGCCGCCAGCCGGGCGTTCCTGGCGACCTTCAGGCCCGGGATGATCTGGCCCAGGGACAGCTTGCCGAGGCCCACCACGGCGAAGCCGACCTTGTCCGACGAGGCCGGCGCGGCCGCTTTGGCCTTGGTCTGGGCCTTAGCCTGGGCCTGGGCCGTGACGGGCGCCAGGGCCGCCGAGGCGCCGGCCGCGCCCAGCAGGCTGCGTCTGGAAATGGGCATGACGGTCTCCTCTTCAGGGTTTCGAGGTCAGCGAACCTTGCCGGCCGCGTTCTCCAGCACGACGTCGGACAGCACGGCGGTGTCCAGGGTGACGGGCAGGTGCGAGACGAAGCCGATCCCGACATAGAACGGCCCGTCCAGGTGCAGGCGCACCGGCGCGCCGTACTGGTGCATCGGCTCGCCCTGCTCGCTGACCCACAGGGTGAAGTCGTCGCCGGATTTCTGGATGCCGATCCGCTTGGCGTGCATCGTCACCAGGCTGTCGGGACTGGCGCCGCCGGGCAGGCCGCCGCGGCTGCCGATGCGGTATTCCATGTCGCTGATCCGGGCGCCCTTGGTCGGGCGGCGGGCCAGATGGATCATGCCCTCGCCGTGTAGCGCGACCAGGGCCTGCGGAGAGTCGTCGTCCAGGGTCTGGCGGATGACCAGCACCGCCTTGCGGTCGCCATAGCCCTTGGGGTCGGGATAGGCGATGTCGGCGGCCAGCGAGACGTCGCCCGACAGCTTCTTCCAGAGGAAGCGGAACTCGTCGCGCGTGTACCAGACGTTATAGCCGGCCGAGGTGATCGTGTAGGCGCCGCCCTTGAAGCTGGCCGAGCCAGGGACCAGCGCCGAGCCGACGTCGGCCTGGCCCTCGAACACCCCGACCGGCGTGGCGATCACCGTGATGGGGCGGTGGAAGCCGGGCGGCGGCGGAACTTGGTGATGGGTCGGGCTGTCCGGATAGGCCCAATCTGGCGCGACAGGCGTGGCCGGCGCGGTCTGGGTCCAGCCCGGGCCAGCCAGCGCGAAGAGGGCGGCGGCCAGGATCGGCGTGCGGAGCTTGGTCATGGCGCCCTCAGTGTTGCGGGTCGGCGGCGGTGAAGGGCGAGCAGCAGGGCTTGCCGATGGCGTGCAGCTCCATGATCTCGGCCCGGGTGCCGTCCGGATCGAACAGGTTCAACTGCCACTTGGCGTCGCGGCCGATCTTCGGCGTCTCGGCCTGGCCCTTCAGGCGGTCGCCGTTCCACAGCAGGGTGTAGGCGGCGCGGGTGTCGGGCACGCCCAGCGAGAAGTGGTCGAGGATGCCCAGGACGGCCTGGCTCATGCCGGGCGGCGGGCCTTTGCCGTCGGGCGTCCCGACGATCATGTATTCCAGCCAGTCCGTACCGTCCGGAACCTGCAGCGAGATCCAGGTCGGAACGTCGTCCTTCATGCCGCCGAACCAGTAGGGCCGAAAGCCCAGGAGCCCTTGATAGAACGCGTCCTCGCGCGCCCGGTCGTGGACAATGAAGCCCACATGCATGATGTGGCTGGACAGCGGGTTGACCGGGATGGCGGGCGGGGCGGCCGGCGGCTGGACGAACTGGATCTTCACGCCCTCCGGATCGACGACGTCGAACCAGGCGCCGCCGTCATCGCCCTTTTCCGCACGGGCGGGCACGGCCACGCCCTTGGACGCCAGATAGGCTCGCAGGCCCTCGACGTCGGGGGTGTTGAAGGCGGCGTGGTCCAGGCGCTCGATCGATGGCGCGCCCAAGGGCGGAGGCGCCGGCAGGGGCAGGACCTCGACGAACTGCAGCGGGCTGAAATAGTAGCGCGCGCCCTTGGGGTTCTCGGGATCGGGTCGTTTCACGCCGCCCAGATCGTGGACGTAGAACGCCTCGCTCTTGGCCGGATCGGCGGCGTAGACCGCCAGGTGCGACACCGACACGATCGGCGGCCGGGACGGAGGCTTGGCGGGCGGCGCGGCGCGCGCGGCGCCGCACACGGCCAGGATCATCACGGCGAAAGCCAGGGCCCGCTTCATCGTTTCACTCCCGCCCTCCGCTCGTGATCGGCGAAGGTTGTCGGGCGGCAGGATAACGCGAAATGGTAGCGTTACCAGAGCAATGTTCAGCGACGATGGTCGGACTTGAATGCAAACAGCGTCCGTGCCGAGGGGGGAGGGCACGGACGCTGCGCTTAGGGACGATCGGGGCCGGCCGGGGGGGAGAAGCCGGGTTGTCCGCGTCGAAGAATAGATTGGGATCCGAACCGGACTTCGCCAGGGCGCGACCAAGGTCATTTCGCGGCGAGATCGTTTCAGGCTGGCGACGTTGTGTCGGAGGCCCTAGCCCCCAAACCGCGCGCGATAGGCCTGGGGCGTGGTCGCCAGCGACTTCCTGAAGTGGTGGCGCAGGGCCGGCGCGCCAAAGCCCACGGTCTGGGCGATCTGCTCGACGCTGGCCGGGGTGGTCTCTAGCAGGTCGCGGGCCCGGGCCAGGCGCTCGGCCAGCAGCCAGCGGGCCGGGGTCAGGCCGGTGGCGGCCTCGAAGCGGCGCAGGAAGGTGCGCGGGCTCATGCCGGCCGCGTCGGCCAGGGCCTTGACCGTGTGTTCGCGCGACAGGTCGGCGCGCATGCGGTCCAGGATCGGCGACAGGCGGCCGGCCTCGTGGACGGTCGGCACCGGGCGCTGGATGAACTGGGCCTGGCCGCCGTCGCGATGCGGCGGGATCACCAGCCGCCGGGCCACGGTGTTGGCCGCCTCGGGCCCGAAGTCGCGGCGCACCAGGTGCAGGCCCAGGTCCAGCCCCGCGGCGCTGCCGGCCGAGGTCATGACGTCGCCCTCGTCGACATAGAGCACGTCGGGCAGCACATCGATGTCGGGGTGCAGGGCGCGCAGCGTGTCGACATAGCGCCAGTGGGTGGTGGCCCGCCGCCCCGCCAGCAGGCCCGCCGCCGCCAGCACGAAGACGCCCGAGCAGATCGACATCACCCGCGCGCCGTTGGCGTGGGCCGTCCGCAGGGCGTCGATCAGCGGCTGGGGCACGGGCGCGTCGGCCCCGCGCCAGCCGGGGGCGATGATCGTGCCGGCCTGCTCGACCAGTTCCAGCCCGCCGTCGGCGACCACCTGGACGCCACCCAGGCCGCGCAAGGGGCCGGGCTCGATCGCCGCCGTGGCGAAGGCGTACCAGTCCGGACCCATCTCCGGCCGGGGCAGGCCGAACAGCTCGACCGCGACTCCGAATTCGAAGGTGCACAGGCCGTCATAAGCCAGGGCGACGACCTTGCGGTTGGCGGGTCCGGCCGACTTGGAGGGGTTTGGCATGATCTTTACGGTCATTGTCGATCATGCCAGCTAACGCGACGCCGCCGCCTGAGGCAAGTCTTCCTCGCCAACAGAGGAGGCCGCCATGAGTTTCGTTTCCGCCATCCCCGCCGCCGCGTCCGACGCCGCCATCGCCCATTTCGCCGCCCGGCTGAGCCTGGAGACCGATTGCGCCGACGTCGGAGCCTCGATGAAGGCCGGCGAGAAGGACTTCGTCCTGCTGCACGTCGTGGGCTCGCCCCAGGCCTATGCCCGCCGCCACGTGCCGGGCGCCTTGCACCTGCGCCATGCCGAGATCACCGCCGAGCGGATGGCGGCGTGGCCGGCAGACACCCTGTTCGTGGTCTATTGCGCCGGTCCGCACTGCAACGGCGCCGACCGCGCGGCCTTGAAGCTGGCGATGCTGGATCGTCCGGTGAAGTTGATGATCGGCGGGATTACCGGCTGGGAGGATGAAGGGTTGCCGTTCGCGACGGGGGATGAGCCGGGAGTGTTGGCGGCCTAGGCTCCGCGTCCTTCGAGGCTTCGCTTCGCTCCGCATCTCAGGATGAGGAATTCAGCAACAACGCTCCTCATCCTGAGGCGCCCGCGTAGCGGGCCTCGAAGGCCGCACAGCGCCTAAGCCTTCTCGCCCAGCGCCTTCAGCATGCCCAGCCGCGCCAGCTCATCGGCGCGTTCGTTGTGCACGTGCCCAGCGTGGCCCTTGACCCAGCGCCAGTCGACCTCGTGCCGGGCCCGGGCGGCGTCCAGGCGTTGCCACAGGTCGACGTTCTTGACGGGGCTCTTGTCGGCGGTTTTCCAGCCCTTGGCCTTCCAGCCATGGATCCACTGGGTGACGCCCTTCATCACGTACTGGCTGTCGGTGTGCAGCTCGGCCTTGGTGGGCTTGTTCAGGGCTTCCAGGGCCTGGATGGCGCCCATCAGCTCCATGCGGTTGTTGGTGGTCGCCAGGTCGCCGCCGCAGAGCTCTTTCTTCTTGTCGCCGTACATCAGCAGGGCGCCCCAGCCGCCGGGGCCGGGATTCCCGCGACAGGCGCCGTCGGTATAGATGATCAGCTTGGGGGTCATGCGCCGGTTCCGAACAGGCTGAGGCCCTCGCGGTGCACGGCCAGCTTGCGCTCGTATTCCAGCGGGTCCTTCGGCTTGACCAGGGCCCCGGCCGGGGTCGCGCCCCAGTCGGCCAGGCGGGTCAGGAAGAAGCGCATGGCCGCGCCGCGCGCCAGGATCGGGATGGCGTCGCGCTCGGCCGGGCTGAGCGGCCGGCGGCGCTCGTAGCCGGCGATCAGGGCCCGGGCGGCGGTGATGTTGAAGCTGCCGTCGGACTCGAAGCACCAGGCGTTCAGGGTCACGGCCACGTCGTAGGCGTAGGCGTCGTCGCAGGCGAAGTAGAAGTCGATGGCGGCCGCGAACTTGCCGTCCGGCTTGAAGAACACGTTGTCGGGGAAGTAGTCGGCGTGGATCACGCCCGACGGCAGGCCGCGCGGCCAGGCCAGGGCCAGGGCCGCCAGGTCCTTGTCGATGGTGGCGGCCAGGCCGGGCTTCAGGCCGTCGGCGTCCTTGCGGTGCTTGGAAAACAGCGGCGCCCAGTGCGGCTGGCCCAGGTCGTTGGCGCGGCGGGCCGGATAGCCTTCGCCGGCCAGGTGCAGCCAGGCCAGGCCCTCGCCGGCTTCGCGGCAATGGGCGACGGTCGGGCGGCGCGCCGACAGGCCGGGCAGGAATTCAACCAGGGCGGCGGGCTTGCCGCGCACGGTCTTCAGCGTGGCGCCCGAGCGGTCGGCGATCGGCTTGGCGCTGGGATAGCCGCGATCGGCCAGCCAGGTCAGCAGGTCCAGGAAATAGGGCAGGTCCTCGGGCTTGGCGCGTCGCTCGTAGACCGTGAGGATGAACCGGCCGGCGGTGGTCTCCAGCAGGAAGTTGGAGTTCTCCACGCCCTCGGCGATGCCCTTGAACGCCACGGCCTGCCCCAGGTCGTAGTCGCCCAGGAAGGCGGCGAGTTCGTCGTCGGTGATGTCGGTATAGACGGCCATGGCGCGGGGATGCGGGAGCGGGCGCTGGCGGTCAAGAGCGCTGTGAGGTATAACCAACGTAAGAACGCTCGGAGATGCCCGTGATCGCCCTGAAGCTTACCCAAATCGGCAATTCCGTCGGCGTGGTCTTGCCTAAGGAGGCGCTGGTGAAGCTCGGCGTTGAAAAGGGCGATGTCGTCTACCTGACCGAGGCGGCCGACGGCGCAATGCAGATTTCGCCCTACGATCCAGAAGTGGCCCGCCAGATCGCTTTGGGTGAGGAAATTATGGACGAGTACCGTGATACCTTCCGCGCGCTGGCTAAGTGACTGACGCGCGCGAACCCGTCTGGGTTCAGAGCCAAGCGATCAAGGTGTTGCACGAGCGTAGTCTGGCCTTGCATGGCGGCCCGTCAGGCGTGCGGGACGAGGGGTTGCTGGAATCCGCCCTGGAACGGCCGAAGAACCGATTTCACTATGACGGCGTAGAAGACTTGCTGGAACTTGCGGCGACTTACGCCGTGGCCGTCTCGGGCAATCATCCCTTTATCGACGGCAACAAGCGAGCGGCCTTCCAGGCGATGGCGCTGTTTCTTCGAGCCAACGGCATGCGCTTGAGGGCGGATCAGGCCGATGCGGCGCGGACGTTCTTCAAGCTCGCCGCCGGGGAGCTGGATATTCCGACTCTGACCGATTGGCTCCGTACTCGAGTGGCCTAGGCGGTCAGCAACCGCGGCAGCTTGAAGGTCACGGTCTCGCGCGCCTCGATCAGTTCCTCGACGGTGACGTCGTAGCGGGCGGTCATGGCGTCGATCACGCCCTGGACCAGATCCTCGGGGGCCGAGGCGCCGGCGGTGACGCCGACAACGCTGACGCCCTCGAACCACGCCCAGTCGATGCCGCGCGCGTCGTCGATCAGCCGGGCGTCCTTGGCGCCGGCCCGCTTGCCGACCTCCATCAGCCGCACCGAGTTGGACGAGTTCTTCGAGCCGACGACCAGGATCAGCTCCGAAGCTTCAGCCAGCATCTTCACCGCTTCCTGGCGGTTGGTGGTGGCGTAGCAGATGTCTTCCTTGTGCGGGGCGGCGATGCCCGGGAAGCGCGCCTTGAGCAGGTCGACCATCTCGGCGGTGTCGTCGACCGACAGGGTGGTCTGGGTGAGGAAGGCGACGTTGGCCGGGTTCTTGGGGATCCAGGCGCGAGCGTCGTCGATGTCCTCGATCAGGGTGACCGTGCCCTCGGGCAATTGGCCCATGGTGCCGACCACCTCGGGGTGACCCGCATGGCCGATCAGCACGATCTCGCGGCCGGCGTCGAAATGCTTCTGGGCCTCGACATGGACCTTGGAGACCAGCGGGCAGGTGGCGTCGAGATAGACCATCTCGCGCGACTTGGCCTCGGCCGGCACAGACTTGGGCACGCCATGGGCCGAGAACACCACGGGCCGGTCGGCCGGGGCCTCTTCCAGTTCCTCGATGAACACCGCGCCCAGGGCCTTGAGGCGATCGACCACGTGGCGGTTGTGGACGATCTCGTGGCGCACATAGACCGGCGCGCCGAACTTCTCGATCGTCCGTTCGACGATCTGGATCGCCCGGTCGACGCCGGCGCAGAAGCCGCGCGGACTGGCCAGAACCACGCGCAGGTCGCGGCGGCCGGGGCTGGAGATGGGCGAATGGGCGTTCATGGCGTCGAACCTAAGGGTTCCGGGCCGCGCGCGCCAGCGCCTGCCCGAAAAGTCCGCCGTATCCTCTTGAAATCTGCTGCGCATTGCGACGTCACGCATATGCCTTTATCAGGCTCCATGACGCTGGCGGGAAATTCCCGCTCAAGCTTTCCAATCTCGGACCGGACGTTTCATGCGCCGCAATCTCACCGTCGCCCTCAGCGCCCTGATGGCTCTCTCGATCGCCGGGACGGCCGCGACCGCTCACGCCCAGATGGGCGGTCAGGGCCCCGGCGGCGGCGGCCCGGGCGGCGGCGGCGATGACGACGCGGCCTCGAAGAAGAAGAAGCGCGACAGCGAGTGGAACCAGCCCAAGGCTCCCCTGGCCCAACTGCGCAACGCCGGCCCGTGCCCCTTCGTGAAGGTGCTGTACGACGCCAGCCGCTATGTCGAGTTCAAGGACGGCAAGGAGGCGGCCAGCAACACCGCCTATACCGGCGAGATCCAGGGCCTGACCTCGGGCTGCGCCTACAAGAGCAACGACCCGATCAAGATGCAGGTCAATCTGCTGTTCGAACTGGGCCGCGGCCCGCAGGCGACCGGCGACAAGAAGACCTATCGCTATTGGGTGGCCGTGACCGAGCGCAACAAGAGCGTTCTGGCCAAGGAATATTTCGATCTGCCGGTGACCTTCGCCCAGGGCCAGGATCGCCTCTATGCGAACGAAACCCTGAAGACCATCACCATCCCGCGCGCCGACGAAAAGGTCAGCGGCGGCAATTTCGAGGTCCTGATCGGCTTCGACGTGACCCCGGAAATGGCCGCCTTCAACCGTGACGGCAAACGCTTCCGCGTCAACGCCGGCCAGACCCAGCAGGCTCAAACCCAGACCCCCGGAAACGTCGCCAAGCCATGAGTGATTTGAAGCGGTCCCTGAGCGAGGCGGCCGCGGCCGCCTTCCAGGCCGCCGGACTGTCCCCCGACTTCGGTCGCGTCACCGCGTCCGACCGGCCCGACCTGGCCGACTTCCAATGCAACGGGGCCCTGGCGGCCGCCAAGAGCGCCAAGCGCAACCCGCGCGAGATCGCCGTGCAGGTCGTCGACATCCTGAAGACCGACCCGCGCCTGGCCTCCGTCGAGATCGCCGGCGTCGGCTTCATCAACATGCGTGTCTCCAGCGACGCCCTGGCCGCCCGCGCCAACGAGATCGCCGCCGATCCGCGCGCCGGGGCCGAGCCCCTGGCCGCGCCGCGCCGCGTGCTGGTCGACTATGCCGGCCCCAACGTCGCCAAGCCGATGCACGTCGGCCACCTGCGCGCCTCGATCATCGGCGAGTCGGTCAAGCGCCTGTACCGTTTCCGCGGCGACGACGTGGTGGGCGACGCCCACTTCGGCGACTGGGGCTTCCAGATGGGCCTGCTGATCAGCGCCATCATGGAAGAGGACGCCTTCATCCGCGCCCTGCTCGAGCGCCTGGTCGAAGCCCCGCGCGGCTTCTCCAAGGCCGACGAGGACAAGGTGATGGCCGAGTTCGCCTCGCGCGTCAGCCTCGAGGACCTCGATCGCCTCTACCCGGCCGCCTCGGCGCGCCAGAAGGAAGATCCCGAGTTCAAGGAAAAGGCCCGCAAGGCCACCGCCGAGCTGCAGAATGGCCGCTTCGGCTATCGCCTGCTGTGGCGGCACTTCGTCAACATCAGCCGCGTGGCCCTGGAGCGCGAGTTCCATGCCCTGGGCGTCGATTTCGACCTCTGGAAGGGCGAGAGCGACGTGCAGGACCTGATCGCCCCGATGGTCAGCCAGCTGGAGGCCAAGGGCCTGCTGGTCAACGACCAGGGCGCCCGGATCGTCCGCGTGGCCCGTCCCGGCGAGACCAAGAAGAAGAAGCTGCCCGACGGTTCGGTGGTCGAGGTCGAGAGCCCCGATCCGCTGCTGGTCGTCTCGTCGGAAGGCTCGGCCATGTACGGCACGACCGACCTGGCCACGATCCTGGATCGCCGCAAGAGCTTCGATCCGCACCTGATCCTCTACGCCGTGGACCAGCGCCAGGCCGACCACTTCGAGCAGGTGTTCCGCGCCTCGTACCTGGCCGGCTACGCCGAGCCGGGCGGGCTGGAGCACATCGGCTTTGGCACCATGAACGGCGCCGACGGCAAGCCGTTCAAGACCCGCGCCGGCGGCGTGCTCAAGCTGCATGACCTGATCGAGATGGCCCGCGAGAAGGCCCGCGAGCGCCTGCGCGAAGCCGGGCTGGGCGCCGAGCTGTCGGAAGAGGCCTTCGAGGACACCGCCCACAAGGTGGGGATCGCGGCCCTGAAGTTCGCCGACCTGCAGAACTTCCGCGGCACCTCCTACGTCTTCGATCTCGACCGCTTCACCAGCTTCGAGGGCAAGACCGGGCCGTACCTGCTGTACCAGTCGGTGCGCATCAAGAGCATCCTGCGCAAGGCGGCCGAGCAGAAGGTCGTGTCGGGTCCGATCGTCGTCGGCGAGCCGGCCGAGCGCGACCTGACCCTGCTGCTGGACGCGTTCGAGGGCGCGCTGTCGGAGGCCTACGACAAGAAGGCCCCCAACTTCATCGCCGAGCACGCCTACAAGCTGGCCCAGACCTTCTCGAAGTTCTACGCCGCCTGTCCGATTCTCAGTGCCGACGAACCGGCCGTCCGGGCCTCGCGCCTGGCCCTGGCGGAGACCACGCTGAAGCAGCTGGAGCTGGCGCTGAACCTGCTGGGCATCGAAGCGCCGGAGCGGATGTAGCCTAGGGGCGCTCAAGATCCTTGAGCGTCGCCAGCAGGCCTTCGACACCGCCGGTTTCCAGGTACTGCTGGGCCACCAGCACCAGGCGCAACTGTTTGGCCAGCAAGGCCAGCTGGCGGTGCTGGTTTTCGGTGCGCTTCTGAGCGGTCTCGGCCTCCAGAGCGTCGGCCTCGGCCAGCAGCTTGCGCACCTCGGCCAGGGTCTTCTCGTTCTGAACGCCGGCCCGCTTGAGGTATTCCTTGATACTGCGCAGGCCCTCGGCGGCGATGGCGTGGGCCTCGTCGCGGACGGTGGTCTGGGTCTCTGGATCGGCGATAGCGTCCAGCACCCGGCCCAGGGCGCCGTTCAGCTTGCTCATTAGGCCCGTGCGGGTCTCGCCCTCTAGCGGCGGCAGCCCATGCGCGTCGATCAGCGAGGGCAGGTTCGCGCCGTCCGAGACCAGCGACTTGCGGCGAGCCTCGACGAACACCTTGATGATGAAGCGCGAAGCGGCGACCGCCTGCTCGGATTTCAGGACAGTGGCGGCCATGACCACGCCATGCTCCGTGAAGGCGTATGGCCTGTATCTGCGTCCGCCGTGCGACGAACTTGAGATCGCATTTTGCGATCTCAAGTTCGAAAATTCCTCGACTGACAGCTGAAAGGCAAAGGCGTCGAACCGTTGCGCGTTGCGGCGCACTTGCTCGTTTAGACGCCCCGTCTCCAAGCCGAAAAGCCGAGCAAGATCTACGTCCAGAATAACGGACAGATCGCGGACGACGAACACCGGCGGAGCTTGGGTGGGTGTGAAATCCAAGATCAGGGCACGTGTGTTGGTCATGACCGTCCTTTGAGGTCGCAATTTGCGACCTCAAAGCTAATCATGTTCCTGAAATGTTCTCAACCCTCGCGCGACCACGCACGCGCACCGTTGACTCCGCGCGGCCCCTCGCCCAAACACCGCTTCGACCCACGCGGGAGACATCGGGACTCTTTGAGTCGCGAGGCCGAAGGCGCAACCGCCCCGGAAACGCTCAGGCAAAAGGACCGCGCGGGTTTAGGAACGCTGGAAAGAGGCAGTTCGCGAGAGCTGCCCGCCGAAGGAGCAAGGACCTGTTTCGGGTCCGGAATCTCTCAGGTCAAAGGGACAGCGGGGGCGCTATCGCCTGGTGAAAGCCGGGCTTGCAGCGCCGTCCCCGTTTGGAGCCCAAAGCGTGTCCGACCCAGATCTTAAGAAGACACCCCTGTACGACGCGCACGTCGCCGCTGGCGCTCGCATGGTGCCGTTCGCGGGCTACCACATGCCCGTGCAGTACAAGGACGGGGTGCTGAAGGAGCATCTGTGGACCCGCGAGCACGCGGGCCTGTTCGACGTCTCGCACATGGGCCAGGCCCGGCTGCGCGGCGAGAACCCCGCCAAGAGCTTCGAGAAACTGGTCTCGGCTGACTACCAAGGCCTCAAGCCGGGCAAGCAACGCTACGCCGTGCTGCTGAATGCGCAGGGCGGCGTGATCGACGACCTGATGACCGCCCGTCCCGACGACGACGGCCTGTTCATCGTCGTCAACGGAGCCTGCAAGGACAACGACTACGCCATCATCGCCAAGGCCCTCCAGGGCGAGGCGACCGTCGAGCGCCTGGAAGACCGCGCCCTGCTGGCCCTGCAAGGCCCCGAGGCCGCCGCTGTTTTGACCGCCCACGTGCCGCAAGCCGCGAGCATGGTGTTCATGGACACCGTCGCCCTGACCGCTTTCGGGACCGACGCCATCATCTCGCGCTCGGGCTATACCGGCGAGGACGGCTACGAGATCTCGGTGCCCGCCACCGAGGCCGAGCGTATCTGGAACACCCTGCTGGAGGACGAGCGGGTCAAGGCCATCGGCCTGGGCGCGCGCGACAGTCTGCGCCTGGAGGCCGGCCTGCCGCTCTATGGTCACGACATGGACGAGACGGTCTCGCCGATCGAGGCCGGCATGCCGTTCGCCGTCGGCAAGAGCCGCCGCGAGGCCGGCGACTATCTGGGCGCTGATCGCATCGCTAAGGAACTGGCGGGCGATCTCAAGCGCGTGCGCGTCAATCTGAAGGTGCTGGAGGGCGCTCCGGCCCGCGAGGGCGCGGAGATCGCCGACGAGACCGGCGCCGTGATCGGCGTGGTCACCAGCGGCGGCTTTGGTCCCAGCTTCGGCGGCGCCATCGCCATCGGCTTCGTGCCGCCGCAATTCGCGGTGGTGGGCTCGACGCTGAAGGTCATCGTTCGCGGCAAGCCGCAGAAGGCCGAGGTCGTGACCTCGCCGTTCGTCCCCACCCGCTACGTGCGCAAGATCTAACCAAGGGCCAAGACCATGCATTTCACCAAGGATCACGAGTGGGTTGAAGTCGTCGGCGACATCGCCACCGTCGGCATCACCGGCTACGCCGCCGAGCAGCTGGGCGACGTGGTGTTCGTCGAGGTGCCGGACGTCGGCAAGACCGTGAAGCAGGGCGACGCCCTGGCCGTGGTCGAGAGCGTCAAGGCCGCTTCCGACGTCTACGCCCCGGTGTCGGGCGAGGTGGTCGAGGCCAACGGCCAGCTGTCGGACGCGCCCGAGACCGTCAACGCCGTGCCGGAAGCCGGCGGCTGGTTCGCCAAGATCAAGCTGAGCAACCCCGCCGAGGTCGACGCCCTGATGGACCGCGTGGCCTACGAAGCGTTCCTGAGCTCGCTCTAGGCCATGGTCCAGGTCTTCCTCCACAACTCGACCCTGACGCCGGCTCCGGCGGCCTATCAGGCGGCGGTGGTGGAAGTCCTGGTGGCGGCCGAAACGACGATGGGCACCGATGGCGAAGTGATCCGGGAAGGGCGCGTGGTGCTCTTCCTGGATCTCGATCCGCAGGACGACATCGCCGTGATCGAGTTGGGCGAGGCGACGGACGAGGTCTGCGACCTGGTGTTCGACCTGGCCCAGGCCACCGCCTCGTTCGTGCTCGCGACCGGCGCGGTCTGCGCGGTTCCCGCCACCGGCAAGGTCTTGCCCGGATGGGCCCTGGGAGCCTGGGAGACGCCCGAGCCGAGCGATCGCGCCGGCTTTCGCGACTGGCTGATCAGCGTGGTCGAGGACGCCGACGCCGAGACCGCACGGGAAGACCAGGTCGCCACGGCCGTCGAACACGCCCGGGCCGAGCGTGACGCCGCGCCCCAAACCCCTTTCTTCAAACGCCTGACGGACGCCCTTTTCGGAAAGTCGATCTAGATGCGCTACCTCCCCCTCACACCCGAAGATCGCGCCGACATGCTCGGCGTCATCGGCGCGGAGTCGATCGACGACCTGTTCGTCGACGTGCCCGCCGACGCCCGTCGCGCCGAGCCGGTCGACCTGCCGTTCCATGCCGGCGAGCTGGAGGTCGAGCGCGAGATGCTGGGCCTGTCGCGCCGCAACCACTCGGCGTCGGAAGGCCCGTTCTTCGTGGGGGCGGGGGCCTATCGCCACCATGTGCCGGCCACGGTCGACCACATCATCCAGCGGTCGGAATTCCTGACCAGCTACACGCCCTACCAGCCCGAGATCGCCCAGGGCACGCTGCAGGTGCTGTTCGAGTTCCAGACCCAGGTCGCGGCGCTAACCGGCATGGAAGTGGCCAACGCCTCGCTCTACGACGGCTCCACCGCCGCCGCCGAGGCGGTGATGATGGCCGCCCGGATCACCCGCCGGAACAAGGCCGTCCTGTCGGGCGGCGTGCATCCGCACTATGTCGGCACGGTCGAGACCCTGGCCCACGCGGCCGGCGTCGCCACCGACCGCCTGGCCGTGGCGATCGACGCCGAGGACGCGGTGATCGCCGCCATCGACGCCGACACCGCCTGCGTTGTCGTCCAGACCCCCAACGTGTTCGGCACCGCCACCGACGTGACCAAGATCGCCGCCGCCGCCCAGGCCGCCGGCGCCCTGCTGATCGTGGTCACCACCGAGGCCGTCTCGTACGGCCTGCTGAAGTCGCCCGGCGAGATGGGCGCCGACATCGTCGTGGCCGAGGGCCAGTCGATCGGCAACGGCCTGAACTTCGGCGGACCCTATGTGGGCCTGTTCGCCTGCAAGGAAAAATACGTCCGCCAGGCGCCCGGCCGGCTGTGCGGCGAGACCGTCGACGCCGACGGTCGTCGCGGCTTCGTCCTCACCCTGTCGACCCGCGAGCAGCACATCCGCCGCGACAAGGCCACGTCGAACATCTGCACCAACAGCGGCCTGTGCGCCCTGGCCTTCAGCATCCACATGAGCCTGCTGGGCGAGAAGGGCCTGCGCCAGCTGGCCCTGGTCAACCACCAGAAGGCGGTGAAGCTGCGCGACGCCCTGGCCGCCGTGCCGGGCGTCGAGATCCTGACCCCGCGCTTCTTCAACGAGTTCGCGATCCGGCTGCCGCGCAACGCCGCCGAGGTGGTCGAGACCCTGGCCGGCAACGGCCTGCTGGCCGGCGTGCCGTTCTCGCGCCTCGACCCGGCCGCCGGCCTGGACGACGTCCTGCTGGTCGCCGCCACCGAGACGACGCCCGACAGCGACATCGTCTTCTTCTCCAAGGTCCTGTCCAAGGTCATCGGCCAATGAGCATGAACAACGTCGGACGGCCGACCCGTCCCGAAGCCGCCAGCGCCGACCTCGGCGGCCATGAAACCCTGACCGGGGCCCGTGGTCTGCTGCAGGACGAAGCGCTGATCTTCGAACTGAACGCCTGGGACAAGACCGGCGTCGACCTGCCGGACGCGCCGCCGGCCGACGACCTGGGCGACCTGGTCCGCACCGCGCCGATCGGCCTGCCGGGCCTGTCGGAGCCGGAAGCGGTGCGCCACTACGTGCGCCTGTCGCAGAAGAACCACGCCATCGACCTGGCGCTATATCCGCTGGGCTCGTGCACGATGAAGCACAACCCGCGCCTGAACGAGAAGATGGCGCGCCTGCCGGGCTTCTCCGACATCCACCCGCTGCAGCCGCAGTCGACGGTGCAGGGCGCGATCGAGCTGATGGACCGCCTGGCCCACTGGCTGAAGACCCTGACTGGCATGCCAGCTGTCGCGCTCAGCCCCAAGGCCGGCGCCCACGGTGAACTGTGCGGCTTGCTGGCCATCCGCGCCGCCCACGAGGCGGCCGGCAACGGCCACCGCAAGACCGTGCTGGCCCCCACCAGCGCCCACGGCACCAACCCGGCCACGGCGGCCTTCTGCGGCTACACGGTCGTCGAGATCGCCCAGACCGACGACGGCCGGGTCGACCTGGCGGACCTGGAGTCCAAGCTTGGTGACCACGTGGCCGCCATCATGGTCACCAACCCCAACACCTGCGGCCTGTTCGAGCGCGACGTGGTCGAGATCGCCCGCCTGACCCACGCGGCGGGCGCGTACTTCTACTGCGACGGCGCCAACTTCAACGCCATCGTCGGCCGGGTGCGCCCGGGCGACCTGGGCGTCGACGCCATGCACATCAACCTGCACAAGACCTTCTCGACGCCTCACGGCGGCGGCGGTCCGGGCGCGGGTCCGGTGGTGCTGTCGGCGGCCCTGGCCCCGTTCGCCCCCACGCCGTGGATCGTGAGCGGCGAGGACGGCTTCGCGCTGGTCGAGGAGGCCCAGGGCCCCGCCGCCCAGGCCTTCGGCCGGATGAGCGCCTTCCACGGCCAGATGGGCATGTTCGTGCGCGCCTACGCCTACATGCTCAGCCATGGCGCCGACGGCCTGCGCCAGGTGGCCGAGGACGCGGTGCTGAACGCCAACTACATCAAGGCCCGCCTGAGCGACCTGATGAGCCCGGCCTTCCCGAATGGCCCGTGCATGCACGAGGCGCTGTTCGACGACGCCTGGCTGGAAGGCACCGGGGTGACCACGCTCGATTTCGCCAAGGCGATGATCGACGAGGGCTTCCACCCGATGACCATGTACTTCCCGCTGGTGGTGCACGGCGCGATGCTGATCGAGCCGACCGAGACCGAGAGCAAGCAGGAGCTGGACCGCTTCATCTACGCGCTTCGCGCCTTGGCGGGCGCCGCCAAGGGGGGAGACGTCGACCGCTTCAAGGGCGCCCCGTACCACGCGCCGCTCAAACGTCTGGATGAAACCCTGGCGGCGCGTAAACCTCGTCTGAGGTGGAAACCTGTGGCCGCCGCGCCACTGGCTGCGGAATAGAGGCCACAGTCAGCAAAAGCGACAACGGGGCGCCTTTACGGAAGGGCGCCCCGTTCTCATATCGGGTTATGTGAGCCGAGGGGCCGGTCTGTCGCCGGGATCAAACGGACCACGGAACCCGTTTCTTCCTGCCATGAACCTCGCTCTCGCCATGCCGCCCGTGCGCTTCTCCGTCGCCGATGAACTCGCCCGCGAGCTTCTCGGGCGGATTTCGCGCATCGTGCTGGTGACCCTGGGCCTGATCCTGGTGGTGGCGGGGATTCTGATCGCGCCGCTGCCCGGTCCGCTGGGCGTGCCGGTGACGGTGGTCGGCCTGATGCTGGTGCTGCGCAACTCGTTCAAGGCTCGCAAGCAGTTCGTGCGCTTCCAGCACGCCCACCCCAAGCTGCTGTTCCCGCTGCGTCGCCTGCTGCGCCGCGAGCCGGAAGTCATGCCGGTGGCCTGGCAGCAGGTTCTGCGCATGGAGCGCCTGGTCCTGCCGCGCAGCTGGCGCCGGGCCAAGCGCTGGCGCCTGTCGGTCAAGCGTCAGTCCCTGAAGCGTCAAGCGCTCAAGCGGGGCTCGTGAACTCGCCGGCTGATACGCTCGCCAGACTGCCTTCGAGGCTCTACCGCCGCCGTCGTCGTCTGGCCCTCGTCCTGCGGGAAACCGCGGGGCGCGTGGCCCGCTGGGCGGCGCTGGCCTTTGGCGTGCTCGTGCTGCTGGCCGGCCTCGTCCTGACGCCCCTGCCGGGGCACCTGGGCCTGCCGCTGCTGGTCATCGGGCTGATGATCGTGCTGCGCAACTCGTTCCAGGCCAAGCGCCGCTTCCTGCGCTGGCAGCGTCGCCACCCCAAGGTGATCTTCCCGATCCGCCGCCTGATGCGTCGCGAACCGGAGATCATGCTGGTGGCCTGGCAACAGCTGCTGCGGTCCGAGAAGCTGTTCCTGCGCAAGGCGTCCTGGCGGGTGCTGAAGCGCGGCCGCAAACACGTCAAGCGGCGCTGGCTGAAGAAGCAGCCGGTTTAGCGAGCCGACGTCCCGAGGTCCTCCCCCTGTGGGGGAGGTGTCGGCGAAGCCGACGGAGGGGGGAGTGATCGGCAGGCGGCCAGACCTGCGATCGACGCCCTACAACTCCCCCCACCGATCGCTGCGCGATCGCCTCCCCCACGGGGGGAGGGCCTTTACGGCCGACCCCGCTCAAAGAAAAAGGGCGCGCCCCTCGCGGAGCGCGCCCTTCTGTCTTTATCGCCGATCTGAATCCGCTATTGCAGCTTCGAACCGATCTGGCTGATGGCCGTGTCGACCAGGCCGTCCGACGCGCCCGAGGCGAGGCGGGCGACCAGGACCTGCTCGGCCGCCTGGGCGGCGAGGTCGACCGCGGCCGACTTGACGTCGGCGGCGGCCTGGGCCTCGGCCTGGGCGATCTTGCGTTCGGCCATTTCGGCGCGGCGCGTGATCTGCTCTTCCAGCTTGGCCTTGGCTTCCGACGCGATCAGCGCGGCGTCGGCCTGGGCGGCTTGGATCATGCCGGCGGCCTGACGCTCGGCTTCGTCCCGTTGAGCCTTCACCTCGGCGAGCAGGGCCTGGGCCTCTTCCCGCAGCTGGTGAGCCTCGTCGAGTTCGGCTTGGATCTTGGCCGCGTGGGCGTCCAGCGCGCCGAACAGCGCGCCCGGCAGGACCTTGAGCACGACCAGCAGGCCGATGAACAGGGCCAGGCCGATCAGGACCCACAGCTCGGGATTGGCGAGATCGAAGAGGGCTTCGTGTTCCATCGTCGTCTCCTTAGGCCAGCGAGGCCTTGAGCTCGGCGGCCGAAGCCGCCTTGCCCGTCAGCTTCTCGACGATGGCGCCGGCCGTCTCCGAGGCCACCGCGCGGACGTGGCCCATGGCCTCGTCGCGGGCGGCCTGAATGCGGGCCTCGGCGGCGCTGAGCTTCTCAGCCAGCGCGGCCTCTTCCTTCGCCTGACGCTCGGCGGCTTCGGCCGAAGCCTTGGCCTTGGCGTCCGCCGCGGTCTTCTGGGCCTTGGCGCGAGCCTCGGCCACCTCGGCCGCGGCCGCGCGGGCCTGGACCTCGGCTTCGTCCTTCAGACGACGGGCGTCGGCGATGTCGCCGGCGATCTTGGCCCCGCGGGTCTCGATCGCGCCGCTGACCCGGGGCAGGAGCACCTTGGACAGCACCGCGAAGAGGACGGCGAAGATGAGCAGCAGCCAGACGATCTGGCCGCCCCAGTGCTGGAACTGCAGCTGGGGAAGCCCGCCGCTTTCCTGCCCGTGGGGGGGCTCAGTCGACTCGACCGTGCCGTGATGTTCCGTCGCCATGGGCGAAGAAGCCTCTTTAGGTTGGAGCATCCTCAAGCGAGGAGAACGCCCGAAGAACAAGTCTGGAGCGCCGTGGTCCAGAAGGACCGCCGGCGCGCCAAGGTTTTTACTTCGAGAACAGGATCAGGAAGGCGATGACCAGGGCGAAGATGCCCAGGGCTTCGGTCAGAGCCATGCCCAGGAACAGCATCGGACGCTCTTGAGCGGCGGCGGTCGGGTTACGCAGGGCGCCTTGGAAGTAGTTGCCGAACATGATGCCCAGGCCGATGCCCGCGCCGATCATGCCGAGCATAGCCAGGCCGGCGCCGATGAACTTAGCGGCGGAAGCGTCCATGATTGAGACTCCTTGGGAAGTGATGTGTTGGTTGAAAGACTAAAGGTTGATCAGTGGCTGTCGAGGTGCACGACGTCGTTCAGATAGACGCAGGTGAGCACCGCGAACACGAAGGCCTGAAGGAAGGCCACCATGAACTCTAGGGCCGTCAGGGCGACGACGGAGGTCAGCGACAGCAGGCCCACCAGCCAGTAGGCCGGGGCCATGGCCAGCAGGATGGCCACGAAGGTCGCGAAGATCTTCAGCACCACGTGGCCGCCCAGCATGTTGCCGAACAGACGAAGCGCCAGGGTGATCGGGCGGATCAGGAACGAGATGATCTCGATCGGGACCAGCAGGAAATACAGCGGCCACGGCACGCCCGACGGGGCGAACAGCTTGAAGAACTTGAAGCCGTTCTTGACGACGCCGACGGTGATCACCGTCAGGATGACCAGCACGCCCAGGGTCAGGGTCACGGCCAGCTGCGAGGTCGAGGTGAAGCCCAGGAAGTTGCCGGTCCAGCCGAACAGCATGCCTTGCAGGTTGGCGAACAGCACGAAGGCGAACAGGGTGAAGACGAAGGGCAGGTACTTCTTGCCGTCGTGGCCGATGATCGACTCGGTCAGGCCGTCGACGATGCCGTAGAGCATCTCGCCCACGGTCTGCAGGCGGCCGGGAACGACCGCGCCTTTGCCGGCGAAGGCGTAGAAGACGATGATCAGGGTGGCCGACAGCAGCATGGCCGCGATCGAGTTGGTGATCGACAGGTCGATCGCGCCCAGGCCCGGGACAGTAACGGACGGCAGCTCCACGATCTTTTGGATCATGAACTGGTGCATCGGGTCGATCGGCGTGGCCAAGGCCCTAGTCTCTCTTCTGCTTGGGGGCGGTAGACCCGCCTCCCGTGTCTCCGTCAGCCTGCCCCTTCGAGGAGGACTGGGCTGACGCCTGCGCGCTCAATTTTGTCGCCTTGCGGACGACGATGTAGATCGAAGACCCCATGCCGATCAGCAGACCGCCGACCATACCCCAGGGCCCCGTGCCGGCGTAACGGTCGAGCAGCCAGCCGAAGCCGAGCCCTACCAGAACGCCCCCGATCAGATCCGCCAGCAAACGATAGCCGTCCTGGGACGATTTCTCGTGCTCGGCGCGTATCGGCGCTTCCGCCGCTCTTCGCGCCTCGAAAGCGTCGAGCCGAGCGTCCAGGCTTTGCGGGGCCTTGTCGTTCGGTTCGTCGGCCTTGGGCATGGGAGCGGTCAGGTCCGAAAACGCCCGCGGCCGCCCCAATAGAGGCGGATTTCCGGCCGGCTTGATCGCGGCGGAACCTATAGGGCGCGCTGCGGTGCGTCAAGGTTGGGTGGGTTGCCGTCAAGTTGCCGTTTTATAAGGAGTTTTCGCGATTTGCGCCGCCATGTGGCGGAATTCGCGCGCCCTTACGTGATCGGAGGCGTCAGGTTCCGCCAGGGCGATGAGGGCCTCGGGGGGCTTTACGCTTTCCCGGCGGTTGGAAGCGCCCGGGCGCCGTGGTCGATCGAATCGGAAAGCCGCCCGATGAAACGGGCCCGCGTCCATTCGCCCAGGAGACGGCGAGGGATGATCAATTGCTTTTTCCGGCGTTTTGGGGTCTTAGGAGCGCACTTTCCACCAACCAGAAGATTCATGTCGCACCTGAAGAACACCGGCTTCGCCGATCGCATCACCGCCGCCGCCGAAGCCAAGAAGGCCATGCTGGCCAAGATGAAGGTGAAGCCCACCATTCAGGACCCCAACTTCGAGCAGCGCCACGCCGAGCGCGAAGCCGAGCTGGAACGGGTCCGCGCCGAGCGCGCCGCGATCAAGGAAGCCGCCCGTCAGGAAATCCTGGCCCGCGAAGAGGCCGCCCTCGCCGAGAAGCGCGCCGAGCGTAAAGAGCGCAAGGCCCTGACCGCCGCCGAGCAGAAGGCCGCTCGCGACGCCAAGTACGCCGCCCGCAAGGCGCGCCAGAAGTAATCCACGACCTAGTTGCTCGCTCATCGCGTGGTCCCGGCCCGTCTCGAGGGCGGACCGCGCGAAGGGCTTGAGTAAGATGCACGTCGATTTCGCCCTGCTGGCCACCATGTTCGCCGTGGCCGCGATCGCCGGGGCGTTCGACGCCATCGCCGGCGGCGGCGGCCTGCTGACCGTGCCGGCCCTGCTGCTGACCGGCATGAGCCCGGTCATGGCCCTGGGCACCAACAAGCTGCAGGGCGCCGTCAGCGCCATCTCCTCCACCAGCGCCTTCGCCCGGCGCGGCCTGATCGACTGGAAGACCGCCCTGCCGGTCGCCGGTTGCGCCGCCGTCGCCGGCCTGTGCGGGGCCCTGTGCGCCAGCCTGCTGTCGCCCCGCGTCCTGGCGGCCCTGGTGCCGATCCTGCTGATCGTCATCGCCCTCTATTTCGGCTTCTCCAAGGGGCTGAAGAGCGAGGACGTCCATCCGCGCCTGACCCTGCCGGTCTTCGCCTTCTGCGTGACGCCGCTGGTCGGTTTCTACGACGGCATCTTCGGGCCCGGGGCAGGGGCCTTCTACATGGTGGCCATCGTCACCCTGCTGGGCTACGGCGCGCTGAAGGCCACGGCCCACACCAAGCTGGCCAACGCGGCTTCGAACCTAGGCAGCCTGTCGCTGTTCGTCCTGAAGGGCGCGGTCGTCTGGCCGATCGGCCTGGCGATGGCGGCGGGGGCGTTCATCGGGGCCCAGGTCGGCTCGCGCCTGGCCATGCGGTTCGGGGCTGGGCTGATCCGGCCGTTGCTGGTGGTGATGTCGTGCGCCATGGCGGTGAAGCTGCTGAGCGACCCGGCCAATCCGCTGCGGCATGCGGCCGTCGGGTTTTTCGGCGGCTAACACTTGCCCCCTACGGACCGCTTCGCGGTCGTCTTCCCCCACAGGGGGAAGAGCGCTCCGCCCCCTATGGGGGCGGACAGACCGCGAAGCGGTCAGGCGGGGGCAAGTGCGTGAGCCGCTGAGCCCTACTGCGCCGCCACCAGCTGCTCGGCCGTCGACAGATCCACGCTCACCAACTGGCTCACGCCCCGCTCGGCCATGGTCACGCCGAACAATCGGTCCATCCGGCTCATCGTCACCGGGTTGTGGGTGATGGCGATGAACCGCGTCTTGGTCCGCCGGCGCATCTCGTCCAGCATGTTGCAGTAGCGATCGACATTGGCGTCATCCAGCGGCGCATCGACTTCGTCCAGCACGCAGATCGGGGCCGGGTTGGCCAGGAAGACGCCGAAGATCAGGGCGCTGGCGGTCAGGGCCTGCTCGCCGCCGCTCATCAGGCTCATGCTGGCCATGCGCTTGCCCGGCGGACAGGCGAAGATCTCCAGCCCCGCCTCCAGAGGGTCGTCGCTCTCGATCAGTTTCAGCTCGGCCTGGCCGCCGCCGAACAGGGCGGTGAACAGGGTCTGGAAATTGGCGTTGATGATGTCGAAGGCGGCCAGCAGGCGCTCGCGGCCCTCGGCGTTCAGCTCCTCGATGCCGGCCCGCAGCTTGCCCACCGCGCCCGACAGGTCGGCCCGCTCGGTGCGCATGGTCTCCAGGCGCGCGGCGTATTCGTTGGCCTCTTCCTCGGCGCGCAGGTTCACCGGACCGATGGAGTCGCGCTCGCGTTCCAGCGCGAACAGGTGCGCCTCGACCCCGGCGGCGTCCTTGGGCACGGCCACGGCCTCGCCGGCCACGTGGCGGCCCAGCTCCTCCGGCTCCATCCGGGCTTGTTCGCGGATGGCGCCGGCCACCTCGGCGAAGCGGTCGCGGACGGCGTCCAGGGTGGCGACCAGGGCGGCGCGCTTTTCGCGGGCTTCGGAGGCGGCCTGCTCGGCGGCGCGAGCCGCGCGGTCGGCGTTGAGGCGGGCGGTCTCGGCGGCCTCCAGGGCGTCCGAGGCCTTGGCCCGGCGATCCTCGGCGGCGGCGAACTGCTCGACGATGATCACCAGCCGGTCGGCCAGCACGGTCGGCGCCTCGCGGGCGGCCTCCAGGGCGGCGGCGGCCTTGACCCGGTCGGCGTCCAGGCTGGTCTCGCGCTTGGCCGAGGCCTCGCGGCGCTTGGCCCAGTCGGCGTGGTCACGCTCCAGGCTCTCCAGGCGGCGGGCGCGGCTGGCGGTTTCGCGGGTTTCCTGGTCCAGGGCCGAGCGGGCGGCGGCGGCGACTTCGCGGGCGGCCGTGGCGGCCTGGCGGGCGGCGGCCAGTTGGGGCGCCAGGTCCGCGGCGCTCTCGGCCCCGGCGCTCTCGGCGCGGACGGCGGCCAGGGCGGTGTCGGCCTCGACACGCTCGCCTTCGAAGCGGGCGATGGTGTCGTCCAGCGACTGGGCGCGGGCCTCGCGCTGGGCGGCCTCGCGCTCGTAGCGGGCCACCTGCTCGCGGGCCCCGGTCAGCAGGCGCTCGGCGTCGGGCGGACCCCGGCGTTTATCCCGCAGGGTTTCCTCAGCGGCGCGCAGAGCGTCGGCGGCGGTCTTCAGGGCGGCGGTCGCGGCCTCGGCGCGGGGCGTGACCTGGTCGATCTCGGTCTCGACCTCGGCCAGGCGGGTGCGCTGTTCCAGGCGGACGGCCGCCGGCTTGGGGGCGTCGGCGCGGGCGACGAAGCCGTCCCAACGCCACAGGTCGCCTTCCTTGGACACCAGCCGCGCGCCCACCGGCAGGCCCTTGGCCAGGCGGTCGCCGTCGCCGCGCGCGACCACGGCCACATGCGACAGGCGGGCGGCCAGCTCGGGCGGGGCCTTGATCAGCGGGGCCAGCGGCGTCGCGCCTTCGGGCCAGCTCACCGTCTTGGCGTCAGCCCCCGCCCAGAACGAGGCGGCGCGGGAATCGAGGGCGGCTTCCAGGTCGTCGCCCAGGGCGGCGGCCAGGGCCGCGCCATAGCCCTTCTCGGGCGTCACCGCGTCCAGGGCCGGCGAGAAGCCGCTCTTGGCGCGCGGGGCGGTCAGCTGGGCCAAACCGCGAGCTTCCGTGCGCAGGCGACCCAGCTGGTCCTCGACCTTTCGGGCCAGGTCGCGGGACTGGGCCTCGGCGGCGGCGGCCTTGACGCGGACGGCTTCGGCTTCTTCCAGGGCGGCGCGGGCGGCGGCCAGGCCGGCCTCGGCGTTGGCGAAGCGCTGGCGGGCCTCGGCGGCGGCCGGATCGACCACGGGACCGACGGCAGCGCGCTCGGCCTTGGCCTGGTCCAGGGCGCGGACGGTGCGGGCCAGGCGGCTCTCGGCCTCGGTCAGGCGCTGGGCGGCGGCGCGGGCTCGGGCGTCCTCGGCGGCGGCGCGGGCGGCCAGCTGCTCGACCTCGCCATCGGCCTTGGCGCGCGCTTCCTCGGCGGCCTTGGCGGCGGCGGCCAGTTCCGGACCGCGAGCCGGCGCGGCGGCGATCTGCGCGCGCAGCTCGGTCAGCTCGGCGTCGGCGCGGGCCAGGGCCTGGACGGCGTCCTGCAGGCCTTGCGCCTCGCGGGCCCGGTCGTCGTCGATGCGGGTCAGGTCGGCCGACAGTCGCTCATATTCGGCCTTGGCGGCTTCGGCCTCGCGCTCGGCCCGGTCCTTCTGGATGGCCAGCTGGCCCAGGACCGCCTGGGCGATCGAGGCCTCCTCGCGCAGCGGCGGCATGGCGGTCTCGGCCGCCAGGATCGCGGTCTGGGCGGCGGCGGCGGCGCGCGCGGTCTCCTCGACGGCGCGGGCCGCTTCCGTCGCCTCGGTCTGGGTGCGGTTGAGGTTGTCGCGCGCCTCGGTCCAGCGGGCGTAGAGCACCGCCCCCTGCACGGCCCGGATCTCGGCCGACAGGCGCTTGTACTTCTCGGCCTGCCGGGCTTCGCGGCGCAGGCGGTTCAGCGCCGTTTCCAGCTCGCGGGCCACGTCTTCCAGGCGGGAGAGATTGCTCTCGGCCGCCCGCAGCCGCAACTCGGCCTCGTGGCGACGGGTGTGCAGGCCCGAGACGCCGGCGGCCTCTTCCAGGATGCGGCGGCGGTTTTGCGGCTTGGCGCCGATCAGCTCGCTGATCTGGCCCTGGCGGACCAGGGCCGGCGAGTTGGCGCCCGTCGAGGCGTCGGCGAACAGCAGCTGGACGTCGCGCGCCCGCACTTCGCGGCCGTTGATGCGGTAGGTCGAGCCCTCGCCCCGGTCGATGCGGCGCACCACCTCCAGCACCGGATCGTCATTGAACTGGGCCGGCGCGGTGCGGTCAGCGTTGTCGATGGTCAGGGTGACGTCGGCGTGGTTGCGGGCCGGGCGATTGCCGCTGCCGGCGAAGATCACGTCGTCCATGCCGCCCGCGCGCATGGCCTTGGCCGAGTTGGCGCCCATCACCCAGCGCAGGGCTTCCAGCAGGTTGGACTTGCCGCAGCCGTTGGGCCCGACAATGCCCGTCAGGCCCGGCTCGATCCGAAACTCGGTCGGTTCGACGAAGGACTTGAATCCTTGCAGGCGCAGGCGCTGGAACTGCACGTGCGCCCTTCCTCTAACCCTTGGCCGCTTTGGCGATGGCCGCGGCGAAGGTCTCGATCGGCTGGCCGCCCTCGATCCGCTCGCCATTGACGAAGAAGGTGGGGGTGACCTCGATCTTGTCGCGCGCGGCGGCCTTCTCGACGCGGGCGTTGACGGCGTCCAGCGCCGCCTTGTCCTGCAGGGCGGCGGTGAACTGGGCCTCGGTCAGGCCGAAGCTCTTGCCGATCTTCAGCAGGCCGCCCCAGAGGTCTTCGCTCTGGTAGATCGCGTCCTGCTGCTTGAAGACCGCGTCGATCACCTCGAAGTACCTGGCCGGCCCCACGCGCCGGGCCAGCAGATAGCCGGCGGCGGCGAACTGGAAGGGCTGGGTCAGGAACTCGCGGAACACGTACCGGACCTTGCCGGTGTCGATGAACTGGGTCTTGAAGGCCGGGAAGACCTCGTTGTTCCAGTGGGCGCAGTGGGTGCAGGCCAGCGAAGCGTACTCCACCACCTGCACCTTGGCCTTGGGATTGCCCAGGGCCATGTCGCCGTCGGCCGGCGGCAGGGCCGCGGCGCGCGCGACCGTTGGCAAGGCGGCCAGGGTCAAGCCCGAGGCCGCCAGGCCGGTTCCGATCAGGGCGCGCCGGTCGAGGCTCATTTCGCGGCCGCCTCGGCTTCGGCGATGGCCGCGTCCAGCTGGGCCAGCGACTGCTCGCCGCCGTCCTCGCCGCCGGCCTTCTTGCCGTTGATGATAAAGGTCGGGGTGCCGGTGATCTTGGCGCTGGCCTGGTACTTCTCGACCCGGGCGTTCAGGTCCTTGAGGCTCTTTTCATTGGTCACGCAGCTGGTGAACTGGGCCTCGTCCATGCCGGCCGACTGGGCGATGCGCAGCAGCACGCCGCGATAGTCGCCGGTGGTGAACATCTCTTCCTGCGAGTGGTAGACGCTGTCGATCACCGAGAAATATTTGTCCTTGCCGGCGCAGCGGGCCATCAGGAACGCGGCCGAGGCCACCTGCACGGGCTCGGTCAGGAACTCGCGGTAGACGTAGTTCACCTTGCCGGTGTCGATGTACTTGGCCTTGAAGGCCGGGAAGACCTCGTTGTTCCAGCGGCCGCAGTGGACGCACGACGCCGAGGCGTACTCGACGACCGTGACCTTGGCGTTGGGATTGCCCAGCGACATGTCGTCGGCCGTGGCGGTGTCGCTCTTCTTGCCGCAGCCGGCGAGCGCGACGCCCAGAGAGGCGGTGAGGGCGACGGCGGTCAGGAGCCGGCGGGTCAGCGGACGCATGTGATCTTCCCTGGGATAGGCGTGAACAGTGAAGTTAAGCGCGATTCTTTAGTCGCGTGAAAAGGGCGCGGGTAAGGCGTTGCATCAGCCTATCGAACGTCCGGTTGTCAATCTAGACGCGGTTCCTCAGCGCGGGTCTCGCAGCACGCCGCGACCCAGCTTCAGCAGGGCGTCCTTCAGGCCGCCTTCGGGCTGGTCGGCCAGGCTGTCGGCCAGGTCGCGCTCCTGGGCGGCGTCCAGCGGCGGCTTGCGTCGGGAAGGGACGGCGGCGGGCGCGGCCGAGGCCTTCACCGGGCCTTGGACGATGCGCAGCTTGGTCACCACGCCCTTGCCCAGCAGCATGTCCAGCCGTTGGGTGATCTGCGGGGCCTGGTGCTGGATCAGCGAGGCCACGGGGCCGTCGACGCGCAACTCCAGGGTGCCGCCTTCGCCGGTGCGGCTCTTGATGACGCGGACGGGCTCGGTGCGGCGCGCCAGGGTCTCGCCGACGATCTCGCGCCAGCGGGCCTTCAGCACGGCCGGGCCCTGACCGAACTTCTCGTCCAGCTTCTTGATCAGCGGGGCCAGCGACTTGCCGGCCGGCGGCGGCGGACGCCGCTGCGGACGCGTGCGGCGGCGCTTGAGGATCTCGAGGGCTTCTTCCGCGGTGGGCAAGGGGCGACGGCGCATGGGAGGAGGGTAGCAGAGGTCGTCACCCGTGATGATCCCAAAAGGTTGTCATCCCGGACAAGCGCTGCGCGCTTTCCGGGATGACAACGATGGCGTGGTTTTGCCATAGCTCCCCCATGCTCGACATCCCCGCCCTCCGCGCCGCCCTGCTGGCCTGGTACGACGCCCAGGCGCGGGACCTGCCCTGGCGCACGGGGCCGGCGGCCGGAAAGGCGGGGATGCGCTCGGATCCCTACCGAGTCTGGCTGTCGGAGGTGATGCTGCAGCAGACCACCGTGCCGCACGCCACGCCCTATTTCCTCAGCTTCACCCAGCGCTGGCCGACCGTGTCGGACCTGGCGGCGGTCGAGGACGGCGACCTGATGGCCGCCTGGGCGGGGCTGGGCTACTACGCCCGGGCCCGCAACCTGCTGGCCTGCGCCCGGGCCGTGGCGGCCGACCACGGCGGCGTCTTCCCCGATACGGAAGAGGGCCTGCGGGCCCTGCCCGGCGTGGGCGCCTACACCGCCGCCGCCGTGGCCGCCATCGCCTTCGACCGTGAGGCCAATGTCGTCGACGGCAATGTCGAGCGGGTCATGGCGCGCCTCTTCGCGGTGGAGGAGCCGGTCCCCGACGCCAAGCCGCAGCTGAAGCGCCTGGCCGGCGAGCTGGTCACGGCGGAACGACCCGGCGACTGGGCCCAGGCGCTGATGGACCTCGGCGCCACGGTCTGCCGGCCGAAGGGGCCGCTGTGCGACCGCTGCCCGATCCAGCCGTGGTGCGAAGGCTTCAAGACCGGCGCGCCGGAGACCTATCCGCGCAAGACCCGCAAGGCCGACCGCCCGCACCGCCACGGCGTGGCCTATGTGCTGACCCGTGGAGACGCCGTCGCCCTAGTCCGCCGCCCGCCCAAGGGCCTGCTGGGCGGCATGCTGGGCCTGCCGACCAGCGACTGGCGCGGCACGCCCTGGACCGACGCCGAAGCCGCCGACGCCGCGCCTGTGTCCGGCGCTTGGCGGGATTTCGGGACGGTGGAACACGTCTTCACCCACTTCGCCCTGAGCCTGCGGGTGCTGCGGGCGGAGTCGAACGGCGAAGGGGACTTCGTCTGGACCGATCCGGAAGGACTCGGCGCGTTGCCGAGCGTGTTCCTGAAGGCGGCGAAAGCTGGGTTGGATCGGCTGATCTGAACAACCCGCTCATCCCGGCGAATGCGGGGATGAGCGGCGTTAAATCAGTTCATGCCCGCCCGCACCTGGCTGCGCAGGACGTCGATCGGGGCCAAGCCCTTGTCGGTCTTGAAGTGCCAGTAGGTCCAGCCGTTGCAGGCCGGGGCCGACTGCACCAGGGCGCCGACCTTGTGGATCGAGCCGGACAGGTCACCCACGGTGATCGAGCCATCGGCGCGGACCTTGGCGGCGTGCGAGCCTTTTGCGCAGTAAAGGGTGTCGCCCGGATTGAGCAGGCCGGCCTCGACGATGTTGCCGAACGGCACGCGCGGCTCGGACCGCTTGGAGCCCATGACGTCCAGGTCTTCTGGCGCGATCGGCACGACCTTGGCGATGCGTTCCTTGGCGTGGGCGACGTACTCGGCTTCGCGCTCGATGCCGACGAACCGGCGGCCCAGGCGCTTGGCGGCCGCCCCGGTGGTGCCCACGCCGAAGAACGGGTCCAGGATCACGTCGCCCGGCTTGGTCGTCGACAGGATCACCCGGTAGAGCAGGGCTTCCGGCTTCTGGGTCGGGTGGGCCTTGTTTCCGTCCGCGCCCTTGATGCGCTCCTCGCCGGTGCACAGCGGGATGGTCCAGTCCGAGCGCATCTGCACCTCGTCATTGGCCATCTTCAGGGCGTCGTAGTTGAAGGTGTAGCGCTTGGCGCCCTGGCTCTTGGAGGCCCAGATCAGGGTCTCGTGGGCGTTGGCGAAACGGGTGCCCTTGAAGTTGGGCATGGGGTTGGACTTGCGCCAGATCACGTCGTTCAGGATCCAGAAACCCAGGTCCTGCACGGCGACGCCGACGCGGAAGATGTTGTGATAGCTGCCGATCACCCAGATCGCGCCGTCGTCCTTCAGCACCCGGCGGGCGGCCTTCAGCCATTCGCGGGTGAACTTGTCGTAGGCGGCGAAGCTTTCGAACTGGTCCCAGTGGTCGTCGACGGCGTCGACCTTGGAATTGTCGGGACGCAGCAGGTCGCCGCCCAGCTGCAGATTATAGGGCGGATCGGCGAAGATCAGGTCCACGGACTTCTCGGGCAGGGCGTTCATCGCCTCGATGCAGTCGCCCTGGATGATGGTTTCAGGCCCGAAGGACATGTCCGCTTCCCGTTAAAAACACTGAGCGGAATCATGAGTCTAGCTAGTAAAGAGTGTGTTGAAGGACGTGGTTACCGGCTTGTTAACCCAGCCTTTGGTTGTGGATTTGAGTCTGATTGGACTCAAAAGCGCTTGATTGGGTTCAGAAACCCGCGGTGAGCGCTAGGCGCCCAGTTCGTCGTCGAACGTCGCCGCGCCCAGGCCCAGCTCACCCGACAGGGCCAGCTTGACCGGCGCCCAGCTCATCCGGTGGATCGGCGAGGGGCCGAGGCGCCGCAGGCCCTCGACGTGGACGGCGGCGTGATAGCCCTTGTGGCCGGCGAAGCCGTAGCCGGGATAAACGCCGTCCATCTCGATCATGATCTTGTCGCGCGCTTCCTTGGCCAGGATCGAGGCGGCGGCGATCGAGCACGACAGGCTGTCGCCCTTGATCACGGTCTTGATCGGGCAGGGCAGCTTGAAGCGGTAGTTGCCGTCGACCAGCGCCATGGCGGGGACGACGCCCAGGCCCTCGATGGCCCGGCGCATCGCCAGGCCGGCGGCGTGCAGGATGTTGAGTTCTTCGATCTCCTCGACGCTGGCCAGGCCCACGCACCAGGCGACCGCGACGGCCTTGATCTCGATTTCCAGGGCCGCGCGGGCCTTGGCGGTCAGCTTCTTGGAGTCGTTCAGGCCCTTGGGCACCCGCGCTGGATCGAGGATCACCGCCGCGGCGCTGACCGGCCCGGCCCACGGCCCGCGCCCGGCCTCGTCCACGCCGCAGACGTGGCCAGGCCCGCAGGCGGATTCCAGCATCATGTCGGGACCGGGAGGCATGGCGGTTGTCTAAGCCGGTTCGGCCTTCGGGAAAAGTAGATTACGTCCGTAATAAATATCCTTGACTTCGGGGTCGTTCGTCACGTTATCTGTTTACGGCTGTAAATCGTAGGGGCGGAAATGCGGGAAGATCAAGCGGAGCATCGGGTCTATCGGCCCGACATCGACGGGCTGCGCGCCCTGGCCGTGGCGGCCATCGTCATCCACCACGCCTTCCCGGCCGCGCTGCCCGGCGGCTTCGTCGGGGTGGACGTGTTCTTCGTGATCTCGGGCTTCCTGATCACCCGCATCCTGGTCGAGACGCGCGACGCGGGATCGTTCTCGTGGGGCGGGTTCTATCTGCGTCGGGCGCGGCGGATCGTGCCGGCCTATGTCCTGGTGACGCTGGTCGCGGTCGCCCTGGCGGCCTGGATCGAGATGCCGCGCCTTCTGGCCCAGACCGGCGCGGCCTCGGCCGCCTCGGGCCTGTTCCTGGCCAATGTGCTGGCCGCCCAGAGCCCGGGCTATTTCGCGCCGGCCGCCCAGCAGAACCCGCTGCTGCACCTGTGGTCGCTGGGCGTGGAGGAGCAGTTCTACCTGGTCTGGCCGGCCCTGATCGCGCTGCTGTCGCTGGGTTGGCTGCGAACGGCGCGGACGGGGCTGGCCCTGGCCTTGCTGGCGGCGTCGCTGGTCCTGGCTCAGGCGCTGGTGGCGAGCGGGGGCGGCGTGGTCGCCTTCTTCCACCTGCCGACCCGGGCCTGGGAGTTCCTGGCCGGCGGGGTGCTGGCCCTGGGTCTTGTGCGTCCGCCCGCCGACCGGCGCGTGGCGGGGCTGGCGGCGGCGTGCGGCCTGCTGGCCATCGCCTGGAGCCTGGTCGCGCTGAACGAGACGAGCCCGTTCCCCGGCCTGGGCGCGGTTCCGGCCTGCCTGGGCGCGGCCCTGCTGGTCTGGGCCGGCCAGGGCCAGGCGCCCGCCGCCTTGGCCCTTCTGCGCGCTCCGCCGGTCGTGGGCCTGGGGCGGATCTCCTATTCGCTCTATCTCTGGCACTGGCCGCTGCTGGTCCTGGCCGCCGACGTCGCCCAGCAGCCCCTGACGATCCTCCAGCGCCTGGGCGTCGTGGCGGCGTCCGTGAGTCTGGCGGTCGTGACCTGGCGCTTCGTCGAGCAGCCGTTCCGGCGCGGCCCGGTCGACCGGCCCTGGCGACGGCTGGGCGCGATCCTGCCGCTTCTGCTGCTGCCGCTGGCGGCCGGCGCGGCGCTGTTCCTGACCCACGGCTGGCCCCAGCGCCTGTCGCCGTCCGCCCGCGCCCTGGCCGACTTGGAGCGGACCGACGTCAATCCGGCTCGCAAGATCTGTTTCGAGGCCATCAAGCCGGCTGATCCCCACCGTTGCCGGTTCGGCGCGGGGGCCGGTTCCGACGGCGCCGAGGTGCTGGTCTGGGGCGACTCCCACGCCGACGCCGTCACGCCCGGCGTGGTCGTCTGGGCGGGCGCGCGCGGCTGGAGCGTGCGCGAGGCCGCGCGGGGCGGCTGCCCGCCGCTGGTTGGCCTGCGGGTGCGGATGTACGGACAACGAGACCGGGGCTGCGCGGCCTTCGCCGATCGCACCCTGGGGCGGGCCCTGGCCGATCCGCGCCTGAAGCTGGTGGTGCTGGCCGCCCGCTGGCCGCTCTATCGCGACGACCCGCCGTTCTACGACGTCGACTCCCCGCGTGTCAGCGTCGACCTGCTGAGCCGTCCGGGCGCGCGGCCGGACCTGTCGGCCGCCCTGACCGCGACCTTGGACACCATCGCCCGTCGCCGGCCGGCTGTGCGGGCGCTGGTGATCGGTCCCGTGCCCGAACTGACCCTGGCCCCGCCCGAATGCCTGGCCCAGCAGCGCCAGCTGGGTGGTCGTCCGGAGATCTGCGCCCGGGTCGACGCCGGCCCGTCCCTGGCCCGCGCCATGCCGGCCGAGGCGTGGATCCGCGCCGCCGTCGAGGACCGCTCCGGCGTCGTCGCCGTCTATCCGACGGAGACCCTGTGCCAGGACGGCGGCTGCACGGGCGTGATCGACGGCCGCCCGGTCTATTTCGACGACGACCATCTGAGCGCTTCGGGCGCGAGGCGGCTGGTCGCAGGCTGGATGGACGACGGCTGGCGGCGGCTGGACCAGTCGCTAGGTTCGCCTACAGGGCGGCGTTGACCACCGGCGGGGCGCGGCCGCGCAGGCCACGAGCGTCGAGATAGTCGAGCAGGGCGGCGGGGCGGTTGGTCTGGATGACGCTGACGCCGTCGCCGACCAGCCGCGTCCAGGTGCGCCGCCCGTCGGCCGCCGCGCCGCCAGCCCAGGCTCGCGTCCAGGCGCCCTTCAGGCCCTTCTGGGCCAGGGCGTTGCTCCACAGCCGCACCCGCGCCAGCCGCGCGGCCGCGCGCACGGCCTTGAATTCCGAGCGTCGCAGATCGCACAGCTCGATCGCCGGAATACGGTTCTCGGCCAGGACCTGGATGGCGGTGATGCTGGCCGGATCGCGGAACGCGCGGCCCTTGGCGGCGCCGACCATCGGCATGAACGCCAGGCCACTGTAGGGGGGCAGGTCGGCCATCGGGGCGGCGCCGGCCTCGGGGCGGGCCTTGACCAGAACCTGGTCGGAGACGCCGCTGGCCAACACGACCTGGGCCACCTGCTCGGCGATCGGTTCCTTGACGTCCAGATTGATCAGGATGCGGCCCTGGGCCCAGGCGAGGAACGCCTCGAGCGTGGGCGGGGCCTCGGCCGATCCGCCTTTGGACGCTTTCAGGCGCAGGGCCTGAACCTGCGCCAGGCTCAGTTCGGACACCTTGCCGTGGCCGTTCGTGGTGCGGTCCACGGTCGGGTCGTGCATCACCACCAGGGCGCCGTCGGCCGTGCGGCGGATGTCGATCTCGACCATGTCGACGCCCAGGGCCACGCAACGGTCCAAGGCCGCCAGTGAGTTTTCCGGCAGGGTCGTGGTCAGGCCGCGCGTGGGGGCGGGGGCGTGACAGGCCCGGTGGGCCACCACCAGCACGCCGTCGGACCAGTCGTAGAGGCGGCCACGCAGATCGGGCCCCAAAGCTGTCGAGGGCTCGGCCAGGGCCGGACCCGCGCCGGCGGCGAGCAGGGTCACGATCACCGCGAGGCGTCGGGAAAAGAGGCGAGCAGGGCGCATGGTGAAGCTCTCCACTGCGCCTGGTTGCCTGATTCCCGCAACAGTAGAGTGTCAGGAGATCGACAAGGCCGTGACGAGAGTCCGCGGGGTGTGGCTATTTTAACCCGTTTCTAGCGCGCCAGCTTGCGGCATTCCTCGTGCCGGAAACAGGTCGTCAGGTGGTCGTTGACCAGGCCCGTGGCCTGCATAAAGGCGTAGACGATCACCGGGCCGCAGTACTTGTAGCCCTTGGCCTTGAGCATCTTGGCCATGTCGACGGCCAGGGGCGTCTGGGCGGGGACGTCGCCGCCGATCCAGTGGCTCTGCACCGGCTTGCCGCCGACCATGCCCCACAGCAGCGCGGAAAGATCCTCGCCCCGGTCGCGCATGTCGCAATAGATCCGGGCGCCCGAGATCGCCGCGTCGATCTTGCCGTTCGAGCGGATGATGCCGGCGTCGGCCATCAGCCGGGCGCGATCGGCGTCGCCGAACCGGGCCACCGTGTCGGGATCGAAATTGGCGAAGGCGGCGCGGAAGGCCTCGCGCTTCCTCAGGATCGTGATCCACGATAGCCCGGCCTGGAACCCGTCCAGCACCAGCTTCTCCCACAGGGCGCGGGAGTCGTACTCCGGCACGCCCCATTCGGCGTCGTGATAGGCCTCGTAGAACGGGTCGCCGTTCATGCCGCGCCAGGTGCAGCGTTGGATCTCGGTCATGGGCCGGAGCTTGGCCTAGGTCGATGCGAATTTCCAGAACTTTTCGAGAACAAATGCTTGTGCTAGGCGCGCCCCTAGATTTGAATTCGACCTCATCCCGAGCCTGAAGTCAGGAAGCGGGCGTGGCCGCCGGAACCCACTCTGGCCAGTCCACTGACACCGCGCGCCCGTCCACCGTCAGCGCCGCGCTCTCGATGCGGTCCAGGCGCAGCAGGGCCATGGCGCGGCCGTCGCGGCCCGACAGCACCTCGCCGGCCCGAAGCTCGCCGGCCAGCACCTCGGCGCCGAAGGCCGGCGGCGGGCCTTCGAAGGCGATGGGCAGCATGCGGTTCTTGATCGTGCCGCGCCGCTTCATGCGGCTGGTGGTCTCCTGGCCGACGAAACAGCCCTTCTTGAAGTCGATCCCGCCCAGCAGGTCGAAGTTCGCCTCGATCGGATAGGTCTTGTCGGTTCCCCAATCGGCGGGGCCGGGAACGCCCAGGGCCAGGCGGTGGGCGTCGTAGTCGTCTTCCGTGGCGGTGGTCGCCTGGTCCTGGGCGTAGAGGCGCGAGCCCAGGGCGGGCAGGCGGGGATCGGCGTGGCCGCCGGCCGCCGGCCAGGCCGCGAAGGCGGCGAGCTCCGAGGCCGCCAGCTCCACCTTGGCCCGCAGCTTGTACATCGTCAGGCGCGTGAGGATGGCGTCGCGGTGCTCGGCGGCGACGTCCAGCAGCAGGCCGTCCTGCGCGTCGGCCACGAACAGGTCGTGGAGCAGCCGGCCCTGCGGCGTCAGAAGGCCGGAAAACCGCAGCTCGCCCGGGGCGAGGGTCTCGATCTCCTGGCTCAACAGGCCGTTGAGGAAGCTCCTGGCGTCGGGGCCGGTCACGGCGATGACGGCGCGGCTGTCGAGGCGGGCGATGCGGGACTGGCTCATGCCCGCACATGTGGCAAGACGGACGCAGATCCGCCAGTCCTCAATGAAGAGAAAGCTCAACTGTTATCGAGGGATGCGCCGACTCGCCGGACGCCCTATACAAGGACGGATGACACAGCGGGCCTTCCCGATTCTCTTCATCACCGCCACGCGGATCGGCGACGCCGTGCTGTCGTCCGGCCTGATCAAGTTCCTGGCCGAGCAAATCCCCAACGCCCGCTTCACCATCGTCTCCGGACCGCTGGCCGCCCCCCTGTTCGCCCATGTGCCCGGCCTGGACCGGGTGATCGTCATGGAAAAGGGCAAGGGCAAGGGCCACTGGTTCAAGCTGTGGAACCAGGTGCGCCACAAGAAGTGGGGCCTGGTCGTCGACCTGCGCGGCAGCGGCACGGCCCTGTTCCTGCGCCGCGACAAGCGGGCGATCTGGAAGAAGCATGTCGGCGAACCGATCCACAAGGTGATCGACGCGGCTCGGGTGCTGAAGCTGGAAGGCGATCCGCCCAGCCCGCACCTCTACATCACCCCCGAGGTCCAGGCCCTGGCCGACCAGATGCTGGCCCCGCGCCTGGGCGAGCCGTCCGGGCCGATCCTGGCCGTCGGGCCGGCCTCCAACTGGGTGGGCAAGATCTGGCCGATCGAGCGTTTCGCCCAGACCGCCCAGCAACTGCTCGGTCCGCAGGGGCCGTTGGCCGGCGGGCGGCTGCTGATCATGGGCGGGCCGGACGACAGCCGCATGGTCGAGGAGCTGCGCATGGCCTCCGCGCGCGGCCGCTATGTCGACCTGACCGGCAAGGTGGACCTGCTGACCGCCTACGCGGCCCTCAAGCGCGCCGACCTGTTCATCGGCAACGATAGCGGCCTGATGCACATCGCCGCCGCGGCGGGCGTGCCGACCATCGGCCTGTTCGGTCCGTCGGACGAGCGCCGCTACGCCCCCTGGGGCCCCAACGCCCGCGCCGTGCGCGGCCCGCGCACGCTGGACCAGTTCCTGGCCGTGGACCCGGACCTGTCCCAGGCCATCCGCCACATGAGCGACCTGCCGGTGACCACCGTGGTCAAGGCGGCCAAGGCGCTGCTGGCGGATGTGAAGGCGGCCCGCGAAGCGGCGCCCGAGATGGTGGTCGAGGAAGACGCCCCGGAAGTCACGGTCGAGGATGCCGCGGTGACGCCGGAACTGCAGGCGGTGGTGGAGGACGTGGCGCCGGAACCGGCCGAGGTGTCCGCTTCCGAAGACGCCATCGACGCGGATCGCACTTAGAGCCCCCCCTTTGATCCGCTCATCCCGGCGAATGCCGGGATGAGCGGGTTTTTTGGGGCGCCCTAGATCCGCGCCAACCCGTCCATGATCGCCGTCAGGGCCAGCACGGTCTCGGCCTCCATGGCGCTGTGGCCGGCGTTGGTGCGCACGTAGGTGGCCGGCGCGACGCCGACCGCGTCCAGGGCCGCGACCAGGCGCGAGGCCTGGGTCAGCGGGCAGACCTGGTCGAAGCGGCCGTGCACCACGTGGATCGGCAGGCCCGCGATCTTGTCGACGTTGCGGGTGATCTCGTCGGGCGCCAGGAACAGGTTGTTGGCGAAGAAGTGGGCCTCGATCTGGGCGAAGCACAGGGCGAAGTCGGCCTCGCCGAACTTCCCCGGATCGCCGGTCTCGGGGATCATGTTCGAGATCGACCCCTCCCAGATCGACCAGGCCACGGCCGCGCGCAGCTGGGCCTGGCGGCCGGCTTCGTCGGTCGGCTTCCCGTCGAAGATCGCCTTGTAGGCGGCCATCATGTCGCCGCGCTGGTCGGCCGGGATCTCCTCGACGAAGGCCTTCCACTCGTCGGGATAGCTCACATAGGTGCCCGGTTCGCTGAGGGCGTAGGGCGTCCGCGCGAACACCGCCGCGTTGCCCTGATACATGTAGAGCAGGTCCTCGCGCGTCCCCAGGAAGATGCCCCTCAGGATCAGCGAGGCCACGTGCTCGGGGTGGCGGATGGCGTAGACCAGGGCCAGGGTGCTGCCCCAGCTGCCGCCGAACACGTGCATCCTGCCGGTGATGCCGAGCGCGTCGCGCAAGGTGTTGATGTCGGCGACCAGGTGATCGGTGTCGTTGCGGATCAGGGCGACGGCCGGGCCGTGCGAGGCCACGGTCGGGGTGCTCTTGCCGCAGCCGCGCTGGTCGAACAGGATCACGCGGTAGCGCCGGGGATCGAAGAACCGCGACATTACCGGCGCGCAGGCCCCGCCCGGTCCGCCGTGCAGGAACATCACCGGCTCGCCGTCGGGATTGCCGTATTCTTCCCAGTAGAGGGTGTGGTCGGGCGCGGTGTCGACCTGCAGCATGCCCGTACGGTTGGGCTGGCCTTGCGGATACTTCCACTCGCTGGTGACCTTGCTGGTGGTCTGGAGTCGGGAAAAGTCCATCGGAGCCTCGTGCGCTAAGGAATGACGGGGAGGTGCGCCCGTCCCGCGCGGCGGTCAATGTCGCAAGCGGGTCAATTTGGCCTTGCGGCGGTCCGGGCGGGCTCCTAGACCGCCAGGACACCGCCCAAATGCTTGGCCAGGAGCCGCCCCCATGACCCAGACCTTCGACCTGATCGTGCGCGGCGGCGAGGTGGTCAATCACGCGGGACGCGGCTTCACCGACATCGGCGTGCGGGGCGGCAAGATCGTCGCCATCGGCGACCTGGGCCAAGCCTCGGCGGGCGAGATCTTCGACGCCACGGGCCTGACCGTCCTGCCCGGCGTCATCGACAGCCAGGTCCACTTCCGCGAGCCGGGGCTGGAGTGGAAGGAAGACCTGGAAAGCGGCTCGCGTGGCGCGGCCCTGGGCGGCGTGGTCGCCGTGTTCGAGATGCCCAACACCGAGCCGACCACCACCGACCCGGACGCCCTGGCCGACAAGCTGGCCCGCGCCAAGGGCCGCATGCACACCGACCACGCCTTCTATGTCGGCGGCACCCACGAGAACGCGACGTTCCTGGGCGAGCTGGAGCGCCTGCCGGGCTGCTGCGGCATCAAGGTGTTCATGGGCGCCTCGACCGGCACCCTGCTGGTCCAGGACGACGAGGGCGTCGAGAACGTGCTGCGGCACGTGAACCGCCGCGCCGCCTTCCACTCCGAGGACGAGTACCGCCTGGCCGAGCGCCGCGGCCTGGCCCGCCCTGGCGACTGGACCAGCCACCCTGAGGTCCGCGACGCTCAGGCCGCCATGCAGTCGACCGAGCGCCTGGTGCGGATCGCCAAAAGCCTGGGCAAGCGCATCCACGTGCTGCACGTGACCACCCACCAGGAGATCGACTTCCTGGCCAAGCACAAGGACGTAGCCAGCGTCGAGGTCACGCCCCAGCACCTGACCCTGGTCGCGCCGGAAGCCTATGAGCGCCTGAAGGGCTTCGCCCAGATGAACCCGCCGATCCGCTCGGCCGAGCACGTGGCCGGCGTCTGGCGCGGCATCGAGACCGGCATCGCCGACGTGCTGGGCAGCGACCACGCCCCCCACACCCGCGAGGAAAAGGCCCGGCCCTATCCGGCCTCGCCCTCGGGCATGCCGGGGGTCCAGACCCTGGTGCCGATCATGCTGACCCACGTGGTCAACGGCCGCCTGTCGCTGGAGCGCTTCGTCGACCTGACCAGCCATGGCGTCAACCGCGTGTTCGGCCTGGCCGACAAGGGCCGCATCGCCGAGGGCTTCGACGCCGACTTCACCATCGTCGACATGAAGGCCAAGCGCGTCATCACCCACGACTGGATGGCCACCCGCTCGGGTTGGACCCCGTTCGACGGCTTCGAAGCCAAGGCCTGGCCGGTGGCGACCATCGTGCGCGGGACGGTGGTCATGCGCGACGACGAGATCGTGGCCGAGGGCACGGGCGCGCCGGTGCGGTTCCTGGAGACGCTGGCGGGCTAGGCTCCGGCCTAGGGCCTGGCTGGCTTGCAGCAGGGCTCGATGAGCTTGCCGATGCTTTCGCCCAGGGCCGTCAGGGCGTCCGCCGCTTCCTGGGCCCGCGACCAGGGAACAAGGCACAGCAGATCCCGGGTCAGCAGCGCCACGAGATAGAGCGCGACCAGGATCGCCACGACGGCGCCGATGGCGATCAGGAGGCGCATCAGCGGCCCCAGCACCCAGGCCACCTTCCGGTGCGGAGGGATGACCACTCGGCCGGTGAACGGTTCGAAGACCTTGGGACGATAGGATCGGATGCGACGCCAGCGCTCCCGCGCCGAGTCGTGGACCTCTTCGTGGCTGATCGTGAACGCGCGGGCGCGATAGCCGCCGATCAGGCCCAGCAGGTCGCAGGCCCAGGGCGAGCGCGTCGTGCCCGGCGTGGCGCCGACCCGCCAGTCGGCGGTCGAAAGGCGTTGGGCCTCGGCGGCGGTGAGATCGCTGGTGGGCCGATGGTCGAGCGCCAGCCCCGCGACTTCCGCGCCTTGGGCCACCCACAACAGGGCGGCGCTGGACAGTCCGAACTGAGGATTGCCGCCGCCGACCGCGCCGTGATCGCCCGGAAACCACTTCTGCTGATAGGGGCGCTTGTCCTGCTCGGCCACCCAGGATCCCTCGGTGGCGACGTCGGCGTCGAACGCCCTCTTGGACTTGAAGAGCTTGAAGGTCTTGCTGGCTTCGGCCGTCCTGGCCTTGGCCGCCTTCTCGGCGGCGTCGACATTGAGTTCCCGGATGTTGGAGAACGGCGTGGCGCCGAATGTCCGGCGATCCTCATCCGCCGCGATGGCGTGCCGCAGGCTTTCGATCAGGGCCGAGGCCCTGGTGTCGTGGAAGCGGTAGCGGCGGTTGAAAAAGCTCAGCAGGAGAAAGCGGTCGGGCACGCCCATCGAGCCGACGGTGTCCCACAGGCCCAGGTAGCGGATGTTGACCAGCTTGTCCTGGCTCGGGCGGGGCACCAGGCGCTCCTGCTCGGTCAGGTCCTCGTCGCCGACGGCTTCGTTCTCATGGGCGTAGAGACGGCGAAATTCCTGACATTCGGGCCCGGCCGGGTGGAAATTGCGATTCCTGTAGAGCTTCACGGCTTCCGGAATCCTGGCCATGCACTCGGGTCTCAGGATACCGCATTTGCGGATCAGCCCGCAAAGACTGCGGGCGGTATAGGCTCCGCGGCTGAAGCCGAAGATGTAGATGTCGTCCTCGATCGGCCTGTAGTTCAGGACGATGAAGCGATAGGCCTGCTCGATCTTGCGATCCAGGCCCCAGCCGAACGCGCCGCCCAGCACGCTTTCCAGCCAGTCGGTGGTGCGGCTGACGCCGCTCTTCACGCCCACGCCTTCGTCGTAGAAGACGATCTGAGCCTGGCCGTCGTCGTCCGTCTGTTTGACCGATCGCGCCAACCGGGCGACGTTCGTCAGGTTGGGCATGCGCAGCCCGTTCCACGTGCCGTCGCAAAACACCGCCAACTTGACCATCGCCGAGCCCCCGCCTCCGCAACCATTGCGGTAATGCGTATCACGAATTATTCCTATGGTTAAGCTCTGCGTGACGGTCGTTCTCCGGGGGCAAGGCGTCGTTGGGCGGCTTCTCCTGATCGAGGTCGACTTCGGCCCGCGCCAAGCTGCGCGCGAGGCGCTGGCGGCCTATGGCCGGGAAGAGCGGATTTAGAGGGCCATTGCGCCCCGCTCCGCCGTGGTTAACACTTCGACTCATGGATGGGACGTCAGAGACCCACGCGCCGTTTCGAGACGCCCGCTATGCGCCCCCGGCGCTGGACGTCGAACGACGCGGCGACGTCCTGATCCTGCGCAATCCCACCCCCTATTCCCGCACCGTCCAGACCGTGACCGCGCCGTTGGTCCGCTGGGCCTCGCAGACCCCGCACCGCGTCTGGCTGGCCGAAAGGTCGAGTGAAGGCGCCGAAGGCTGGCGGACCGTGACCTACGCCGAGGCGGCCGACCAGGTCGCGCGACTGGCCGGCGGGCTTTCCGCCTTGGGCCTCTCGCAGGGCAAGCCCCTGCTGATCCTGGCCCGCAACGGCGTCGACCACGCCCTGATCGGCTATGCGGCCATGAGCCTGGGCGCGCCGATCGCGCCCGTCTCGCCGCAGTACGGCCTGAAGGGCGCGGACCTCTCGCGCCTGGCCTTCGCGGTCGAGCGGCTGAAGCCGGCGGCGGTCTATGTCGACGACGCCGAGGCCTTCGCCGACGCCCTGGCCGCGCCGTTCCTGGCCGGCCTGCCGGTGATCGCCAGCCGCAACGCCCGAGACGGCGACGTGGGGTTCGAGACCCTCTTGGACGCCGAGCCCCAGCCGCCGATCTGCCGGCCCGACGACGTCGCCAAGCTGCTGCTGACCTCCGGCTCGACCGGCCAGCCCAAGGCGGTGGTCTGCACCCACGCCAATGTCGCGATGAACGCGGCCCAGATCGCCGCGTGCTATGAGGATCCCGAGCCGCCGGTGCTGGTCAATTCCGCCCCCTGGAGCCACAGCCTGGGCGCCAACGCCATCCTGCACATGGTGCTGCACCGAGGCGGGACTTTGTACATCGATGCTGGCCAGCCGCTGGCTGGCGGCCGCTTCGACGAGACGGTGCGGAACCTGCGCGAGGTGGCCACGACCTATCACAACATGGTCCCGGCCGGCTGGGGCCTGCTGGTCGGCGAGCTGGAGCGCGATCCGGCCCTGGCGGCGCGGTTCTTCGAGAAGGTGCGGGTGCTGCAATATGGCGGCGCGTCCATGGCCCAGTCGATCCTCGACCGGGTTCAGGCCGTGGCCCTGAAGACGATCGGCTGCCGGGTGACCTTCGCTACCGGCTATGGCGCCACCGAGACCGGTCCGACCGCCTGCAACATCCACTGGCTCAACGCCCGCTCGGGCATGATCGGCCTGCCTACGCCCGGCACGACGGTCAAGCTGGTGCCGGTGCTGGACGGTCCGCCCGACAAGTTCGAGATCCGCGTGAAGGGGCCGCAGGTCTCGCCCGGCTATCTCGACATGCCCGAGGTTTCGGCGGCGGCGTTCGACGAGGACGGCTTCTACCGGCTGGGCGACGCGGCCAAGCTGGCGGACCGGCTCAATCCTTCGGCGGGCCTGGTGTTCGACGGGCGGCTGGTCGAGAACTTCAAGCTGGCCAACGGCACCTTCGTTGTGGCTGGCGCCCTGCGGGTGGCGGCGGTCTCGGCGATCGCCGGCGCGGTCGCCGACGCGGTGGTCTGCGGCGAGGGGCGGGACGGCGTGGGGCTGATGCTGTTCCTCGACCCCAAGGCGGCCCTGCGCATCGGCGAGCCCGAGGCGGTGCGGGCGGCGATCCGGGCAGGGCTGGAGCGCCTGAACGGCCTGGCCAAAGGCGGCGGCAAGGTGACCCGGGCCCTGGTGCTGGACGGCGCGCCCGACGCGGCCTCGGGCGAGCTGACCGACAAGGGCTACATCAACCAGGCCCTGGCGCGCGAGCGGCGCCCGGCGGAGCTGGCGCGGCTGTTCGCCGAGGAGCCGGACGACGGGGTGATGGTGTTCCCTTAATTCCGTTCATCCCGGCGAATGCCGGGACCCAGATGGACTAGCGATGTGATTGACGCCAATAGCGCTGAGATTTTCCAATCATCCACACCATTATGGGATCTGGGTCCCGGCATTCGCCGGGATGAGCGGAGTTTTTAAAGCTCTGACCACCCCCACGCAGATCAGCACCTGCCCGAAATAGTACAGCCCCCACACCGCCAGCCCGGTCGCGAAATGGCCTGGCCCCGGCTCGTCTCGGCCGAAGATCAGCAGGTCCGAGACCACGAACATCAGCGCCCCGATGCCCACGCGGTAGCGTGGAAACCGGCTGAGCCAGGCGCTCGCCGCCATCAGGGCCAGGCCCAGGCTGTAGAGCGCCACGCCCGGCGCGCCGGCCCGGTCGGTGGGCAGCAGAAACGCCACGATCACCACGGCCGGAACCAGCAAGACGGCCAGGGCCAGTTGGCTGCGCGACGGCGCCGGCCGGCGGTTGCGCAGGTAGAGGCCGATGGCGACCAGATGCCCGGCCAGGAAGGCCAGCGCCCCGACCGTCAGCCCGGCCGCGCCCAGCAGCACGTCGCCCAGGGTTCCGAAGGCCATGACCGCGACCAGCAGCCAACCGTCCAAACTCCGAGCGTTCAGCGCCGCGTAGACCGCCAGCAGTCCAACACCCAGGCCCTTCCAGGTCAATTCGACGGCTTGCGGCAGGCCCTGGTCCCAGGCCGCGACATAGGTGACCCCGGCGACGACCGAGGCGATCAGCACCCCGGTGGCGCGCGCGCTTTGCTTGACCATTCGTTTCCCCTCGCCGGCCCGCTCTTTGGCGGTGCTTCGGCCGGGCAGATTGCGACGGGCGACGGCGTGCGCGCAACCATCGTTGGCGTCCTCCGCGAAATGTCGGAAGCTGGCTGAAACGGTACGGAGAAGACCATGAACGGCGCCGACGCCCTGATCACCACCCTGGCCGACAACGGCGTCACCGCCTGTTTCGCCAATCCCGGCACCAGCGAGATGCAGTTCGTCGCGGCCCTGGATCGCGAGCCGCGCATGCGCAGCGTGCTGTGCCTGTTCGAGGGCGTGGCGACCGGGGCGGCCGACGGCTATGGGCGGATGACCGGGACGCCGGCCTGCACCCTGCTGCACCTGGGGCCCGGCTACGCCAACGGCGCGGCCAATCTGCACAACGCCCGGAGGGCGTTCACGCCGACGGTCAACGTGATCGGCGACCACGCCGTCGATCACCGCAAATACGACGCGCCGCTCAACTCCGACATCGCCGCCCTGGCCGCGCCGAACGCCATCTGGGTCAAGTCGGCCGACAGCGCCGACACGGTCGGGCCGCTGGCCGCCGAGGCCGTAGCCGCCAGCTTTGGGACGCCGGGCGGAAACGCCTGCCTGATCCTGCCCGCCGACAGCGCCTGGAACGAGACCAACACCGCCGGACCCGTGATCGAGCGGCCGCGCTTTCGCACGCCCGATCCGGCCTCGGTCGCCGCCGTCGCCAAGGCCCTGAAGACGGCGGCCAAGCCCGTGCTGCTCCTGGGTTCGGGCGCGTGCGGCGAGGCCGCCATCGCCGCCGCCGGGCGGATCGCGGCCACCGGCGCGCGGGTGCTGACCGACACCTTCACCGCCCGCCAGGCGCGTGGCGAGGGCCGCTTCCGGCCCGACAAACTGCCCTATTTCGGCGAGCAGGCCCTGACGGACCTCGAGGGCGTCGACCTGATGGTGCTGGTCGCCACGACGCAGCCCGTGGCCTTCTTCGCCTATCCCGACCGGCCCAGCCTGCTGTTCCCCGACGGCTGCGCGACCCTGACGTTGAGCGACCGGGCCACCGACGCGGCCGCCGCGCTGGAAGCCCTGGCCGAGGTGCTGGGCGCGCCGGCGGTCGGGGCCATCGAGCCCTACGCCAAACCGCCGGCCCCCTCGGGCAAGCTGGACGCCTGGGCCATGGGCGCGGCCATCGCCCGCCACATGCCGAGCGGCGGGATCATCTCCGACGACGCGGTGACCGCCGGCCTGCCGATCTTCACCCAGACCCGCAACGCCCGGGCCCACGACTGGCTGTCCCTGACGGGTGGCGCGATCGGCCAGGGCATTCCGCTGGCCATCGGCGCGGCCGTGGCCTGTCCCGACCGCAAGGTGCTGAGCCTGAATGGCGACGGGGCGGGGATGTACACGATCCAGGGCCTATGGACGATCGCGCGGGAGCGGCTGGACGTGACGGTGGTGGTGTTCGCCAACCACGCCTATCGCATCCTCGGCATCGAGATGGGCAGGACCGGCGGCGGGACGCCCGGACCGGCGGCGTCGCGGCTGCTGGACCTCTCCGATCCGCGCATCGACTGGGTGTCGGTGGCCAGCGGGCTGGGCGTGCCGGCCGAGCGGGTCGAGACGGCCGAGGCGTTCGACGAGGCGATGAGCCGGGCGATGCGCGAGCCTGGGCCGCATTTCATCGAGGCGGCCATGCGGTAGGATAGACGACCGATGCTGGCCTGACGCTCCGACCTTCCTAGGCCCTCCCCCTGTGGGGGAGGTGTCGGCGAAGCCGACGGTGGGGGGAGTGATCGGCAGGCGGCCACAACACGGATCGAACGACCCTAGTCATCCCCCCACCGGCCTTCGGCCGCCTCCCCCACAGGGGGAGGGACTAGGTTAGGCGCCGACTTACCCCGGCAACCGCAACACCGCCCTAAGCCCGCCCATCGGCGACCTCTGCAGCGTCAGTTCCCCGCCCAGCCCGCGCGCCATGTCGCGGGCGATGGCCAGGCCCAGGCCCACGCCCTTCTCGTTCTGGTTCCGCGACTCGTCCAGGCGGTTGAACGGGCGGAAGGCTTCCTCGTAGCGGTCCTCGGGAATGCCCGGGCCGTCGTCGTCGACGAAGATCCACACGCCGCCGCTCGGGGCGGCGGTGGACGAGACCCGGACGGTCTCGCCATGGGCGGCGGCGTTGTCGATCAGGTTGGCCAGGGCGCGCTTGAAGGCCTGGGGCCGCAGGATGGCCGACAGGTCGTCGCCGATCGACACCTCGACCTTGGCGCCGGCCCGCTGGGCGCCCTCGCAGACGCCCTCGATCAGCGGCCGCAGCATGACCTCGCGCGCGTCCTCGCCGCCTTCGCCGCGCGCGAAGGCCAGGTACTCGTCGATCATGTGCTCCATTTCGGAGAGATCGCGGGCCATGGCCTCCAGCTGCGGGCTGGGCTCGGACAGGGCGATCTCCAGCTTCAGCCGGGTGAGCGGCGTGCGCAGGTCGTGGCTGACGCTGGCCAGCAGGGCGGTGCGCTGCTCGATATGGCGCTGGATGCGGGCCTTCATCGCCAGGAAGGCGGCGGCCGCCTGGCGCACCTCGCGCGCGCCGTGCGGCTTGAAGGCGGCCTGGTCGATGCCCCGCCCGAAGGCGTCGGCGGCGTCGGCCAGACGCTCGATGGCCCGCACCTGGTTGCGGATGAACAGGATCGCCACCGCGGTCAGCAGCAGGGTGGCCCCGACGATCCACAGGATGAAGATGTGGCCCTGGGTCGCGAAGGCCCGGTCGCGCGGGGCGATGATCCGCAGCACTCCCTGGGGCACCTTGACCCGGATGTCGACGTGGGCCGGATAGTGATCGCCGCTGGCGTCGAACCAGAACGGCGCGTCCAGGCGATCCGACAGGGCGTGGTCCAGCGAGCGGTCGACCACCCGAAACAGCGATTTGCGCTTGGCGGCGGGCAGTTGCCGGCCCTTCTGCAGGGCGATCGACAGGTCCATCGACTCCTCGGCGCGCTCGGTCAGCTTCTCGAGCGCGGCGGGCGAGGGATCGTCCTGGTAGCTCTCGACCGCCCAGGCCACGTCGCCGGCCAAGCCTTCGGACAGGCGGCTGGTGACGGTGTCCCAGTGGGCGTCGAAGAAGGCCCAGGTGACGGCGATCTGCATCACGGCCACGGGCAGGACGATGATCAGCAGCGAGCGGCCGAACAGCGAGGTCGGCAGCCATCGCTTGATCGGGCGGGGGATGTGCAGGCGGGCGTGGAGGCGGAACATCAATCCGGCGCCAGCCGATATCCGACCCCACGCACGGTCTGCAGATATCTCGGGTTCTTCGGGTCCGGCTCGATCTTGCGGCGCAGGCGGGTGACCTGGACGTCGACGGCGCGGCCGGTGGCGTCGACGGTGTCGCGGGCCAGCTCCAGGCGGTCGACCGGCGCGTGGGCGACCTTGGCCAGGCGGCGCAGCAGGGTGACCTCGGCCTCGGTTAGGCGGATCGGTTCGCCATCGCGGGTCAGCTCGCCGCGCTCGGGCTCGAAGGCGCAGACGCCCAGGCTGAGCGTACGCGGGCCCGACGGCCGGGGCGCGGCGCGGCGCAGGATCGACTCGATGCGCAGCAGAAGTTCGCGGGGCTCGAACGGCTTGGCCAGATAGTCGTCGGCGCCGTGGGTCAGGCCCTCGATCCGGTCGTTGGTCTGGTCGCGGGCGGTCAGCATCAGGATCGGGGTCTTGCCCGCCTCGCCGCCCTTGGCGCGCAGTCGCTTGGTGAACGAAAAGCCGTCCTCGCCGGGCATCATCACGTCCAGCACCAGCAGGTCGAAGTCCATCGACCCGGTCAGCCGGTCGGCGTGGGCGGCGTCGGCCGCGGCGCTGACCCGGAAGCCGGCGCGGGTCAGGAATTCCTTGAGCAGGGTGCGGATGCGGTCGTCGTCGTCGACGACCAGCAGGTGGCGCTCGGCTCTTTCTTCAGGTGTCATTTGGCTTCGGGCGTCATAGCCCGTCCCGTCGATTGAGGCCCACACCTTGGCGCGGTCCGGCCAGGGCCGCCAGGATTCGCCGCGCGCCGGCCACGCCGTCCAGGCCGCCGGTGCGATAGGCGCGGCCCAGCAGGTGGCGCAGGCGTTCGGCCACCCGGTGCTCGAAGGCGATCCCCTCGGGGGTCAGCTCGGCCGGCCGCCGGCGGGCGTCCAGGTCGCCGGCCGCCTTCTGGGCCAGGTTCAGGCGCTGCAGGTCCGACAGGGTCTTGCTGGCCGCCTGCTTGGACAGGCTGGTCAGCTTCGACAGGTCCTGCACGCCGATGCCGGGGCGGCGGCGCAGCAGGAAGGCGGCGCGCCAGTGCGAGCGGCCCAGGCCCGGGCCTTCACCCTCCAGCGCCGCGTCGACCGCCGCCCACAAGCCCGCCTCGGCCAGCAGCAGCAGCTCCAGGCCGCTGTCCAGCTGCTCCTCGCCGAGGATCAGGCGGGGGTCGGTCGAACCCCCCACAGGTCCCGATGAAAGCGGCCCGGCCATCAGCTTGCGTCCATTTTATTTGACCTTCGCCGGCTCGAAGCGTCTAAGAGCCGGGTTCCAAATAAGGAGGTCTTGGACCGATGTCTCTCGTTCCCTTCGACGATCGCGATGGTTGGATCTGGCTGGACGGCCAGTTCGTTGCCTGGCGGGACGCGAAGGTGCACGTATTGACCCACGGCCTTCACTACGCCTCGTCGGTGTTCGAGGGCGAGCGGATGTATGGCGGCGAGATCTTCAAGCTGACCGAGCATACCGAGCGCCTGTTCAAATCGGCCGAAATCCTCGATTTCAAGATCCCTTACACGGTGGCCGAGATCGATGAGGCGTGCAAGCAGACCGCGGCCAAGAACGGCCTGACCGATTGCTATGTGCGGCCGATCGCCTGGCGCGGCAGCGAAATGATCGGCGTTTCGGCGCAGCAGACCAAGATCCACGTGGCCATCGCCGTGTGGGACTGGCCCAGCTATTTCGACCCGGCGACCAAGGCCAAGGGCATCCGCCTGACCTGGGCCAAGTACGATCGCCCGGCCCCCAACACGATCCCGACCGCCGCCAAGGCCGCCGGCCTCTACATGATCTGCACCATCTCCAAGCACGCCGCGGAGAAGGACGGCTACGCCGACGCGATGATGGTCGACTATCGCGGCTATATCGCCGAGGCGACCGGCGCCAACGTGTTCTTCGTCAAGGACGGGGTGCTGCACACCCCGACGCCCGACTGCATCCTGAACGGCATCACCCGCCAGACGGTGATCGCGATCGCCAAGCAGCGCGGGATCGAGGTGGTCGAGCGCCACATCGAGAAGGCCGAGTTGGCCGGCTTCACCGAGTGCTTCATCGTCGGCACCGCCGCCGAGGTCACCCCGGTGTCGGAGATCGGCGAGTTCAAGTTCACCCCGGGCGCGCTGTCGCTGTCGCTGATGGACGAATACGCGGCCCTGGTGCGCCGGGAGCTGGTGTCGGCGTAAGCCGCCCGCCGCTTTCGCTGAATGAAACGATCCCGGAGAGGCTGGCCCTCTCCGGGATTTTTTGTGCCTGGGGCGGCTTGCGCGTCACGAGTTTCACTCCAGTACTGCGGTCTTGCAGGATCTTTCAGGGTTGAAACATAGTAAACGACGTTATCAATTAACCATGTGATGGGACATAGACGTTGCCTGGCAAAAACTGCTCGGCAGAAGATCTCGAAACATAGTAAATGGCGATTATATTAACCATATATACTATTAATTGCATGGAGTTTCCGTTTTTCGCCCAAGACTTGCAGCGCGTTCGGCCTCGATAGTCGGATGGGTTTTTCAAGTCATGAGCATCAACAGCGCCATGCTCGCCGGGGTTTCCGGCCTGCTCGCCAATTCCTCGTCCCTGGCGGCGATCTCCGACAACATCGCCAACGTCAACACCGTCGGCTACAAGCGCAGCTCGGCCAACTTCTCGTCGATGGTCACCTCGCAGAGCAAGAACGGCAGCTACAGCGCCGGCGGCGTCTCGGCCAAGACCCACCAGTTCATCGGCCAGCAGGGGCTGACCCAGGCCACGACCTCGAACCTGGACCTGTCGATTTCGGGGGCGGGCTTCTTCGTCGGCACCGAGAAGCCGGAGGGCCTGACCGCCACCGACACCCGCTCGTTCACGCGCGCCGGTTCGTTCCAGCTCGACAACCTGGGGTACCTACGCAACGACGCGGGCCTGTATCTGCAAGGCTGGCTGGCCGATCCGGTGACCGGCATGATCACCACCGACCCGTCGGACCTGTCGCGACTGTCGTCGATCAATGTCGGCTCGGTCGGCGGCACCGCCGAGAAGACCACCCGGGCGGGCATCAACGCCAACCTGCGCTCCGAGCAGCCCGTCTCGGCGGCCGCCAACGCCAAGGTGACCAAGACCGGCGCGCCTGAAACCCCGTCGGGCACGGCCGACTACGCCGTCAGCTACAGCCCGACCGGCACGGGCAACCAGTACGCCGTCTCGATCAGCCGCAACGGTGTGGCCATCTCCTCGGGCGTGGCCTCCTATGACCCGACCACCGGGGCGCTGACTGGCTATGTGCCGACGGGGGCGTCCGCGCCCGTGACCACCCTGACCACCGGCGGCCAGACTGTCGCCCTGTCCGACCTGGGCATGACCACCAAGGCCGACGCGGTCGCGGCGGGCGCCTATGACCCGGCCACCAATTCGATGTCGGACTACGCCCTTGACCCGACCAAGGGGGTCAAGCCGGACTTCGAGGTGCAGATCCCGGTCTCGGACTCCAAGGGCGGCCAGCGCACCATCACCCTGTCGCTGATCAAGGGCCCCGGTCCCAACGAGTGGTACGCCGAGCTGCGCGCCAAGCCCGGCGACCTGGACAACAACGCCAACGGCCTGATCAGCTCGGGCAAGGTCACCTTCACCACCGACGGCAAGCTGTCCAGCACCGGCGGCCTGTTCGGGAGCACCAACCCCACCTCGATCAGCATCGGCGCGTCGGATCCGACCGCCACGGGAACCGGGCCGCGCTGGGCCGACGGCCTGGGCATCGACAGCCAGGACCTGCAGATCGACCTGGCCAACGCGGCCGGCGGCCTGACCCAGTTCAACAGCCAGTCGGTGGTTCAGTCGGTCAACACCAACGGCACCGCGTTCGGCAACCTGACCAATATCGAGGTCGACGACCAAGGCTATGTCTCGGCGATCTTCGACAACGGCGTCACCCGACGGATCGCCCAGGTGGCCATCGCCACCTTCTCCAATCCGGACGGGCTGAAGGCGGTCAACGGCAACGCCTATCGGGTGACCAACGAGAGCGGCAATTTCAGCCTCAAGACGCCTGGCGAGGGCGGGGCCGGGTCGATCGATCCGTCGACCCTGGAGGCCTCCACCGTGGACCTGTCGACCGAGTTCACCGGCCTGATCACCACCCAGCGCGCCTATTCGGCCTGTTCCAAGATCATCACGACGGCGGACCAGATGCTGGAGGAGCTGCTGAGCATCAAGCGGTAGGGGCGCTACCCCGCGATCTTGGCTTCCAGCTCGCTCAGCCGTGCCCGCGTCGACGCCAGGTCGGCGCCGAACCGCGAGGGATCGGCGGCCGCCAGGCGGGCGGCGACATCGTAGCTTTCGCGATAGAGGTCCAGGGCCCGCATGCGGTGGCCGCGGTCCTCGCGCAGGTCGGCCAGGCGTTCCAGCGACACCGACAGGGCCCGGCGGGCGTTGGGATCGGCGGCTTCGCGGCCGCCGTGCGAGCGGCGCAAAGCCAGGGCCTCTTCGAAGGCCGAGAGAGCGTCGTTGAGGCGGCCTTCCATCTCGGCCACGTCGCCCACGCCCGACAGGGCGCTGGCCAGCAGGTCGTCGGCGGCGAAGTCGCCTTGCGGCCCGGCGTCGCGAACGGCGCGGGCGTAGCTGACGGCCTCCTCATAGGCCTCGGCGGCCTCGTCCAGCCGGCCCTGGCCGCGCGCGAAGTCGCCCAGGTCGCGGCGCGACACGGCCTTTTCGCGATCGTCGCGGGCCATGCGCAGCAGGCGGTTCAGGGTCTGGGCGGCCTCGGACCAGGCGTCCTGGCGGCTCAGCGTCACCAGGCGGGCGCGCAGGTCTTCGAAGGTTTCGACGGGCGCGGGCGGCGGCGCGTGCTCCGCCGCGACGATCGGGATGGCGACGGGCTCGGGCCGGGGTTCGGGCTCGGCCGCGGAGACCGGTTCAACGGCGAGGATCGGCGCGGCGACCAGCTCGCCGGGCAGGTCGGCCCCCAGGTCGACCGGGGCGATCTTGCGCTTGGTCTTGCGCTTGAAGCGCGGGGTCAGGGCGGCGACGAGAAGCACAGCCCCCGTGATCGCCGCCGCCCAGCCCACGAACGGACGGTGTGGCTCGAAAGGCCCGAGATCGAGATTCTGCGCCCAGTCCCCCAGGACGCCCAAACCCGCGATGACGTACCCCGATGTCGCCAGGATCACCCCCAGGATGATCCCCACAAGCCGAGCCATCATGTCGCCCCCTCCATGACCGCGTTCGTAAGGAGCGGCACGTCACTGCAACGATCGTCTCGCGTCGAGCCGTCTCAACCGCCAGGGGAAGGCGCCGCGCGAAGCGACGCCTTAACGGGCGCCGGACGCGCCGGGCGCCCGGGAAACAAACATGCCGTAGCGGAACCCCTAGCCGATCTTTGTGTCAGATCAGCCAGGTGCGCGGTCGCGGATAGGCCTCGCCCTTCAGCAGATAGACCAGGCCCATGATGCAGCGGACCACGAAGAACACGCCGATCGCGCCCATGATCGTGCCGCCGGCGATCAGCAGCGGAATGCCGATCAGCAGCACCGCCAGGGCCAGGCCCACCAGGAACAGGGCCAGGCCGATGATGAACCACCAGATCGACAGCCAGAAGGTGCGGATCGCGAAGGTGTAGTGGCTGGCGTTGATCGGCCCGGCGGTCTCGCGATTGAGGTAGGCGACGATCAGCCCGACCAGGAAGGTCAGGCCGTTGGTGAAGCCCAGCAGGTACAGGGCGTAGACCACGATCGGCAGGACCTTGTCCTCCTCGACGCGGCCGGAAGAGGGTTCGGGGGCGGCTTGGGCGACGTCGCTCATCAGATCATCCAGTTGCGAGGCGTGGGATAGGCCTGGCCCTTCAACAGCCAGGACAGGCCAAGGATGCATCGCACCGCCATCCAGATGCCGACGGCGGGCAGGATCACGAAGCCGATGCCGATCGGCAGCAGCACGCAACCGATCACCGCGAACAGCAGCGACAGCCAGAAGGTGCGGATCTGGAAGATGTAGTGGCTCTGGATCCACTCGGGCGCGGCGGCCTTGCTGGCATAGGCCAGGATCACCCCGACCACGGCGGTCAGGCCGTTGAACAGCCCCACCAGGTAGAGGACATAGACGACCAAGGGCATCGTCTTGTCGTCCTGCAGGGCGGGCGGGACGGCGGGATCGCCGGTTGGATTGGGGGCGGGGTCTGTCTGGCTCATGGAACGATGGTCGCCAATATCGGCGACGAAGGCAAATTAAGCTCGCGTAAGGCGTCAGTCGCCGGACTGGCTCTTGAAGGCCAACCAGTCCTCCCAGACGTGCGCGGGATCCAGATCCGCATAGCCTCGCGCCTGGGCCAGGGCGTCGGCCCTGGACGCCGCCATGGTCATGCAGATGGCCTTGCCCCGCGCTTCGATCACCTCCGCTTCGGTCAGCGGCCGGCCCTTCTCCTTCTCCAACTGCGCCAGCACGACGACGAGGGGCGGTATCGGCACGATCACCAGGTGGTCCTGGTTCTGCGCCTCCGACGGGGGCGGGGCTGGGGCGTCGCGCCCTCCGAACAGCTTGGCGAATGGATTTTTCATGCTGCCTCCCCAGGCGTTCGGTAGCGGCTCATCCGCCTTATGTCGCATCCACGATGGCCTGCAGCGTTCGCTTCAGCCACGCCGCCATCCGGGCTTGCTCGCCGGACTCCAGCGGCGCGAGGCTGAGCTGCCGGGCGTAGGTGCTGAAGCCGGTCGAGACCATGATGATCTCGGTGGCGCGGGCGCGGGCGTCGGGCGCGCCGATCCATTGGGCCAGCGGCGCGATGGCGTGGGTGTCGATGACGCGGGCGGTGATCGCCCGGGCGTCGGCGTCGCCCATCGACAGGGCGATCAGGTCCAGCAGGCGAAAGTCGGAGGCCCGTTCGGTCAGCAGCTCGGCGAGCCGCTCGCCGGCCCGCGCGCGGTCCACGCCGAAGACATCCTCGCCCACGCTCATCAGGTCGATCAACGCGGCCTCGAACAGGCCGGCCTTGGAGCCGTAATAGCGCAGCAGCAGGGTGGAACTGACCTCGGCCACCGCCGCGATGTCGCGGATGCCGGTCTGGGAATAGCCCAGTTCGCAAAAGACCGTCTGCGCCGCCGCCAGGATCCTGGTCTTGCTGGCCTGGGCGTTCCGGCGTCTGGGCGCGCGCGCGTCTTGCATATCTGCCGATACCCTTCGGTTTGACAGTCGCACAAGTCGACGCATAAGTTATCAGTCGATAACATATGTGAAGGGGGCTTCGGATGGCGGCGTCGACGAGCGGGAAGGCGACCTATGTGCTGGTGCACGGCGGCGGCCACGGCGGCTGGTGCTACCAGAAGGTCGCGCGCCGGCTGCGGGCCCTGGGGCACGAGGTCTACACGCCGACCCTGACGGGGTTGGGCGAGCGCGCCCACCTGCTGAGCCCGGACATCGACCTCGACTTCCAGATCGACGACATCGTGAAGGTGCTGGCGTTCGAGGGCCTGCGCGACGTCATCCTGGTGGGGCACAGCTATGGCGGCATGGTGATCACCGGCGTCGCCGATCGCGCCGCCGACCGCGTGGGGCATGTGGTCTATCTGGACGCGGCCAATCCCGAGGACGGCCAGTCGCTAGAGGACGTCGCCGGCCCGATGATGGCGATGGCCCGCCAAGCCGGCCGCGTGGTCGACGGGATCGAGCTGGTGCTGTGGCCGTTCCCGGGGGCGGGCCAGTTCTACGGCGTGACCGATCCGGAAGACCTGGCCTGGATGGATGACAAGCTGACGCCCCATCCGTGGAAGTGCTTCGCGCAGAAGCTGCGCCTGACCGGGGCGGGCGCGAAGATTCCGCAGTCGCACATCGTCTGCGCCTCGACCCTGCCCGGGCGGGACGTCGAAACCCTGAAGGCGCGCGCCGAGGGCCGGTTCTGGGACATCGACACCGGTCACGACCTGATGATCACCGAGCCGGAAAAGGTGACCGAGCTGCTGGACCGGGTGGCGAAGCTCTAGGGGCTGCGGGCGCTCGCCGCGCCGGTGAGCGAATTCTTCGTCCTTCGACAAGCTCAGGATGAGGAATTCGAGTGCGGCCTCTCAGTCGCCCTCATCCTGAGCTCGTCGAAGGACGAGGGCGGGCCCACGGCCTCTAGCCTCCCGGCAGCAGGTCCTCGGGCAGGGCGTGCGGGTCCAGCCCCTGGCTGCGGCCCAGCCAGGGCAGGGCGGCGGCCAGCAGGATCAGGACGAAAGCCATGCGGGCGGCGATCTCGATGGAGATGGCCAGCATGCCGGGGCTGAAGGCGAACAGCAGCATCACCACCACGCCGAACGCCAGAAAGCCCATCACCCAGGTCAGGCCCTCGCGCGGGGCCATGACGCCGACGATCTCGAACCTCGCGCGGGGCGCGAGATCCGACGCCACGGCCGCCACGGCGCGGGCGAACAGCGAGAAGCTGGCCAGCCGATCGTCGAAGCGGCCGGGACCGACATAGCTTTGGGCGGTGAGGATCAGCTTGCGACGCCCGCCAAAGCCCAGCGTCAGCACCCGGCGACGCCCGCCCTCGCGCGGCTTGGCCAGGCGGAAGGACGTCAGGGCCGAAAGCGGGAAACGCTGCTCGCGGGGGCCGCGACGCTCGACCAGCTCCGCGCCCTCCAGGGTCCAGACCGTTTCGGGCTGGAAGGGGGAGAGGCGGGCGCTGTGTCGAAGCGCGCTCACCCCCGGACGGCGGTGATTTCCACCCCCGCCGCGGCGGCGTGGGGGGCGAGGGCCGAGGGCTTTTCGACCCGCACCCGGGCGCGGGTCACGCGGGGATCCTCGAAACAGGCTTCGGCCAGCCGTTCGGCGAAGGTCTCGACCAGGCCGATATGGCCCTCGGCGGCGATCCGCTTGGCCGCCTGGGCGATCGTCTCGTAATTGACGGTGTCGCTCAGCTGCTCGCAGTGGCTGACGGCGACGTCCAGCTCGACATCGGCGATCAGGGCCTGCAGCCGGCCGAATTCCTCGTCATAGACCCCGATGCCGGCCTCGACCTTCAGGCCGCGCACGAACACCTTGGTGACGATCACCCGGGCCGCGTTCTGGCGGGGGGCTTCGTCGGGAGCGTTGGTCAGGGGTTGGGCGGCCACGGCGAGACTCTCAGGAACCGATGATGTCCGGCGTGCGCCAGCCCAGATGCTGACCCGCGTCGACCGCGATCATCTGGCCCGTGACCGACGTTGCGTCAATGAGGTAGCGCAGGGCGGCGGCGATCTCGTCGGGGCTGGCGTGGCGCTGCAACAGGGTTCCGGCGGCCTCGGCCTCGAACTCGCCGGGCGCCTGGTGCACCGACGGCAGGGTCGGGCCGGGGCCGATGGCGTTGACGCGGATGCGCGGCGCCAGGTCCTGGGCCAGGGTCTGGGTCGCCCACCACAGGCCGGCCTTCGACAGGCTGTAGCTGAAGAATTGCGGATTGGGCCGCAGCACGCGCTGGTCGACGACGTTGACGATCAGGCCGGAATGGTCGCCGGGCAAGGCGGCGGAGAAGGCCTGGGCCAGCACGATCGGCGCGCGCAGGTTGGCGTCCAGATGGGCGTCCCAGCTTTCGCGGGTCGAGGTCGCCAGGCGGTCGTCCTCGAAGGTCGAGGCGCTGTTGATCAGCAGGGTGACCGGACCCAGGGCCTGGGCGGCGCGGCCCACCAGGGCGGCGGTCTGGGCTTCGTGGGTCAGTTCGGCGTCGAGAACGACGGCGCGACGGCCCAGGGCCGCGATCTCGTCGGCGACGGCCTGGGCCTCGTCCTTGGCGGTGCGGTAGTGGACGGCGACGTCGAACCCGGCCCCCGCGGCCTCCAGGGCCAGGGCGCGGCCGATCCGGCGACCGCCTCCGGTGACCAGGGCCGCGCCGCGCTCGGACATCGTCTTAGTCGAAACGGCCGAACTCGAACTTGTTGAGGCCGAGGATGACCACCAGGAAAATGGCGATGACGCCGATCGCGAGCATGAGCGTGGGTCCGTTGTCAGACTGAAAGATGCTCCGGGCTTTAGCGGGGGCAGGGGCTGACCGCAAGGCTGATCGGGACCCCAACGCCGTGCGTCCTTCGAGGCTCGCCTTCGGCTCGCACCTCAGGATGAGGAAGACAGTGCAAACGGCCGCTCCGAATTCCTCATCCCGAGGCGCCCGCGAAGCGGGCCTCGAAGGACGCACGGCGGCCCGAGTCCGGGATGACAGTTGGAAGCAGGAAACCTAAGCTCCGCCCCATGCTCTGGCGTCGCCGTGTCGAACCCTTCACCCGTCCTCTGGTCTATGCGTGGTTCCGCTTCAGGCGCGGCCTGACGCTGGGCGTGCGCGGCGTGGTCACCGACGACGAGGGGCGGGTGCTGCTGGTGCAACACACCTATATCCACGGCTGGTGCCTGCCCGGCGGCGGCGTCGAGCGTGGCGAGACCGCCGAAACCGCCGTGATCCGCGAGCTGCAGGAAGAAGCCGGCGTGAGGGTGATCGGGCCGGTGACGCTGGTCTCGGTCCACAGCAACGAGCGCCATCACCCCGGCGACCACGTGCTGGTCTATCGCGTCCATGCCTGGGAGCCCTGCGCGTCGAGCGCCCAGGGTGAGATCCATCAGGTCGGCTGGTTCCACCCCGACGCCCTGCCCGACGACGTCACGCCCGGCAACCGGCGGCGCATCGCCGAGGTCTTCCAGGCCGCCGATCCTGACCCCATGTGGTGATCCTAACGATCAGGCCTTCCCCAGTGATCGCTGATCATTAAAATGGATGTTTGAACGAGGGCCCGCCGTCCCGCCGGACGCGAACCGCCCCAACCCGGAGGAGCACGGCATGCGCGACTACCTGAAGTTCTACATCGACGGACAATGGGTCCAGCCCAAGGGCTCCAAGACGGTCGACGTGATCAATCCGGCCACCGAGACCGTGGCCGGCCGGGTGACCTTGGGCACGGCCGAGGATGTCGACCTGGCTGTCCGCGCCGCCCGCAAGGCCTTCGCCACCTACTCACTGACCAGCCGCGAGGAGCGCATCGACCTGCTCGAGCGGATCATCGCCGAGTACCAGAAGCGCTTCGAGGACATGGCGAAAGCCATCACCGAGGAGATGGGCGCCCCGTCGTGGCTGGCCCAGCGCGCCCAGGCGGCCATGGGGATCGCCCACGTCCAGACCGCGCTGCAGGTGCTGAAGGACTACAAGTTCAGCGAAGACCGCGGCACGACGCGCCTGGTGAAGGAGCCGATCGGCGTCTGCGCCTTCATCACGCCGTGGAACTGGCCGATCAACCAGATCGCCTGCAAGGTCGCGCCGGCCCTGGCCGTCGGCTGCACCATGGTGCTCAAGCCCTCGGAAGTGGCGCCGTTCTCGGCCTGGATCTGGACCGAGATCCTGGCGGCCGCCGGCGTGCCGGCCGGGGTGTTCAACCTGGTCAACGGCGACGGGCCAGTGGTGGGCGCGGGCCTGTCCTCGCACCCCGAGGTCGACATGGTGTCGTTCACCGGCTCGACCCGGGCCGGCATCGAGGTGGCCCGCAACGCCGCCCCGACCGTCAAGCGCGTGCACCAGGAGCTGGGCGGCAAGAGCCCCAACATCATCCTCGACGACGCCGACTACCAGAAGGCGGTCGGCGGGGGCGTGGCCTCGGTGATGATGAACTCGGGCCAGTCGTGCAACGCCCCGACCCGGATGCTGGTCCCCCAGAAGCGCATGGACGAGGTGATCGCCATCGCCAAGGCCGCCGCCGACGCTCACACCGTGGGCGACCCCAACGGCAATTCCAAGCTGGGCCCGGTCGTCTCCGAGGTGCAGTGGACCAAGATCCAGGGCCTGATCCAGAAGGGCGTCGACGAGGGCGCGACCCTGGTCTCCGGCGGTCCCGGCAAGCCGGAAGGCCTGGAGGTCGGCTACTATGTGAAGCCCACCGTCTTCGCCAACGTCACCCCCGACATGACCATCGCCAAGGAAGAGATCTTCGGCCCGGTGCTGGCGATCCTCGGCTATGACGGCGTCGACCAGGCCGTGGCGATCGGCAACGACACCGAGTACGGCCTGGCCGCCTATGTCTCGGGCAACGACGAGGCCGAGGTGCGGGCCGTGGCCTCCAGGCTGCGGGCCGGCCAGGTGGTGCTCAACGGCGCCGGCCCCGACCTGATGGCCCCGTTCGGCGGCTACAAGATGAGCGGCAACGGCCGCGAATGGGGCGACCACGCCTTCGGCGAGTTCCTCGAGACCAAGGCCGTGCTGGGTTATTCGGCCAAGCAAGCGGCGGAGTAACTGGATCCTTCATCCCCTTGCGGGAGAAGGTGTCAGCGAAGCTGACGGATGAGGGGTCGCGCCGGCGAGAGCCGCGCGGCCCTTTCTTCGTCTCGGACTCAGATTTGGCGCGGAACCGGCGCCCATTCAAAGACCGACGCGTAGAGGTCGTCCCAGCGAGGATTGTCGCGTTCGATCAGATTGATCTTCCACTGTCGGCGCCAACGCTTGATCGATGTCTCGCGCTGGATCGCGTCGGTCATCAGGTCGTGAATCTCGTACCAGACGAGACGCTTGAGGCCGTATTCGCGTGTGAAGCCGGGTGTTCGCCCTTCACGGTGATGGACGATCCGCGTGAAGAACTGACCCGTCACGCCGGTGTAGAGCGTCCCTCGGTAGCCATCGGTCATCATGTAGACGGCGATCCAGGCGTCCTGCGAGACCATGATGGCGCTCTCCGGTTTTTGGAACAATAGGTGAACATATAAGCTTCGTCATTCCCGCCCTTGTGGCGGGAACCCCTGGTTCAGCTGACGGTGAGACGCCTTGGCGCGCTGGCGCGCCACACCTCTGCCCTTGCGGTGGACAGAGGGGTTCCCGCCACAAGGGCGGGAATGACGGCTGAAAAGTGTGGGCTAACGGACACACGCCTTACGCACGGGCACGCTTTACGCGAGCGGCAGGCCGCGTAACCTCTTCGGTAAACAACGATAATCGACCGGGAGAGAACGATGGGCGGCGTCGAAACTCCGGTGGCGTCGGATCTGGCCACCGCCCCCTTCAAGCCCTTCCCGATGAAGGGCGCCGACATCACCGTCGACCGCCGCCCCGACGGTAGCATCGTCATCACCTCCAACCACGCGCCGGGCGACGGGCCGCGCACGATCAGCCACCTGCTGGCCGACAAGGCCGCCCTGCATCCCGACCGGCCCTATCTGAAGCAGCGCGAGCCTGGTCACGGCCCTTGGCGCGGGGTCACCTATGGCCAGGCCCAGCGGGCGGTCGAGGGGATCGGCCAGTGGCTGCTGGACCAGGGCGTCACGGCCGACGACAGCGTGATGATCCTGTCGGGCAATTCGATCGAGCACGCCCTGATGACCCTGGGCGCCTACGCCGCCGGGGTTCCCGCCGCGCCGGTCAGCCCGGCCTACAGCCTGATGTCGGCCGACCATGGCAAGCTGAAGCACTGCTTCGAAACCGTCGCGCCGAAGGTGGTCTTCGCCCAGTCCGGCGCGATGTTCGACAAGGCGATCGCGGCGCTGCGGGCGCTTCGTCCCGACCTGCTGCTGGTCACCGCCGACGGCGCCGGGGAGGGGGCCGTTGCCTTCGACGCCGTGGCCGCCACCCCGCCGCGCGACGTCGTCGCCAGGCGCGAGACGCTCCGGCCGGAGACCGTCGCCAAGTACCTGTTCACCTCCGGCTCGACCGGCATGCCCAAGGGCGTGCCCCAGACCCATGCGATGATGGCGGGAGTCATCGCCGGCCAGGAGGGGCTGAAGCTGGAGGACGACCCGGCCGACGAGATTCCCGACAGCCTGGAATGGATGCCCTGGAGCCATATCTCGGCCGGCAACATCGGCTTCAACGGCGTGATCTGGAACGGCGGAACCTTGTGGATCGACGAGGGCAAGCCTCTGCCGGGGATGTTCGAGACCACGATCAAGAACCTCTACGAGGTCTCGCCCGTCGTCTTCGGCTCGGCGCCCGTGGCCTTCGCCATGCTGGCCGGGGCGATGGAGGCCGATCCGGTGCTGCGCGCCGCGTTCTTCAAGAACCTGCGCTACATGGCCTATGGCGGGGCCACCCTGTCCAACGACGTCTACGAGCGCATGCAGGCCCTGGCCGTGGCCGAGACCGGCCATCGCGTGCCGCTGGCCACCATGTACGGCGCGACCGAGACCCAAGGCGTCACCGTCACCCACTGGATCACCGAGCGCGTCGGGCTGATCGGCCTGCCCTTGCCGGGCCTGGCCCTGAAGCTGGTCCCGTCGGGCTCGAAATACGAGGTGCGGGTCAAGGGTCCAACGGTGGCCAGCGGCTATCACAAGGACCCGGAGAAGACGGCGGCGGCCTTCGACGAGGAGGGCTTCTACAAGCTGGGCGACGCGGCGCGGTTCGTGGATCCGGACGACCCGTCCAAGGGCCTGGTTTTCGACGGCCGGGTGACCGAGGACTTCAAGCTGGACAGCGGCACCTGGGTCAGCGTCGGGGTGTTGAGGCCCGACCTGGTAGCCGCCTGCAGCCCCTATGTCCACGACGCGGTGATCGCCGGCCAGGACAAGCCGTTCATCGCCGCCATGCTCTGGCCCTCGCCGGCCGGGCTGGCGGCGCTGGTCGCCGACGAGGGGCCGGGCACGCCGCTGGACAAGCTGACGGCGATCCTGCGCGACCGCATCGGGGCGTTCAACGCCGCGGCCGGCGGTGGTTCGCGGCGCGTGGCGCGGGTGGCGATCCTGACCGAACCGCCGTCCATCGACGCCGGCGAGATCACCGACAAGGGCTATGTGAACCAGCGCGCGACGCTGGAGCGGCGGGCGGCGGTGGTTGAGGGGCTGTTCGCGGAGCCGCCGGGGGACGGGGTGATCGTCATTTGAGTCTCGCTTCAACAACCGCTCATCCCGGCGAATGCCGGGACCCAGATCCCTTAGCGGTGTGGATGATTGGAAGGACTCAGAGCTTTTGGCGTCAGGCCAAAGCGCCATTCCATCTGGGTCCCGGCATTCGCCGGGATGAGCGGATTTATGGCTGGGTGTCGCTGTCCACGAACGCCGGCCAACTCAACGCCCCGCGATCCAGCACGATCGTCTTGTCCGAATAGCCCATGCCCATCAGGCCCGGCGGCTTGGCCGGGATCGCCGAGGCGCCGCGCGGCCAGCCGTCGCGGATCTCGACCACGGCCACCTCGATCTTGCCGGCCGCCCTGGCGGTGAAGCTGAGGGTGACGCCGTTGGGATCGGGGGCGTGATAGCTGAGGCTGGACCATTCCCCGGCCTTGGTCGGCAGGGCGATCGGCCGGCCGTTCAGGCGCGGCTGGTCCAGGTCGACGCTGGGCCGTAGCCGCAGGGTCAGGACCTCGGCGCCGGCCGTCGGCACGGCGCGGACCAGCAGGCGGTCGCCGGCCCGGTCGATGGTCAGCACCGGCCGCTCGACCGGCAGGACGTTGGTGGGGGCCATCCAGACCGGCTCGCGGAACAGCGGCGGATAGGCCTGGCGCACGGGCTTGGCGTCGTTGTCCGACAGCACCACGGTCGACCAGGGATCCAGGCGCGGCTGGGGCGAGACCCGCCAGGCCGTGCCGGTCGACAGGTCGGCCAGGTGGCTGGCCTCGGCCAGGCGCGGCCGGGTCGGGCCGGGGTCGCCCAGGCCCGCATAGGCCAGCAGTCCGACCCCGGCCGCGACGGCGACGCCGGCGAAAATCGGAGCCCAGCGATAGGCGGCGAAGTCGAAGGCCAGGGGCAGCAGGGCGGGGGCGGCCAGGATGGCGAACACCGCCAGCACCGCCGGCTCGGTCAGGCCCACACCGGCGAAGGTCCAAGCCCCCCAGGCGCTCAGCTGGGCGACCACGGCGACGGCGACCAGGGCGATGACCAGGGTCAGCAGCCAGGCCACGCGGCGGTCGCGGGCGCCGCCCACGGCCATGACCAGGGCGGCGGCCAGGCTGGCGGCCAGCAGCGGCCAGGCCAGCATCACCGAGGCGCCGGGCAGCAGCACCTGCGCGGTCACGGCTAGGGCCAGCACCACCAGCAGGGCGCCCAGCCAGGCGCCGAACACGCCCACGCCCCGGCCCAGGCTCAGCCAGGCCAGCACCACGACGGCGACGCCCAGGCCCAGGCCGATCTGGTCGAAACCGCCGACCAGGCTGCACAGACCCCCGGCGGCCAGGGCGATGAGGCTGACCCAGACCCGTCCCCAGAGTCCGCGAACGCCGCGCGCCTGCAGGATCAGGATCGTCAGGCAGACCCCGATCAGCAGGATCCCGGCGCCGGGCAGCAGGGCGTTGAACTGGCCCAGCACCGCGTAATAGCGCTGCTGGTCGCCGATCCCGATCAGCCGTCCGGCCAGGTGCAGGGCCAGGACGGCGCCGGCCGCCAGCAGCAGGAAGCCGGCGATCCCGCGCAGGATCTCGACAAAGGTCACGGCCTTGCCGCGCAGGGCGCGATAGCCGGTGAAGACGATCAGCACCCCGGCCAGGCCCAGGATCGCCCAGCCGATCTCGATCGGATAGGCCACCAGGCCCAGGGCCAGGACGTCGGAATAGATCAGGTCGGGCGACTTGGCCGGCAGGGCCTGGCCCATGGCCAGGGCGCGGACCACGGGCAGGGCCTGGTCGCCCAGGTTCTGCAGGCTGCCCTGGTTCAGGTGGTCGGGCGTGGCCAGGGGCGTGTGATAGGCCAGCTGGTCGTCGATGAAGGCGAAGTTCAGTCCCGGCAGGCCCACGCGCAGGGCGTGGGTGAAGTCGGTGTCGTTGGGCATCCGCTGATAGACGGCGGCGGCCAGCGAGTTGGCGGTCGGCTGGTGGGCGGCGCCGGCATAGAGGCGGATCAGGTCGCCGCTGTCGGGGCCGGTCTGGAACATGGCCGCGCGGCCCGCGTCGCCCCGGGCCTCCATGTTGATCACCACGCCCACGTGCTCGCGCAGGGGATCGCGACCGAAGAAGGCCTCGGCGCCCAGCAGGCCCGGCTCCTCGCCGTCGGTGAACAGGAAGATCACGTCGCGGGCGGGCTGGGGGCCGGCCTTCAGGGCGCGGGCGATCTCCAGGGCCGCGGCCACGCCCGCGGAGTCGTCGGCCGCGCCGGGCGAGTTGTGGACGGTGTCGTAGTGGCTCATCACCAGCACGGCGGGGGCCTCGCGGTCGGTCCCGGGCAGGGTGGCGACGATGTTCTGCACCGCGCCCACGGCCATCGAGCGGGGCGACCACTTGGCCGCCTCGCGCACGCCCTCGCCGGGGCGGACGAAGACCTCCAGCCCGAGGCCCGCGATGCGGCTCATCAGATGGTCGCGAACCCGGACGATCTCGGCCGAGCCGATCGGGTGGGGCTTGCCGCCGATGGCGCGGACGTCGGCCATGGCGCGCGTGGCCGAGAACTGGTCGGCGGGGGCGTTGGCCGGCAGGGGCGGGGGCGTTCGCAGGGCCAGGTTGGCGATCGCCAGCCCCAGCAACAGGCAGACCCAGACGCCGAGCAGTCGGACGGTCTTCATGGGATGGGCCTCCGCGACGAATCCTTGAGCGCCAGGGTGGGACGGTTCGGGATTCGATAAAAGCTTGGCCGCGGCGAAAGGGACAAAGGAAAGGGCGACCCGGTCGCCCGGATCGCCCTTCCCGTCGTTTCAAAGTCGGGCGGCGGAGGCCGCCGCCCGTTCGGGTTTCAGGCCTAGAACTTGGCCCGCAGGGTCATGCCGTAGGTGCGCGGCGCGCCCAGGAAGGCGTCGTAGGTGATGGTGTCGGCGGCCGGGTTGTAGACCTTGTTGGTCGCCGAGAGGCCCGAGGAGCCTTGCAGGAAGCCGTTGAAGGCGACTTGCTCGTACTTCTCGTCGAACAGGTTCTGACCCCACAGTTCGATGGTCCACTTGTCGTCCACGGCGCCCAGGGCGACGCGGCCGTTGACCACGGTGTAGTCCTTCTGGACCTTCGGCGGGAACAGGTCCGAACCGGTGTTGTAGTCGGACGAGTACTTGGCGCCGACGTTGAAGCGGGCCTTCAGGCTGTCGCCGACCGGGTGCTCGTAGGTCACCGAGGCGGTGCCCGACCACTTGGGCGCCAGGGACATGCGGCTGCCCGGCAGCAGGGCCAGGGCGTTGGTCGGATCGTTCGGAACCGCCTGATCGCCGTACTTGGTGTCCGAATAGCTCAGGCCGCTTTGGATCGACAGGCCGTGCACCGGGGTGAACCAGATGAAGTCGAGGTCGGCGCCCTTGGAGGTCACTTCCGGGATCGAGCGCACCGCGAACGACGTGCCCAGGAAGGTGTTCAGCTGGAAGTCGCTGAACTTTTGGTAGAAGCCCGTGATGTTGAACAGCACCGTGCGATTGAACAGGGTGTTCTTCATGCCCAGTTCGTAGCTGTCGACGAATTCGGCGGGGAACGAGGTGTCCTTGATCGGCGTGATGCCCGAACCGCCGCTGGGCAGGCCGTTGGACGACTGGGTGCGGTCCAGGTTGAAGCCGCCGCCCTTATAGCCGCGCGCGTACGAGGCGTAGGTGAAGACCTCGGGCGAGAAGCGGTACGACGCCTTGATGGTGCCGCTCCATTCCTTGTCCGAACGCTTCTGCTTGGTGCCGCGGCCGTTGAACAGGGGGTTGGCCCAGGGCAGGCAGAGGTTGCCGATGACGGTCGGGGCGTTGGCGGCGCCGACCAGGGTGGCGATGCGCAGTTGGCCGGCCGGCGACAGGGCGGTGGCGCAGGCGATCCCGCCGTCGCTGGTCGTCTGGTAGGTGTCCAGTGTCTTGTCGTCGATCGAGTAGCGCAGGCCGGCGGTGATGTCGAAGGCGTCGGTCACGTGCCAGGTGTTGTTGGTGAAGCCGGCGATGGTGGTGGCGCGCTGCTGGTAGCGGTCGTGCAGGCCCTGGCCGCCGACGAAGCTGGTGTTGGGCGCGCGGTTCAGCAGGGTGGCGACGAAGTTGGGCAGGCCGCCGGTGCTGGGCGACGCCGCGAGCGACAGCAGACGGCCCAGATACTGCTCGTAGTTGTTGCCGTAGAGGAAGTTGGCCTTGTTATCCAACTTCTCGTCGGCCAGGAACGCGCCGACCAGCCAGTCGAACTTGTCGGTCTGGCCCGCCAGGCGGATTTCCTGGCTGAAGGTGGTGAACTCGGCCGAGTTGGTGCCGTCCTTCACGCGGTAGGCCAGGTCGGCGGTGCTGAAGTCGGAGTCCTGGCCGTTGTCGGTGCGCCAGTTGCGGACGGCCGTGATCGAGGTGATCTCGCCGAAGCCGGTGTCGATCTTGCCTTCCAGCGACACGCCCTTGTCCTCGACCGAGGCCGGGGCGCCGCGGTTCGAATAGGCGACGCGGTCATAGGGATTGGCGGGGTTGGCCAGGGCCGGGCCGCCGTTCACGATGGCCAGCAGGCCGGCGGTGGCGCCGGTGCGGATCTGCACGGCGCCGCAGCAGTTCTCGTCGCGCTTGGTGTAGTCGCCGATCAGCTTGAAGCTGGACTTGTCGTCCGGCACGAACAGCAGCTGGCCGCGCACGGTGTAGAAGTTCTGGTCGGCGTCCTCGTCGCGGTCGCTGGGACCCTTGCCGGTGACCACGTCGTTATAGCCGTCGCGCTCGCGGGCGGCGACGTACAGGCGACCGGCCAGGGTTTCCGTGCCGAACAGCGGACCGGTCACCGAAGCGGCCAGGCCGTGGGCGTTGAAGTTGCCGATCGTCGCCTCGCCTTCGGCGCCGAAGCCGAACTCCGGCTCCTTGGTGACGATGTTGATGACGCCGGCCGAGGTGCTCTTGCCGAACAGGGTGCCTTGCGGGCCCTTCAGGACCTCGATGCGCTCCATCTGGCCCAGGTCGCCGAACGACACGCCGTTGCGCGGGCGATAGACGCCGTCGATCACGACGCCGACCGAGCTTTCGAGGCCAGGGTTGTCGCCGACCGTACCGACGCCACGAATCCGGGCGGTGGTCGAGGCTTCCGACGTGGTCGAGGTCACGGTCAGACCGGGGGTCAGGATCGTCAGATCCTTGATGTCCTTGACGCCCGTGTCCTGCAGCAGCTTGGCGCCGACCGCGGTGACCACCACCGGCACGTCCTGCAGGTTCTGCTCGCGCTTCTGGGCGGTGACGACGATGCTGTCGACGGTGGGGATGTCTGATTGTTGAGCCTGAGCCGCCATCGGGGTCAGACCGGCGAGCACGACGGCGGACGCCGTGCCGCAAAGCACCTGAGTAAAGCGCATTTCCTACCTCGGTTCGTTTTATGACGCGGGCGCTTGCATCGCCCCCGCCTTTTGATTTGGTCGTGACCCGAACGATTGTTCGAATTGACACGCAAGGGTTACGGCCCCGCTGGATACTCGGCAAGGAAAAACCTTATGGATTAACGGTTCGCGAACCGCTGTTGCGCGGATGCGACAGCGTTCGCCGACCATCCCCAATCTTCCGTTCGTGGTTTTGAGGGACCGACCCGTCGGCGACGTTAGACTTGCGCCGCGCCACGGATGGACTCATGTGCGGGGCATGCCGATCTCGCAGAGCTATCGCCCCGACCCGATCTTCATGCGCCTGGGGCCGGACTTCGCCGATCCCGTCGCGCCCGCCGACTTCCCCGAGACGATCCTGCGGTTCCGCAATGACCGGGCCGCCGCGACCGTCGGGCTGGAGGGGCTGAGCGACGCCGAATGGCTGAGCCATTTCGCGCGGTTCCAGCCCTTGCCGGACAATCAGCCGGGGCCGCTGGCCATGCGCTATCACGGCCATCAGTTCCGGACCTACAATCCCGACCTGGGCGACGGGCGCGGTTTCCTGTTCGCCCAGCTGCGGGAGCAGGGAAGCGGGCGGTTGCTGGACCTGGCCACCAAGGGGTCGGGCCAGACGCCGTGGTCGCGGGCCGGCGACGGGCGGCTGACCCTGAAGGGCGGGGTGCGCGAGATCCTGGCCGCGGCCCAGCTGGAGGCCCTGGGCGTTCCGACCTCGCGCGCCTTCTCCCTGGTCGAGACCGGCGAGGACCTGGTGCGCGGCGACGAACCCAGCCCCACCCGCTCGGCCGTGCTGACCCGCCTGTCGCACAGCCACATCCGCTTCGGCACCTTCCAGCGCCAGGCCTATCTGGAGCGGCCCGACAACATCGCCAAACTGGTCGACCACGCGGTCGAGACCTACTTCCCCGGCGTCGCCGACCAGCCGGATCGGCCCAAGGTCCTGCTGGAACAGGTGGTCGCGGCCAGCGCCCGGCTCTGCGCCCGCTGGATGGCGGCGGGCTTCGTGCACGGGGTGCTCAACACCGACAACATGGTGGTGACCGGCGAAAGCTTCGACTACGGCCCCTGGCGGTTCCTGCCCCGGAACGATCCGAACTTCACGGCCGCCTATTTCGACCATTCGGGGCTCTACAGCTTCGGCCGCCAGCCCGAGACGGTGTTCTGGAACCTGCAGCAGCTGGCCGGGTGCCTGGCCCAGGTCACCGACGACGCCGGGCTGATCGCCGCCCTGAACGGTTTCTCCGACCACTATAGAGACGCCCTGCGCGGGGCGGTGCTGAACCGCCTGGGCTTGAAGAGCCGCTCGGCCGACGAGGACGTCGCCCTGGTCCAGGCCGCGTTCGTGGCGCTTGCGACAGGCGGGGCGGCCGGCGACGAATCACTGCGCTGGGAGCCGTTCTTCTTCGACTGGTTCGGCGGCGAGGCGTCGGCGGCGCGCGCCTTGGCCGGTCCGCGCGCGGATCTGTACGGACAAGACGCCTTCCTGGACTTCCGTCGCAAGCTGGCCGAGTTCGAGACCGACCGCCCAGAACGGCTGGAAAGCCCGGTTTTCAGCGCTTTGGAGCCCGAAGAGCTGCTGATCGACGAGGTCGAGGCCCTGTGGGCGCCGATCGCGGCGGCCGACGACTGGTCGGCGCTGGAGGCGAAATTGCGTCGAATTGAGGCCGCTCGTGTCGCTTATGCGTTGGGTGACTGACATACGGGTGAGACATATCTGCCGCATGCTGAGCTTTTCCGACGTGGACTCCCTGCACACAGGAACAAACGTCAAGCTTCAGCCTTATCTGGGCTGAAACTCGCCCTACGATGAACTGGCCGGTGGAGAAATTCGCATGCGTATCTTCCAACCTGTAATGCTGGTCTGCGCTGTCGCCATGTCGTTCATCGGCGCCCTGGGCTTGCCGGGCTGCGCGCGTGCGATCGGCGAGTGCCTGAACGACAAGCACGAGATGGCGTAGGCCTTTTTGATCCGCTCATCCCGGCGAACGCCGGGACCCAGATCCTAAATCTGGGAAGCGGACTGGAGACGCTCGGCGCTCTTGGCGTCAGCCACACCGCTATTCCATCTGGGTCCCGGCGTTCGCCGAGATGAGCGGCTTTTTAAAGCTCTCACCCCAACCAGGGCGCGGTCGCCATTCGCTTGGCCAGGAACGCGATCAGCACCTCCACGCGCGCCGGCCGGATCGTGCTGGGCGGGGTGACCAGGTGCAGGGCGATGGGCGGCGGGGCCCAGTCGGGCAGCACCTCTTCCAGCAAGCCGCTCTTCACGTCTTCCCAGGCCAGAAAGTCCGGCTGCATGGCCACGCCCAGGCCGGCCAGCAGCGAGGGTCGCAGGATGTCGGCGTTGTTGACCCGTAGGGGCGAGGGCACGCTGACCGCGTATTGTCCGTGCTCGGCATGCTCGAACCGCCAGACCTCCTTGGAGCGGCCGCCGGTGTAGAAAAGGCCGCTGTGAGTGGTCAGGTCCTTGGGATGCTGGGGCCGGCCGCGCTGGTCGAAATAGGCCGGCGAGCCGACCAGCATCACCCGCACCGGGCACAGCCGCCGGGCCAGCAGACTGGAGTCCTCCAGGGCCGAGATCCGCAGGGCCAGGTCGAAGCCGTCCTCGACGATGTCGACCAACTGGTCCGACAGCGACAGCTCGACCGACACCTCGGGATAGAGGGCGAAGAACTCCGGCAGGGCCGGGCCCAGGTGGGCGATGCCGAACGACATCGGCGCGGCCACCCGCACCAGGCCGCGCGGCGTGGCCGACTGGGCCGAGGCCTCGGCCTCCAGGGCCTCGCCTTCCTGCAGAATGTGCGTCGCGCGATGCAGCGAGGCGCGGCCCGCCTCGGTCAGGGACAGCCGCCGCGAGGTGCGGTGGAACAGCGTCGCCCCCAGCTTCTGCTCCAACCGGGTGACGGCCTTGGACACCGTGGCCTTCGACAGGTTCAGCTGCTGGGCCGCCCCGACGAACGAGCCGGTCTCGGCCACCTTGGCGAACACCGCCCAGGCCTCGAAGTCGGGGAGTTTCATGGGCCTCTCCATATCCGCTCTTCCCGGCGAAGGCCGGGAAGAGCGGAAGATATAAGATCAAAATACGAAACGGTCTGTTTCGATCATTTCCATTTCGCATCGTAAGGCAAGAGGCCATCTTCCCTCCAACAGAGACGGCCATCGGGCTCGGTCTCCAGGAGATAAGACGATGATTGACGTCAGAACCTTCGACAGCCTCGGCGGCGCCAACCACGGTTGGCTGGACGCCAAGCACCATTTCTCGTTCGCCGACTACCACGATCCGCGCCGCGTCCATCACGGCGCCCTGCGGGTGTGGAACGACGACACCATCGCGGCCGGCACCGGCTTTCCGCCCCACCCGCACGCCGACATGGAGATCATCACCTATGTCCGCGAAGGCGCGATCACCCACCAGGACAGCCTGGGCAACAAGGGTCGCACCGAGGCGGGCGACGTCCAGGTGATGAGCGCCGGCACCGGCATCCGTCACTCGGAATACAATCTGGAAAGCGACACGACCAAGATCTTCCAGATCTGGATCATCCCGAACAAGCGCGGCGAAGGTCCGGCCTGGGGCGCCAAGCCGTTCCCCAAGGGCGACCGCAGCGGCAAGTTCGTGGCCCTGGCCAGCGGCTTCGAGGGCGACACCGACGCCTTGCCGATCCGCACCGACGCCCGGGTCCTGGGCGCGACGCTGAAGGCCGGTGAAGTCACCGAATATGCCATCGGCGCCGACCGCAAGGGCTACCTCGTTCCGTCGACCGGCAAGGTCGAGATCAACGGCGTGATCCTCAACACCCGCGACGGCGCGGCCATCCAGGACGAGGCCGTCATCCGCGTCAAGGCGCTGGAAGACGCCGAACTGGTGCTGGTCGACGCCGCCTAATCGACCTTTTCGCCCCGTCCTCCCTGGTCTCGCGCCGGGGAGGACGAAAAGGGCGGAAACGTCAAAGCCGCAAAGTCGAAACTCCGATGTTCTCCCGCTTCTTCAAATCCAAGTCCCAAACCCAAGTTCAGCCCAAGGAGGCCAAAGTGGCCAAGGTTCTCGTTCTTTATTACTCCGCCTACGGTCACATCGAGACCATGGCCAACGCCGTCGCCGAAGGCGCCCGCGCCGCCGGCGCCACGGTCGACATCAAGCGCGTGCCGGAACTGGTGCCCGAAGAGGTCGCCAAGAAGTCCTATTACAAGATGGATCAGGCCGCTCCGATCGCCACGATCGCCGACCTGGAAAACTACGACGCCATCATCGTCGGCACCGGCACCCGCTTTGGCCGCATGAGCTCGCAGATGGCCAACTTCCTGGACCAAGCCGGCGGCCTGTGGGCGCGCGGCGCGCTGAACGGCAAGGTGGGCGCGGCCTTCACCTCGTCGGCCACCCAGCACGGCGGTAACGAGACCACCCTGTTCTCGATCATCACCAACCTGCTGCACTTCGGCATGACGATCGTGGGCCTGCCCTACAGCCACCAGGGCCAGATGACCCTGGAGGAAATCACTGGCGGCGCGCCCTACGGCGCCACCACCATCGCCGCGGCCGACGGTTCGCGTCAGCCCAGCCAGATCGAACTGGACGGCGCCCGCCACCAGGGCGAGCTGGTCGCCAAGACCGCCGCGAAGCTGTTCGGCTAAGCCAAGTCGGGGTCGGATCGTCCAAGAAGACGGTCCGATCCTGGGCTTAACTCTCCCTACGCCTTCCCCGCCTCGACACCCCGCCGTCGACGCCCCGGAAGGTCCCGCGGCCGGTTCGCCCTCCCCCAAGGAACCGCGCCGCTCAGACCGGCTGGCTCTCCCCCGGAGCCAGCCGGTTTTTCTTTTCCATCCCCACATAAAGGAAACACGTCATGCGCCGTCGTCGCGCCAATCTGCTGGCCCAGGCCTGGAAGCTTCTGGTCCAGATGGTCACCGTCCGGATCATCACCCGCCACGTCCGAAGCCGGCGGCTCGGCTGGCGATGAGCGCTCGCGCGCTTCGCGAAAACACTATCTGAAATAGAAATTTTCTGCCTTCATGAGGCCCTGCCGGATGGGCTACTGGGGGCGTGGACATGTCGTGGACCGACTGGCTGCTTAATCCTTCCGGCCTGACGCCGCACGGCTTCTGCCTCAGTTGGGCGCCCGGCCTGGTCGCGCTGCACGCGGGTTCCGACGTCGTCATCGGCCTGGCCTATCTGTCGATCCCGCTGGCCATCGCCGCCTTCGTCCGCCGCCGGCCCGACATCAAGTACAGCTGGGTGGCCTATCTGTTCGTGGCCTTCATCCTGGCCTGCGGCACCACCCACCTGATGGCCATCCTGACCCTGTGGGTGCCGGCCTATGGCGTGGAGGGGATCATCAAGCTGGTCACCGCCATCCTGTCGATCGCCACGGCCGCCATCCTGTGGCCGCTGATCCCCAAGGCCGCCGCCCTGCCGTCGGCCGCCGAGCTGGAGCGCCGGGTCGAGGCGCGCACAGCCGAGCTGACCGCCGCCCTGGCCCAGCGCGACCTGCTGCTGCGCGAGGTCTATCACCGGGTGAAGAACAACTTGCAGATCGTCGACAGCCTGCTGGTGATGCAGACCCGCCAGATGCCCGATCCCGAGGCCAAGCAGGCCCTGCGAAGCCTGCGCGACCGGGTCTTCGCCCTGGGCCTGGTCCATCAGCAGCTGATGGGCTCGACCGACCTGAAGACTTTCGACATCGCGCCGTTCCTGCACGAGCTGTCGACCAACATCGTGCACGGCGGCGGGGCCAACGACGTGGACCTGTCGGTCGAGGCCATTCCCCTGGACGTCGGCCTGGACTTCGCCATTCCCCTGGGCCTGCTGGTCAACGAGCTGGTGACCAACTCGCTCAAGCACGCCTTTCCCGACGGCCAGGGCGAGATCGACGTCAATCTCAGCCGGGCCGACGACGGCGGCCTGCTGCTGGTCGTCGCCGACAACGGCAAGGGCTACAGCCGCGACGGCGCGGGTCTGGGAGGAGAGCCGGCGGCCAAGATGGCCCTGGGCTCCACGATCATCGAAGGTTTAGTCGCTCAGTTGAAGGGTACGATCATGGTTCAGAGCCGCCGAGGCCAGACCCGCAGCGAAATCCGCGTCGCCGATCCGGTGGCCGCATGAGCGCCGCCCTCAATCGTCTGGTGCTCGTGGTCGACGACGAGTTCCTGATCGCCCAGGGCCTGTGCATGCAGGTCGAGGACATGGACATGACGGTGTGCGGCACGGCCACCACCGCCGACGAGGCCCTGGCCCTGGCCATGATGCACAAGCCCGAGGTGGTGCTGATGGACGTGCGCCTGCGCGGCGACAAGGACGGCGTCGACGCCGCCCTGGCCATCCACGCCACGGTCGGCTCCAAGGTGATCTTCATCACCGGCTCGCGCGAGTCCGCCACGATCGAGCGGATCTACCAGGACCATCCGGCCGAGGTGCTGTTCAAGCCGGTGTCAGACCGCCAGTTGCGGCTGGCGATCGGCCAAGCGCTGGCGAGCTAGACGGCCTGGAACTTCCCTTTCAGCGTGTGACATTCCGTCACCGCAACCGCGCTCCAACCTGAGCCGTATCTGGGCCATGAGGCCGGCGACGTCGTCGGCCGCGTGACCAGGACGAGAGCCTTGAACGACACCGAGACCCGCTCCCCGCACCCTATCGACCGCCATGTCGGCGCCCTTATCCGTCTGCGACGCCGGGCGCTGAAGATCAGCCAGACCGAGCTGGCCACGGCCGTGGGCGTCACCTTCCAGCAGGTGCAGAAATACGAGCGCGGGGCCAATCGGGTCAGCGCGTCGAAGCTGTACGAGATCGCCCAGAAGCTCGACACGCCGCTGGTCGCCTTCTTCGAGGGGTTGGATGGCCCGGTCGAAGAGGGGCGGACGCCGCGCGACGAGGTCATCCGCTTCCTCGACCAGCCGGGCTCGCACGCCCTGGTCAAGGCCTTCTCGGGCCTTCGTCCCCAGGTGCGCGGCCAGCTGGTCGCCTTGGCCCAGGCCCTGGCCACCGCCGAGGATTAGGCTGGCGATATCGCTCTGAACCTCGTCGGCTAAAAAGCTCAGCGCCACGGCATGCGACAAGCTTCACTACAACCTATGGAAATCTTTTTATGAATTAAATACTAAAAAGTGCATTTCTGCACCGTCTCCCGGGTGTCGGCATAATATGCAATCGCAAGTGGCGTATCTGAACATCCACACCTCATGGCTGAGCTTCGGCTCCCCGTCCGACGCCAGCCCAATCAAGGGAGAGACAGTGATGGCTTATGATGCCGAAGCCGCCGTGGCCGCCATTCCCCAGGTCTACTGGGACAAGGGCCTGAAGTATTTCAACGCGGGCGATCCCGCGACGACGGCGATCCAAAACCTCTATATGGACTGGCGTCCGCCGTTCGACCTGGGCGCGCTGGCCGCGATCGTCGGCGCCCTCTACGCCGACACCTATTGGGCGGCGACGCCCAATGACGGCCAGCAGATGTCGGTCACCGCCCTGGCCAACGACCTGAGCGCGGCGATCGGGGTCAACCAGCCTGACGCGATCCGGGCGGCCCAGTTCGCCTTCTCGCGCTGGTACGGCCTGTTCGTGCGCGCCAATGTCGCCAACACCGGCGAGATCCCCAAGCAGGGCACGCTGACGGCCAGTCCCGACGTGATCGTCAACGGCTCCACCCCCACCTCGCCCCGGCTGCTGATCACCAACTGGAGCCAGAGCGTCTGGGGCCCGGCGCCGGGCCTGAAGAACTACGCCTACGGCCGCGCGCAGAGCCTGAACATCGGCGTGACGATCACCAAGCCGATCGTGCGGATGTACTATACCGACGCCGGGTTCCTGCCGCCGCCCAGCAGCTGGATCCAGTGCTTCACCTATGACGACCAGTTCGAAACCTCGCCGCTGGTCGACATCAACGGCGCGCTGACCCTGCCGCCCGGCACTCGGTCGGCCACCCAGCTGGCGTTCGGCGTCAACTTCCCGGGCGCCGGCCACTACTGCATGATCACGGCCGCGGGGTCTGAGTTCTTCGCCAACAAGCCCGACGGCGGTGGCGGCAACTGGAACTCCTCGACCTGGCTGCAACGCAACGGCGCGGCCGGCTGGCACAATGTCGACGTCTCGCTGACCGGCGAGGCGGTCCTGAAGTTCTACAATCAGGACGACACGGCCGAGCGCTTCGTCTTCGAGGCCCACTGCCATCGGGTCGAGAAGGGGGCCAGGGTGTCGCTGTCGGTGGCCGGCCTGCTGAAGGCGACCGCGACGGCGATCGCCAACGACTACCAGGTGGTCAGCGCCGCGATCGAGGCCCCGCCGCGCCACGCCGGCGAACTGGCCGTGCAGTTCGGCAAGCTGGCGCCCGGCTCGGCCGTGACCTTCTACAAGTACTGGATCGTGCCGGCGGGCCACCCCCGCCACCATCAGGCCGCCGAGCTGATGGGTGACTTCGACGCCGTCGTCTCGGGCCGCGAGGTCCGGGTGCCGATGGGCGACTACACCTTCGTCGGTCCCGAAGCCTAGGCCCGAACGAAGGCGATAAGCCTGGCAGGCGCGGCTTCGGCCGCGCCTGTTGTGCTTTGGGGCTCAGCCCGTGCCGGTCATCTTGAAGATGCCTTGGGCGTTGGAACTGTCGAACCGCAGGTCCAGTCGCTCGACGCCCGCCTCGTCGACGTGGCGGTCGCGGCTGATGAACTCGTGGAACGAGCCCGGCACGGTCAGCGTGACCTCGCCCTCATCGGTGACGAACACGCGCTCCACCGGCTGGGCCTTGAAGGCGGTCTGGCGCACGCGGCCCGAGCCGGAGACCTCGACGGTGTCCTTCACGGGGCGGCCCAGGGCCTTCTGGACGTCGGCCACGGCCTCGACGTCGGGCACGCGGTCGGTGGCGTGGTTGAAGGCCTGGCCCTCGGTGGCGATCCAGGCGGCCTCGGCCGACTCGGCCAGCAGGGCCTTGTAGTGCTCCAGCCGCGGCGTGGCGTGGGTGCGCTCGAAGGCGGCGACCACCTGGGGCAGGGCGGCGCGGGCCGCGTCCAGGTCGCAGGCGCCCTCGGCGGCGAAGGCGGCCAGGGCGCGGCGGGCCTCTTCCTGCAAGGCGTCTGCGGTGGTGTCGAACACGGCGTGAGCGATCACCTGGAAGGCGCCCGAGAAGCGGGTCACGTGCAGCTCGCTGACGAAGAACTGCGGGATGGCCTCGGGGAAGTCGCGGTGGGCGAAGGCCCGGCCGGTCATCTTCAAGCGGTCCAGCGGATAGAGGTCGGCGACGTGATAGCCCAAGGGCTCCAGGATCCGCGCGAAGGCCAGGTGGCCGGCCGGCAGGGCGCCGGTGGGAGCGCCGTCGCCGAAATCGATGGTCCGCAGGGCGCCGTGGTCGAATAGGATCCGGTGACCCGCCGCCCGGCGCTCGGTGGTGTAGGCCGCGCCCAGGGGCACCCGGCCCATGATGTCGTGGAACAGCACCGCGTTCAGGGCCATGGCGAACACCGCGCGCGAGACGGGCCCCTCGGCCTGGGCCGTCAGGGCCGGGTCGATGTCCAGCACGTCCAGGATCGTGGCGGCGGCCTTCTGGCCGACGGCCGAGGCGACGAGGGTGGAGAGGTGGCTCATGGGGCGGTCCGGGAGTTAGAGTTTTAAATTCCGCTCATCCCGGCGAATGCCGGGACCCAGATCCCATGGCGGTGTGTCGGGCTGGATCAGCTCTGAGTTCGAGGAACCCGCCTCAAAGCCATTCCATCTGAGTCCCGGCGTTCGCCGGGATGAGCGGTCTATGAAAATATCAAACGTCGAACGTGACCCCCTGCGCCAGCGGCAGGGTGGTTCCGTAGTTCACGGTGTTGGTGGCGCGACGCATATAGGCCTTCCAGCTGTCGGAGCCGGCCTCGCGGCCGCCGCCGGTCTCCTTCTCGCCGCCAAACGCCCCGCCGATCTCGGCGCCCGAGGGGCCGATATTGACGTTGGCGATGCCGCAGTCGCTGCCCTCGCCCGACACGAACAGCTCGGCCTCGCGGACATTGAGCGTGAAGATCGACGACGACAGCCCCTGGGCCACGTCGTTCTGGGCGGCGATGGCGTCGGCCAGCTCGGTGTAGCGCATCACGTAGAGGATGGGCGCGAAGGTCTCGCGCCTGACGATGCCGACCTGCTCGTCGATCTCGACCAGGGCGGGCGACACGTAGAAGGCGTCAGCGCCCGCGACCTCGACGCGGTCGCCGCCGACCACCCGGCCGCCGGCCGCGCGAGCCTGGTCCAGCGCCGACTGCATGGCGTCGAAGGCGGCCTTGTCGATCAGCGGGCCGACCAGCACGCCGGCCTGGCGCGGGTCGCCGACCGGCACCGACGGATAGGCGCTCTTCAGGCGACCGACGAAGGCGTCATAGACGCTGTCGTGCACGAACAGCCGGCGCAGGGTGGTGCAGCGCTGGCCCGCCGTGCCCATGGCCGCGAAGGCGACGCCGCGCAGGGTCAGGTCGAGATCGGCCGAAGGGGCGACGATGGCGGCGTTGTTGCCGCCCAGCTCCAGCAGGGCGCGGGCGAAGCGGGCGGCCAGCTTGGGGCCCACCGTGCGGCCCATGGCCGTCGAGCCGGTGGCCGAGACCAGCGGGACCTTCGGATGGTCGACCAGGGCCTCGCCGACCTCGCGGCCGCCCATCAGCAGGGTCGACAGGCCGGCCGGCGCGTCCGAACCGAACCGGGCGGCGGCGCGCTCGAACAACGCCTGGGTCGCCAGGGCCACCAGCGGGGTCTTCTCCGACGGCTTCCAGACCACGGCGTCGCCGCAGACCAAGGCCAGGGCCGCGTTCCACGACCAGACGGCGACGGGGAAGTTGAAGGCGCTGATCACCCCCACCACGCCCAGCGGATGCCAAGTCTCCATCATCCGGTGGGCCGGACGCTCGGTGGCGATGGTCAGGCCGAACAGCTGGCGCGACAGGCCCACGGCGTAGTCGCAGATGTCGATCATCTCCTGCACCTCGCCCAGGCCCTCGGAGACCACCTTGCCGGCCTCCAGGGTGACCAGGGCGGCCAGGTCGGCCTTGGCGGCGCGCAGCTCCTCGCCCAGCAGTCGCACCAACTCGCCGCGACGCGGAGCGGGAACCTTGCGCCAGGCGAGATAGGCGTCGTGGGCGGCGTCGATGGCGGCCGTCGCCTGGGCGGGGGTGTGCTCGGGCAACTGGGCCAGGACCTCGCCGGTGACCGGCGACCGCGCGGCCAGGGTTCCGCCGTCGAGGGGCGCGGTGACGCCGAGGCGGCCGAGGATGGCGCGGGCTTCGGCGACGGCGGAGGGCAGGGTGGTCATCGGATAGTCCTGGAAGCTTGAAATCTTGATCCGCTCATCCCGGCGAATGCCGGGACCCAGATCCCATGGCGGTGTGGCGGGCTGGATCCGCTCTGAGTTCGAGGAAGCCGCCTCAAAGCCATTCCATCTGGGTCCCGGCATTCGCCGGGATGAGCGGTGGTAAGGGGAAAGCTCATGATTTCAAAGCCGGCCCCAGCCTCACGCTGGCCGACCCCGTCCCGAACACCGCCGCCACCGCCGCGCTGTAGTCCTGCACCAGCCGGGGCGTGAAGCGGTCATAGGCGTCCTGGAACGCCCGGCCCAGGCCGTGCTCGCCGCTGAAGCTGGCGGAAAAGCCGTCGACGGCCAGGGTCAGCACCGCCTCGCGCAGGGCGTGATAGCGGGCCGGATCGGCCGGTCCCGTGCGCACCAGGTTGAAGTGCACCCCGCCGTCGGCCACGTGGCCGAAGTCGCACAGGGCGAAGTCGGGGAAGTCGGCCTCCAACATCAGCGTCGCGTCGCGGCGGAAACGGGCCAGGTCCCGGCGGCGGAACGACAGGTCGAAGCCCACCACCGGCCCGCTGGCCCGCAGGCCTTCCGACAGGCCGTGGCGCAGGGCCCACATCTTTTCGGCCGGTCCGAACAGGGCGTCGACCAGGGGGCTGTCGTCGCGTTCCAGCAGGTCGCCGGCGATCTGTTGCAGCACCTCGTCCAGCGACGCCTCGCCCTCGCGCGGGGTCCAGCTGCGGGTCAGCTCGACCAGCACGGCGTAGTCGGGAACGCCGCCCGCGAACGGATTGCTGAGCGACGGCACGTGGGCGATCGCCCGCTCCATGGCCGCGCGCGACATGCCCTCGAAGGCGGTCAGGCTCGCCCCCGCTTCGGCCTCGAAGGCCTGCAGCAGCGCGAGCACCGCCTCGGCGTCGCGCGGGACCAGCAAGGCGGCGGCGCTCTGGCGCGGGCGGTGGTGAACCTCGACGGTCACCGCCGTGATGATCCCCAGGCTGCCGCAGCCGCCGACGAAAAGCTGGCGCAGGGCGAGCGCCGCGTTGTCCTTGCGCAGGCCGTGGGACAGCTGCAGCACCGTGCCCGCCGCGTCGGCCAGCACCACTTCCAGGCCCAGCACGTGGCGGCGCATGTCGCCATAGCGCAGGAACCGCGCCCCGCCGGTGTTGGTGGCCGCCATGCCGCCCAGCGTCGGGTCGGCGCCCAGGTCGATGGGCAGGAACAGGCCGTGCGGCTCCAGCGCCGCGTTGAGGGTCGACAGCCGCACGCCCGCGCCCACGGTGGCCGTGCGGTCGGCGACGTCGATCTCCAGCGGCGCGGTCAGGCGGTCCAGCGACAGCACCAGATGCGTCCCGCTGCCGTCCGGCGTCGAGCCCTCGGCCAGGCCCGTGTTGGCGCCCTGGGGCGTGAAGGCCAGGCCGTGGCGCACGCAGTAGCCGACCACGGCCGAGACCTCCGCCGTCGTCCGGGGCCGCACGACCGCCGCGGCCACGCCGCCGGCGTAGCGGGCCGGGGTCTCGTAGGCGGCGCGGTCGGCGGCGTCGACGATCAGGCCGGCGGGGCCGACGATGGCGGCCAGGGCGTCTTGGTGATCTTGGCTCAGCACGGGGCGCGCAACTCCAGGGGCGGACATCATCCCCGCCGTTCCCTCGAATCCTAGTGGCGGGATCGTCGGTTTGACGCCAAGGTTTCGGCGAAACGCAGGTTTAGACCATCATAATGACGATAGACCCCATCGACGAGAAGCTGATCGCCGCCCTGAAGGACAACGGCCGGGCCTCGACCGCCGACCTGGCCCGGCGGGTGGGCCGCTCGCGCACCACCGTGCAGAGCCGGATCGAGCGCCTGGAGCGTGACGGCGTGATCCTGGGCTATGGCGCGCGCGTGGCGCCCGACCTCGAGCACGGGGCGGTGCGGGTGCACGTGATGATCAAGATCGGCCCCAAGGAGGCCCGCGCCGTCGAGGCCGCCCTGCGCGCCATCCCCCAGGTGCGGCTGCTGCACTCGGTCAGCGGCGACTACGACATGATCGCCATCGCCGCCACGGCCACCGTCGCGCAGATGGACGAGGTGCTCGATCGCATCGGCCACGTGGCTGGCGTGGAGCGCACGACGTCTTCGATCATCCTGTCGACCAAGTTCGATCGGTAAAAGCCTTCTAGGCCGAGGCGCGCTCCACCAGGGCGTAGGCTTCGAGGATGTCGGTGGGCGCGACGGGTCCGGGACCTCGGCGTACAGCGTCGAGCAGCAGGTCCAGCGCCCGCGCGGTCATCCGGTCGATCGGCTGGCGCACGGTGGTCAGGGGCGGCCAGACGCGGGTGGCCAGCAGGGTGTCGTCGAACCCGGTCACGGCCAGATCGCGCGGCAGGGTCAGGCCGCGCCGGTGCGCGGTCCACAGCGCCGCGGCGGCCATGTCGTCATTGGCCGCGACGATCGCGTCGGGCGGGACGGGCAGGCTCAGCAGCCGTTCGGCGGCCTCCAGGCCCGACTCGAAGGTGAAGCGGCCCTCGATGACCAGGTCGTCGGTCAGGGCCAGGCCGTGCGCCGCCAGCGCGTCGCGGCATCCCAGCAGGCGCTCCACGCCGTCCGAATGGTCCTGGGGGCCGGCGATCACCGCGATGCGTCGACGCCCCTTGGCGATCAGCAGCTCGGTCACCGCCCGCGAGGCGGCGCGGTTGTCGATGCGCACGGTGAACATGTCGGGCAGGGGCGCGGCCGTGGCGACGGCGGCGGTCGCCAGGCCCAGGGCCTGGAACGCGGGCGAGCCGCTCAGGACCAGGTCGAACGGCGGCAGCAGCAGCAAGGCGTCGGCCCCGGACCGCTGCAGCGCGCGGGCGACCTCCAGCGCGTCCTCGGGCGAGGCGGCCTTGCGGGCGATCAGCTGCAGGCCGCGTTCGGCGCTGGCCACGGCGGCCGCCGCCAGGGTGGTGTCGATGAACAGGCTGTCGACGCCGGCGTAGAGCAGGCCGATGCGGGCCGGGGTCGCGCCGACCAGCCGGCGCGCGGCGGAATTGGGCACGTAGCCTAGCGCCTCGATGGCGGCCAGCACGCGCTCGCGGGTGTCACGGCTGAACTTGCCGGTGTTGTTGAAGACGTTCGACACCGTCATGGCCGAGACGCCGGCCCGGGCGGCCACCGCCTTGATCGTGACCTTGGCGCCGTCGCGGGACCGGCCGGGGCGCTGCATCGTCTTGAAGTCTCCGGTCGGAACGGCGTCTGAAAACGACCTTGTGGTTTAACGATAAACCCAGCAACGCTTCGGCGCGACTCTTCTCCTGTCGCGTCAGCAGATTGGCCCAGACAGCGCATGACCTCGCCCGCCGCAGCGACCTCGACCGACGCGACCGCCCCCGCCAAGAACCATTACGTCATCCTGGACGGGCTGCGCGGCGTCGCTTCCCTGATGGTGGTGGTCTTCCACCTGTTTGAGGCCCATGCCGGGGGTGATCCGCAGAAGCAGATCATCAACCACGGCTACATGGCGGTGGACTTCTTCTTCCTGCTGTCGGGTTTCGTGATCGCCTACGCCTATGACGAGCGCTGGGCGGGCATGAGCCAGTGGGACTTCTACAAGCGGCGGCTGGTGCGGCTGCAGCCGATGATCATCATGGGCGGGCTGATCGGCGCGGCGCTGATCGGCTTCCAGCACTTCTCGATCTTCCCCAAGCTGGCGACGGTTCCGGTCTGGCAGATCCTGGCGGTGATGCTGCTGGGCTTCGTGATGATCCCGCTGCCGCCGTCGCTGGAGATCCGTGGCTGGGGCGAGATCTATCCGCTCAACGGGCCGGCCTGGTCGCTGTTCTATGAGTATATCGCCAACATTCTCTACGCCGTGGGCCTGCGGAAGCTGTCGAACCGCGCCTTGGGCGTGCTGGTCGCGCTGGCGGGGCTGGCGATGGTCCACCTGCTGGTGTTCGGGGCGCGGGGTGACCTGATCGGCGGCTGGGCGCTGGACGCCAACGGCGTTCGGATCGGCCTGACGCGCGTGATGTTCCCGTTCTTCGCCGGCGTGCTGCTGATGCGGCTGGGCCAGCGGATCCGGGTCAAGAACGCCTTCGCCGTCTGCAGCCTGCTGCTGATCGCGGCCCTGGCCCTGCCTCGGTTCGGCGGCCCGGCGCTGTGGATCAACGGTCTCTACGAGGCCGCCTGCGTGCTCCTGCTGTTCCCGCTGATCGTCGCCATCGGCGCGGGCGAAAAGAGCGTGGACGGCGTGGCGGTACGGACCGCCCGGTTCTTCGGCGACCTGTCGTACCCGCTCTACATCACCCACTATCCGCTGATCTACATCTACACCTGCTGGGTCGTGGACCAGAAGGTCGGCCCGGCCCAGGGCGCGCTGGTCGGGGCGGGGGTGCTGGTGGCCGCCGTCGCGATCGCCTATGCCTGCCTGAAGCTGTACGACGAGCCCGCGCGACGCTGGCTGGCCGGCAAGCTGCTGGCTCGGGGCCGCTAGGGCGGACGACGTCCAGGGCGGTCAGGTCGCCGGTTTCGGCGGCCACAGATCCTCGGGGCTGTAGGTGATGACCCGGCCGACCGCGTCGATGGCGGCGCGGACGTCCGGCCTGGCGCGAAGCTCGGCGCGGCGCTGTCGAAGCGCCACGTCCAGCGGAAGCGGCGAGGGGCGAAGCGGCGTGATCTGCAGGCCAAAGAGCGAGAGGTTGCGCTGGACGGGACTTTGCAGCCGCTCGATCAGCATCGCCGCCGCGCCGTCCAGGTCGCCCCGGCACAGCAGGGCGTCTTCCAGCTGCCGTTTGGCCTCGAGTTTCAGGCCGCGCAGTTGTCCGAGGGCCTCGTCGGCGGTCGTCAGGTCGCCCAACATCGTGGCCGAGCAGGCGGTGATCCGCAGGCCCACGCTCTTGCCATAGGGGCTGACGCGATCGTCGCGCACCGAGGCCACCGTCGCCAGCGCCGCCTTGAAGCGGCCCATGCTCATCTGCTGGGCGGCGAGGTTGAGGGTCTGGTTGACGTTCGCCTTGCCCCTTTCGGGCACCCGCGCCGCGGTCTCGAGAGCCTCCAGCGCCTCCTCGTCGCGTCCCAGCGATCCGAGGGCGTGGTTCTTGACGTTGATCGTCCAGGCCAGCTTGCTTTCGGTGTCGTCGAAGGCTTCGGGATCCTTCTGGGCGCGGGCGATCGCGGCTTCGACGAAGGTCAGGGCTTCTTCGCCGCGATCCAGGTCCAGCAGGGCGCTGGCCCGCGCGTCGACGCCCGACAGCAGCTTGGGATGGGCTGCGTGCAGGGTGTCGATCCCGGCCAGTTGCCGCAAGGCGGCGGCCTTTGGGTCCAGCAGGCCCGGACCCGCCGCCGAAAGCGCGTCGAAACGCTTGTCGGCGCGCATCGCGATCAGGACGTCGGGGTTGCTGATCTTTCGCGCGGCCTCGATCGCCTGGGCCGTGCGGCCATGGCGCAGCAGGCCCTCGATCTGCATCTGCCGCATGCCGTCCAGCTCGGTGAACGGATCGTTGGGCGTCCAGTTGGCCAACAGGGCGTCGACGAAGTCGAACGTCAGGTCCTGGTCGGTCTCGATCTTGGCGCGGTCAAACCAGCGCCCGATCTCCTCGTCGGGGAACTGGGCCAGGCCGTCCGGAAAGCGCCGGGCCATGACGGCGAGGCTCCTGAGACCGTCGGCCATGTCGCCGCTGTAGCGGTCGATCCTGATCCGGGTCTGCCAGTCATAGGCGCTGGCCTCCGGAAAGGCCGTGGCCTTCTCGATCGCCGTCCGCGCCTTGGGCCAGTCGCGGGCCTCTCCGGCCGCGCCGGCCATCAGCAGCCAGGTCGCGTGGCGCACCTCGCTGGGGGTGGACTGGAAGGCCGGCTTGGCGGTCAGGGTTTCCAGCACCGCGTAGGCCTGGGCGTATTCCTGGCGCTGGATATGATCGTTGGCCTCCTGGAAGGCGAAGGCCATGGCGTCGTCCACGGGAGAGGTCGCCGAGGCGGGCAGCCGGGGCTTGGTGTCGCGCGCGTCGGCCGGGCCGGTCAGCGCCAAGGTCGCGGCGAGCGCCGCCACGTGAAAAATCGTCCGCATGGATCGCCCCCGATACGCTACGCGACTGTTCTGCCCGGCGCAGCTTGCGCGAGCAAGGGCGCGGCCACGGACCGCGCCTGTCGCTCGCGGGACCTCGGGTCAGGGATCGTCCGTAGTTTCAAGGCGCTGTCCGGAAGGGGGCGCTTTTGGCGGTCCATCGCGGTTAGCGCGCCGTCAGGCTTAATGCCTCCGAAACCCGCACCGAAACTGCCCGAAAAGCAGACATTATGTCCTGTGGGACAATTACAGGGATCGCTAGAGTAACAGCGTCTGACGACTGGGGTTCCGTAGAGAGCGCCCCTGCGGAATGCTATCCCGCGGGCTTAATATTCACCACGAAGGCGAATTTTGTGACTGTCGCGTTTTTTCGTTAGAATCAAAGAATTAACCATTCGATCTGTTCCGCGGGCGGCCAAAATTCAGGGTGCGGCGCCGCGTGCGCTTGCGACTCGTGGTCCGATGCGTCATAAGGCGGTCATAAGTAGGACTTCGGCCACCATCGTGAACCGGCCGAGCCTCCGCTTTCAGGACTGCCCGACAGTATTTTTTCCGGGTTTCTGAGGGCGTTTTTGTCGGGGGGCGGTTCGCCCTCGCCGCGCAGGACACGAGTTTTGTTTATCAAGTCGCAGACGTGCGCAGACGCGCGCGCGCTGATCGGCGCCGTATTGGTTGGAGCCGCCACCGGTGTGGCGCTCGGCGGCGTTTACCTTGCGGGGGGCATGGCCCAGGCCGCTAGTCAGCACGCTCGCGTATCTCGCCTGGCCGACGGCGCGGAGGGGAATTTCTCCGACGCGGCGCTGTATCAGGCCGCGTCGCGGATGGACGCCGGGGCTTTGGCTATCGCCCGTCGTCACGATCCTTACACCGTCGCCGGCGGCGCCCAGCGCGACCGGCAGTCGGCCCTGCTGGTCGAACGTCTCGAACAGCGCCAGCAATCCGATTCAGACCGCCAGCCTCTGTTGCTTCGCGCCAGCTTCGGGGGTCCGTTCAATCCGGCCGTCGCGCCGTTCCGTCTGACCAACGCCCTGGAAAGCTCGCGTGAACTCGAGTGCCTTTCCGAGGCGGTCTATTACGAAGCCCGGGGCGAGACCCCGAGCGGCCAGGCGGCCGTGGCTCAAGTGGTTCTAAACCGCGTACGCCACCCTTCGTTCCCGAAATCGATCTGCGGCGTGGTGTTCCAGGGGGCCTATACCCACACCGGTTGCCAGTTCAGCTTCGCCTGCGACGGCTCGATGCGGAAGACCCGCGAGACCGGCGCCTGGAACCGCGCCCAGAAGGTCGCCGCCCGGGCTCTGTCGGGCGCGGTGATGACCGAGGTCGGCGCCGCCACCCACTTCCACACCACCGGCGTCGCGCCGGGCTGGGGGCCGCGCCTGCTGCGCGTGGCCCAGGTGGGCATGCACGTGTTCTACCGCTTCGGCGGTCGCTCGGGCGCGCCGGACGCCTTCAGCCGCACGCCGCGGCCGTCGACGGCCGACGAGCTGCCCAACGTGACCCTGGCCAGCCTGGCCGCCACGACGACCGCCGACGGCAAGTCCGCCGCGCCGATCCAGCTGGCCAGCGCCGTCGTCATCGCCTCGCCCGACAAGCCCGCCACCGTCGCCGGCGGCATGGGCGGCCCGCTGGGTCAGGGCTCCGAGCCCGCCTCGGCCCCGGCCATGCACCCGACCAAGACCTCGTCCTCGTCGAGCGACGCGGTCAAGTCGGCGGCGAGCGCGACCGGAGCTGCTTCCTGACCGCTCCGGGCATGTGACTGCTGGCGAAGCGCATCTGCTTGGCCCGCTTGCCCACGAAATAATGCAGGTCCTTCCCGTGGACGGCGCGCCAGACCACTTCGGCGGCGTCTTCCACGGGATAGACCGGCAGGCCCCCCTCGCGCAGGGTGTCGGCCATGTTCTGGTTCGAGCCCGGCGCGCCGACGGCCAGGATCGGCGTCTCGATGAACCAGGGCATCACGCAGGCGACGCTGACGCCGTGCGCCTTCCATTCGATGTCCAGCGCCTCGGATAATCCCCGCACCGCGAACTTGGTGGCCGAATAGACCGCCAGGCTGGGCGAGCCGTAGAGGCCCGCGCAGGACGAGATGTTGATCAGCCGCGATCCCGGCGTGGCCTTCAGCCAGGGCAGGGCGGCGCGGGCCCCGCTGATCACGCCCTTGACGTTGATGTCCAGCTGCAGGTCGACGTCGGCGTCCGCGTGGCTCTCGAACGGGCCGAACTTGGCGACGCCGGCGTTGTTGAGCATCACGTCCAGGCGGCCGTCGGTCAGCTGGGCGAAGTCGGCCAGGGCGGCGGTCCAGGCGGCGCGGTCGCGCACGTCCAGCTTGAAGATCGCGCCGTTGGCGGGCCCGATGGCGACCAGGGCGGCCTTCAGCCCCACGGCGTCGATGTCGGACAGGCCCACGAACCAGCCCTCGGCGGCGAAGCGCTTGGCGCTGGCCAGGCCGATGCCGCTGGCGGCCCCGGTGATGAAGACAGCCTTGCGGCCTTCCGCTGAGCTCATCGCGTCCCTCCCGTTCTTGTTTATTATCGCTGATCAGAAACCCGGGAGGGCGGAGCGTCAAGTCGGGGATGGGGCGGCGCCAACCTCTTCCGTCTCCCCGGCGAAGGCCGGGGCCCAGGTGAAACCCACGAGAGGCTCAGGCTGAATCTGGGTCCCGGTCTTCGCCGGGAAGACGGTGTCAGGTGGAGTGGGTGGAGAGCGCGAACCCTAGTCCGTCTGGTCGTCGATCTCGGCGTCCGGGCCGTTCTTCTTGATCGACTCGATGGCGTTCTTGGCCGAGGCCTTGGAGGCGTAGCCTTCGGTCCAGAAGATCGTCTCGTTGTTGTAGGTGAAGTAGGCGACGAACTCGCCGCCCTTGTTCTTCTTGATCAGAAACTTGTGGGCCATGGAGATTGCTCCCTTGGGACGCTGCTTGTGTCGACGAGCCGACGCGGGAGCCTCCCCCCGCGAAAGATGTGCGTCAATCGCGCAAGACTTCCTCGCGCGCCTGGGAGACACATCTTTTACAAACCTTCACAGATGAGCGGCCCATGACTCCCGATCAACGCCTCGACCAGCTGTCGCGCGACCTGCTGGCCACGCCCTACGCCCAGCTGACCGAGGTGCAGAAGAGCGTCATCGACCTGATCGCCGCCGAGGCGCCGACGGGGCTGAACGAGGCGTTGCTGGCCGACGATCGAAGCTTCTGGGACCGGCTGGCCGACAAGGTCGCGGCGATCGGCGGCTCGTGGGCGTTCATCGGCGGTTTTTCGCTGTGCCTGGCCCTGTGGATCGGCCTGAACCTGGGCCTGAGGCCCCTGCACCTGGCCTTCGACCCCTATCCGTTCATCTTCCTCAACCTGATCCTGTCGACCGTGGCCGCGATCCAGGCGCCGGTGATCATGATGAGCCAGAACCGCCAGGCCACGAAGGACCGGCTGAACGCCGAGCACGACTATGTGGTGAACCTGCGCGCCGAGCTGGAGATCATGCGCCTGCACGACAAGCTGGACGCCCTGCGCGAGACCGAGATGGTTGAGATCCTGCGGTGCAACACCGAGACCCTGGAGATCCTGAAGGCCCAGGTGGCGAAGATGGCCGAAGGGCGGGAGTAGAAGGACCCTCTCCCTCTAGGAAAGGGTTCTCATGCGCCGCAGCGCCTGCGGCGGTTGTCCGAACGCTCGCAGGAACGCGCGGCGCATGCGTTCCTGGTCGCCGAAGCCGGTTTCCAGGGCGACGTCCTCGACCTGCAGGGGCTGGCTGTCGAGCAGGGCGCGGGCGGCCTCGACGCGCAGGCGCTCGACGGCCTTGGCCGGGGTGGCGCCCGTCTCGGCCGCGAACAGCCGGGCGAAGTTGCGCGGGCTCATCGCCGCCTGCTGCGCCAGCTGATCCACCGTCAGGGCCAGGGCCAGGTTCTCGCGCGCCCAGGCCAGCAGGCCGTCGAACCGCCCGCCGCGCATCTCCAGCAAGGCCGAGAACTGCGACTGGCCGCCCGGGCGGCGGTGATAGACCACCAACTGCTGGGCGGTGCGGCGGGCGACCTCTTCGCCGAGGTCCGCCCCGATCATCGCCAGGGCCATGTCGATGCCGGCGGTGATGCCGGCCGAGCTCCACAGCGGCCCGTCCTGGACGAAGATCTTGTCCGGCTCCAGCCGCACGGCCGGATAGCGGCGCTGGAAGTCCTTGGACCGCTGCCAGTGGGTCGTCGCCCGGCGGCCGTCCAGCAGGCCGGCGGCGGCCAGGACATAGCTGCCCGAACAGACGCTGGCCGTGCGCCGGGCGGTGCGGAAGGTGTCGCGGGCGAAGTCCAGGGTCGCCTCGCAGATCGCCGGGGTGCGCGTGCCCTCGCCGCCCGAGACGATCAGGGTGTCCAGCGGCGGGGCGCTGTCGAAGGCCCCGGCGGTGATCGCCACGCCGGACGAGCTGGCCACCGGGCCAGCCTCTCGGGCCAGCACATGCAGGCGATAGGCCCCCGGTACGAACCGCCCGCCGATCTCGAACGCCGAGATCGGCCCCGCCGCGTCCAGCAGCTGGAAGTCCTTGAAGATCAGGAAGCCGATGTCGCGGGTCATGGCGGGCTCTCGATCAGGCTTGGCGGATATCGAGGGAACTATGTCATTTCTGTCAGACGCTAGGCGGGGGATGCTGCGGCGTCAACAGGAGGGCCTCCCCATGCCGAAACCCGCGCCGTTCCACATCGTGTTCGCCTTGTTTCCCGGTGTCACCCATCTGGACTTCACCGGACCGCATCAGATCCTCTGTCGCCTGCCCGGCGCCCAGGTGGTGGTCGCCAGCGCGGCGGGCGGCGAGGTCGAGGCCGACGGCCTGGTCTTCGCCCATCTGCCGCGCCTGGCCGACATCACCCAGTGCGACCTGCTGTGCATTCCCGGCGGGTTCGGCACGACCCAGGCCATGGCCGACGAAGACTATCTGGCGCAGGTCCGCCGGCTGGCGGCGGGCGCGCGCTATGTGACCTCGGTCTGCACCGGCTCGCTGGTGCTGGGCGCGGCGGGCCTGCTGCAGGGCAAGCGGGCGGCCTGCCACTGGGCCTGGCGTGATCAGCTGGCCCTGTTCGGCGCGACGCCCGACCCGGCCCGGGTGGTGCGCGACGGCAATGTCTTCACCGGCGGCGGGGTGACGGCCGGCATCGATTTCGCCCTGACCATCGTTGCCGAGATCGCCGGGCCCGAGACCGCCCAGGCCATCCAGCTGGCCGTCGAATACGCCCCCGACCCGCCCTTCCACGCCGGCCGCCCCGAGACCGCGCCGCCGGCCGTGCTGGACCGGATCACCGCCCTCTACGGCCAGGGCATGGACGAGCGTTGGGCCGCGGCGCGCAAGGCGGCGGAGGCGCTGAGCGTGGGGGCGTGAGACTATGAAGCCCGCTCATCCCGGCGAATGCCGGGATGAGCGGATTTGGGGATTGGCCGCTTCACTCCGCCCTGACTTGATCCTGACGCAAAGCTTCGCCAAAACGCTCCGGGTGGAGAGATTTCGCATGCGTCGGACCCAGTCGTTTCTCGTCGTGCTGACCGCTGTCGCGGGCCTGATGGCCGCGCTTCCGGCCTCGGCGCAGGACGTCTTCACCTATGGCGTCTGGCGCAATCCCAAGAACAGCGTCCATGTCGAGATCAAGCCGTGCGGCGGCGGCCGGGCGTGCGGGATCGTGGTCTGGGCCAATGACGAGGCCAAGGCCGACGCCAAGAAGGGCGGCACGCCCGACCTGGTCGGCCTGCAGCTGCTGCGCGATTTCGCGCTGCAGAAGAACGGCAGCTGGAAGGGCAAGGTGTTCGTGCCCGACCTCAACATGAACTTCAACGGCACCGCCGACTTCCCCGACGCCACCACGATGAAGGCCAAGGGCTGCCTGATCGGCGGCTTCCTGTGCAAGTCGCAGACTTGGCGCCGGGTGGACGTGGTGGCGGGCGGCACGCCGTCGAGCTGATCTAACCTCCTTCCCTCCCCCCTCGTGGGGAGGGTGGCCCGCGCAGCGGGTCGGGTGGGGTTTGATGAGCTAGAATTCTGGGCGCCGCAGGCCCCACCCACCAGCTTCGCTGGTCCCCCCTCCCCACGAGGGGGAGGGAAAGCAGGTCTTACCCCGGATCCAGCTCCGGATAGTGCCGGAAGATTCCCTCGGTGCTGAACGCGATCCGGCGGTCCGACTTCAGATAGGCCGCGATGTTGGGCCGTTTCGCCACCGCGTCGCGCACGGCGATCACCCGTTCGATCTTCGGCGCCAGCCGCTTCATCGCGTGCGGGAAGGCGTAAGCCAGGCCCTCCACCGCCTGGAACAGCGACAGGTCGGCATAAGTCAGGTCTTCGCCCGTCAGCCAGCCTCCCTTCGGCGCCCGCTCCAGCACGGTCTCGAACCAGCCCAGGAACTTCTTGATCCGCTGGGTGCGGAACTCCTTGGCCCGCCGGGCGGCTTCGTCCTTCTGGTCCTCGTAATAGAGGCCCATGCCCACCGGGTGGTGGACGTCGTGGGCCTCGGCCACCAGGTCGGCGATGGTCAGCTGCAGCTGGTTGACCCACAGCCGCCCGGCCTCGGCCTTCGGGGCCAGGCCATGGCGCAAGCCCAGGTGCAGCAGGATGTTGGCCGTCTGGCCGATCACCAGGTCGCCGTCGACCAGATAGGGCGGGGCGAAGGGCGGGTGGTCGCCTTGGGCCAGGTCGGCCATCAGAGCTTCCTCGCCGCCGCCGTCATCCTCGTCGCCGCGCGCCACGTCGACATAGGCCGCCCCGGCCTCCTCCAGCGCCAGGCGCACGAACTCGCCGCGTCCCTGGATCGTCGGCCAGTAATGCAGTTGGTAGGTCATGCGGGGGAGAATGAACGGGAGGGGGAAAGGATGCGCGTTCCCACCTCCGTGGGTTCACCCCACCCGCACGCTGGTCATCGAGATCGCCGCGAACACGTCGTCCGTGAAGAACGACACCGGCTCGCCCGGCGTCTGCGCGCCCAGCACGTAGAGCAGGGGCAGGTAGTGCTCGGCGCTGTTGATCGCGGCGTCGGCGTCGGGGCCCAGGGTGCGCCAGTCGATCAGCGGGTCGTGGTCGCCGGCGGCGATCAGGGCCTTGGCCGTCTCGTTGAAGCGCGGGGCCCAGTCGGGCGTGCCGCCGGTGCGGAAGTTCACGGCGCGCAGGTTGTGGACGATGTCGCCGCTGCCGACGATCAGCACGCCCTCGTCGCGCAGGGCGGCCAGACGACGGCCGGCTTCGTAGTGCCAGCGGTCGGGGCGACCGCGATCGAGGCTCAACTGCACCACCGGAACGTCGGCGCGCGGATACATCGGTCGCAGCACGCCCCAGGCGCCGTGGTCCAGGCCCCGGGTCGGATGCTGCACGACCGGATCGGGCGACAGGATCTCGACCACCCGCTGGGCCAGGGCCGGATCGCCGGGCGCGTCGTAGCGCACGTCGAACAGCGCCTGGGGGAAGCCGCCAAAGTCGTGGATGGTCTCGGGGCGTTCGGCCACGCTGACCGCGCTGGCGCCGCGCGTCTCCCAGTGGGCGCTGATCATCAGCACCGCCTTGGGCCGCGGCAGCTCGGCGCCCAGCTGGGCCCAGGCGCGGCTCCAGGCGTTGTCGTCGATGGCGTTCATCGGCGAGCCGTGGCCGAGGAACAGGACGGGCAGGCGGGCGGTCATGGGAGCGTGGTCCGATTAGATACTGTTGGAGTTACAGATAGGGTGCGAGCGGGGCGGTGCAAGGCGCCTTTTGTCCCCCTCTCTCATAGAGAGAGGGAGGGGCCCATCGCGCAGCGATGGGAGGGTGAGAGGTTACACTCTCTCAGAATAAGGCGCCGAAGGGCGCGTGGATCGGCGGCCGCGCCGATGGTGGAAGTCTGGGTTGCTTCCGAGAGGTTCAACCGCCCTGGGTTTGCCGGTTGGCGGTGAAACCTCTCACCCTCCCGCCGCCTTCGGCGGCGGGCCCCTCCCTCTCTCAAAGAGAGAGGGGGTCTAGATACTAGGCGCCCACCCGCTCCAGATAAGCCTCCAACGCCGCCACATCGCTCGGTCCGGCAACCGCCGCGACATAGCCGTCGGGCCGCACCAGGATCATCTGGTCGGGCGCTAGGGCGTAGGCGTCGCGGAAGTGGCCGGCGTCGTCGATCAGGTCGGCGCCGATCCGCGCGCTCTTCAGCCCTTCGCGCGGCGCCAGGTCGGGCGCGTCCGGGCCGCGCAGCAGGGTCCAGTGCGGTCCCGCCAGCAGCTCGAACACCCGCGCGACGGCCCCGGTCCGGTCGCGGCAGGGCGCGTCGGGCGCGCGGTCGCCGGCGGCCAGGGTGGCGGTCTCGCCCAGCGGCAGCGACAGCGGCGAGTCCGGATAGCCCAGGTCCAGCTGGCGGGCCTCGCGGCCCCGGGTCATCCCGCCGCCGTCCCGCGCCGCCTTCAGCAGGTCGGTGGACAGGCCCAGCACGCCCGCCGCGATCGGCCGCCGCTCGGCCTCGTAGGTGTCGATCAGGGCGTCCGGCGCGCCGGCCAGCACGGCCGCCAGCTTCCAGCCCAGATTGTAGCCGTCCTGCAGGCTGGTGTTCAGGCCCTGGCCGCCGGTCGGCGGATGCACGTGGGCGGCGTCGCCGGCCAGCAGCACCCGGCCCACGCGGTAACGTTCGGCGAGGCGGGCGTTCATGCCGTAGACCGAGCCCCACATCAGCGCATGCACCACGATGTCGCTCCGCCCCGTGCGCTCGCGGATCAGGGCGTTGAGGCCGTCCGCCGACAGCGTCTCCAGCCCCTCGGGCGCGACGCCCTGCACCTGGAAGAGGTCGGTCCCGGCCAGCGGACAGAACGAGATCTTGCGCTCCACCACCTCGCCGTACTGATGCCAGGCGTCGCGCGACAGGCCGGTCAGTTTCACGTCGGCGACGATGGCGCGGATGGACAGGGTCTTGCCCGGGAAGTCGATGTCCAGCGCCCGGCGCACGAAGCTGCGGCCGCCGTCGGCGCCGACCAGCCAGCGGGCGCGGACCGTCTCGCCGGTCGCCAGCCGGGCGTCGACGCCGTCGGCGTCTTGCGACAGCGCCACCAGCTCGGCGCCGTAGCGCGGCGCGTGGCCCAGGGCGGCCAGACGTTCGCGCAGGACGCCCTCGGTCAGGAACTGGGGCAGCATCAGGGGCGTGGCGTAGGGCTCGGCCGGGGTCGGTTCGGCGCCCTCGCCGATCGTGGAGTCCACGAAGCCCGACCCCGAATAGGTGCGCACCAGCGGGTAGGGCGCGCCCAGGGCCAGCATGCCGTCCAGCACGCCCAGGTCCTCGAACACCTCCAGGCTGCGCGGCTGGATCCCCTTGCCGCGCGAGCCCTGGAACGGGCGCTCGGCCTTGTCGATCAGCAGGAAGTCGACGCCGCGCCGGGCCAGGTCGATCGCCAGGGTCAGGCCGGCGGCGCCCGCGCCGCAGATCAGGACGTCAGTCTTGAAAGTATTGGTCATGGGGTCCGCTCCATTGCGTGCATTTTGCACATAATAGTGCGACTGGACGGCGTCAACAAAAACCGTGCATAATGCACGCATGAACAGTGAGCTCCGCGACATCCACATGGCGATGATGGACCTGGTGGGCCTGGTGAATCGCCCCCAGGCCGACGACGTCTTGATCCGCGAGGCCGGGCTGTCGCTGGATCGCGCCCTGTTTCCGCTGTTGACCCGGATCGGGCGCCGGGGACCGATCGGCGTGGTCGAGCTGGCCGACCTGGCGGGCCGCGACCACTCGGTGGTCAGCCGCCAGGTCGCCAAGCTGGAGAGCCTGGGCCTGGTCGAGCGGCGGACCGGCGCGGACCGGCGCGTGCGTCAGGCCGCGATCACCGACAAGGGCCAGGCCATGACCGACGCCCTGGACGCGGCTCGCGCCCGCCTGGCCGGACCCATGCTGGAAAAGTGGCCCGCCAGCGACCGCAAGGACCTGGCCCGCCTGCTGCGCCGCTTCGTCGACGACGCCAACGTGGTGCTGAAGCAGGATTGAGGCAGCGTCTTGAACCCTCTCTCAAAGAGAGAGGGGTTCTTGGTGGTCCGCCTGTCACTCTTCGGCGACAACCGGGTCCCCGCGCGCCATTGCGCGCGTCGCGTGCTTTCCCGCCGGGCCGGGCTTTGTTAAGGCGGAAGGATCGTGACCGCTTCCCCCGTTCCTCCCTTGTCGCCGCTGTCCGCCGAGCCCGGCGAGGCCCCCGGGGCGACGCCCGTCGCCGAGCGGCCCGTACAAGCGTCCACCCGCGGCGGAGCGCTGGACCTGCTGCGGTTCGTCGCCTCGCTGCTGATCGTCATCTACCATTTCGGGGCCGAGGGCCCGATGCGCATCGAGCGTTTCGGCCAGGTGTTCTCGCGCGGCTTTCTGGCCACCGACTTCTTCCTGATGCTGTCGGGCTATGTGCTGGGTCGGGCCTATGGCGCCTCGACGCTGACCGGGCGGATCAGCCACGGCCGGTTCTGGGTGCGGCGGGTCGGGCGGGTCTGGCCGGGGCACCTGATCGTGCTGGCCATGATGGCGGTGCTGGTGATGGTGCTGAACGCCATGGGCACCGACGCCCACAAGCCCTCGCGCTTCGCCTGGGACCAGCTGCCGGTCCAGGCCCTGCTGGTCCACGCCTGGGGCTTCAACAGCGATGGCTGGAACCTGCCCAGCTGGTCGCTGTCGGCCCTGGTGGTCTGCTACGCGGTGTTCCCCTGGCTGTGGCGGGCGGCCGACAAGGTGCGGCATCCCTGGGTCCTGCCGCTGATCGGGGCCGCCGCCTTCGCCCTGTGCGAGGTCGTCGCGCGGACCGTCTTCGACCACGCCCTGTCGGACCTGCAGTTCCGCTTCGGCGTGGTGCGGGCCCTGCCGCTGTTCATCCTGGGCGTCTGCCTGGCGCGGGCGGTCGAGATGGACTGGCCCTCGGAAAAGGCCGCCAAGGCCCTGCTGATCGGCGGCGTCGCGGCGCTGGTCGCCATGCAGCCGCTGGACCGCTACGCCCTGCCCGACGAGCTGATCTTCGACATCCCGTGCCTGGTGGCCATCGCCGCCATCGTGCTGGGCGCGGGCCGCCTGCCGGTCCGCCATCCCCGCGCCTGGATCGAGGAGGGCGCCAAGCTGTCGTTCGCCCTGTTCATCACCCACATCTTCGTGGGGGTGATCTACTGGAGCGCGGTGCACAAGCTGATCGAGACCGTGCCGATCGGCATCGGCTGGCAGTGGCTGATGTGGCTGGCCTCGTTCCCGATCGCCCTGGGCGCGGCGTGGCTGTTCCACACCTATATCGACCAGCCGTTGCAGGACCGCCTGGCGCCGTGGCTGCGAGGGCGGCGGTAGGGCCTAGTCCGCGCCGGGCGCCGTCGCGGCGCGGCGCTTTTCCAGCACGCTGGCCAGGCCCTGCAGGATGGGCTCGTGGAGCGTGGGGTTGTCGGGCGCGCGGTGCAGCAGCTTGATCGAGGCGATGTGCACCTGGACCCCGGCCAGCACCGAGGCCAGGTTCTCGGCCTCGTCGAGCAGCTCGCACAGCGAGCGGGCGGCGATCTGAACGGACTCGCTGCGCTCGGCGCCGCTGAGGCTGACGATGTCGCCGGCCCGGGCGTACAGCTTCTCGATCCGCACGGCCTCGTCGATCTCGGCGATCAGCAGATTGTCCAGCGCGGTGATGTAGTCGTCGATCCCGCTCAGCGACGGCTCGCGCAGGACCTCCAGCGTGGCGTCGGCGCGCTTGAGGGCTTCGGCCACGTACATGCCGCCCTTCTCGGCCATCAACTGGCCGAGGCGCGGCTTCATGCGGCTCTTCTTCACCTCGCTCATGCGATCGACTTCATAGGCTTGATCAAAGCGTCCAACTCATCCTGGGACATGTTCTGGCCCCCGGCCTCGCCCAGTTCAATCGACTTATCGTCGCGGCGGCGCCCATCGGGGAACTCCACGGGCGGCCCTTGGTTGCGCCAGCGACGGTCGGGACCGACATAGGCCTCGCATTCGATGAACATCCGGTCGCCCCGGGCGACCCACAGAATGCGCTCCAGCATGATGGCCGGCGAGATCGGCTTGGTGACGATGAAGTTGGCGCCGCAGTCGCGGGCCTTCTCCACCTGGCTGCGTCGGGTGTGGGAGGTGACGATGATCACCGGCGTCATGCGGTTGGCCTCGTCGGCCTCGCGGCGCAGCCAGCGGGTCAGGTCGTAGCCATCCATTTCCGGCAGGGCGCCGTTGGTCAGGACCAGGTCGAAGGCGTGGTATTTCAGTTCTTCCTGGGCTTCGGGGCCGGTCGCCTTGCGCACGAAATTGCGCAAGCCAAAGCTCGTCAGCACGCCGACCAGGATGTCGAGCGACTGGGGGTTGTCGTCGACGATCAACGCCCGAGCCTTGTCGAGATTGATGTACTGACTTGGCTGCAAGACCCCGACGCACTCCGGTCGCCCGGCCACATGCAGGGACCGGTACTCTATGCCCCAACACAGTTAAAAAAGCGCTGTCGCCGCGGGGGTGAGGCGTCGTGTCGCAGTACTGGAGGTTGGGCTTCAGGCCGCGTCCAGGCCGATGTCCAGCACCAGGGCCGAGTGGGTCAGGGCGCCGACGCTGATCACGTCGACCCCGGTCTCGGCGATGGCCTTGACGGTGGTCAGGTTGACGCCGCCCGAGGCCTCCAGCACCGCCCGACCCCGCGCCAGGGCGACGGCGGTCTTCAGGTCGTCGAGGCTGAAATTGTCGAGCATGACCACGTCGGGGCCGTGCTTCAGCGCGTCTTCCAGCTGGTCCAGCCCATCCACCTCCACCTCGACCTTGACCAGGTGGCCGGCGAAGGCGCGGGCCCGGCGGACGGCTTCGCCCACGCCGCCGCAGGCCACGACGTGGTTGTCCTTGATCAGGATGGCGTCATCCAGGCCGAAGCGGTGGTTGACGCCGCCGCCGCAGCGCACGGCGTATTTCTCCAGGGCGCGCAGGCCCGGCGTGGTCTTGCGGGTGTCGACGATGGTGGCCTTGGTCCCCTCGACCAGGCGGACATAGGCCCGGGTCAGGGTGGCGATCCCCGACAGCTTGCCCAGCAGGTTCAGCCCCGTGCGCTCGGCGGCCAGCACGGCGCGGGCGTTGCCCTCGGCGCGGGCCAGGATCGCGCCCGGCGCGGCGTCGGCGCCGTCGGGGGTGACGACCTGGAACGACGCGGTCGGGTCCAGGGCGGCCAGGGCCAGGCGGGCGCAGGACAGGCCGGCGATCCGCCCGTCCTGCCGCGCGGCCCACACCACCGACAGGCGGGCGTCCGGGGCGATGCAGGCCTGGGCGGTGATGTCGCCGGCCCGGCCCAGATCCTCGGCCAGGGCCATGTCGATGATCGGACGGACGAGGAGGTCGTCGAGGGGCGTAATGGGGGGCGTGGTCATTCGGCGGCGTACCGGACCGCGCGGCCCGTTTCCCCATCGTGTTGAGCAAAGACGTCTTGAAGGGTGACGAAGGTCCGTTCCGGCAGGGCCGTGGCGGGGAAGTCGGCGCGGAAGTGGCCACCTCGGCTTTCCTGGCGGGCCAGGGCGGCGCGGGCGATCAGCTGGGCGGCGACCAGGGTCGGCGCGGGGCCGTGGGCGTCTTCCAGGGCGTCGAGGACGGCGACCAGGCGGGCCAGGCCGTCGGCGTCGCGGATGACGCCGGCGTCGCGGCTCATGGCCTGGCGCAGGACCTGGAGCGCGGCGTCGGGCAGGTCGGGGGCGGGCTCAGCCGCCAACGGCTCACCGCCCATCGTCAGGTCGCGGGCGACCCGCCCCGCGCGCGCGCCGAACACGGCCGCTTCCAGCAGGCTGTTGGAGGCCAGGCGGTTGGCGCCATGCACGCCGGTGCTGGCGCATTCGCCGGCGGCCAGAAGGCCCTCCAGGCTGGTGCGGCCGTCCAGGTCCGTGGCCACGCCGCCCATGTGATAGTGCACCGCCGGGGTCACCGGGATCGGCTGGACGCGAGGGTCGATGCCGGCGCTCATGCAGGCGGCGAAGACGGCGGGAAACTCGTGGTCGAAATGGGCGCCGACCGCCTCGGTGGCGTCCAGGAAAGCGCCGCGACCGGCCGCGCGCTCGGCGTGGATGGCGCGGGCCACGACATCGCGCGGGGCCAGTTCGCGGGCCGGGTGGTAGTCGGCCATGAAGGCGCGACCGCCCTCTTCACCTTCGGGCGCGTTGCGCAGGATCGCCCCCTCGCCGCGCAGGGCCTCGGTGGCCAGGGGCGCGGGGTCGCGGCCGATGTCGATGGCCGTGGGGTGGAACTGCACGAACTCCGGATCGGCGATCTCGGCCCCGGCCAGGGCGGCCAGGCCCAGGCCCTCGCCGCGCACTTCGGCCGGCGTGGTGGTGACGGCGTAGAGGCCGCCGACCCCGCCGGTGGCCAGGATCACGCTGGCGCAGCGGATCTCGACCAGGGCGCCGTCGATCAGCGCGATCAGGCCGACCACGCGTCCCGTGGCGTCCTGGAGCAGCCGGCGGGCGCGGGCGTTCTCGCGGATCTCGATGGAGGGCGCGGCGCGGACGGCGGCGATGACGGCGGCCATGATCGCCGCGCCGGCCCCGTCCCCGCCGACCCGGGCGACCCGGGCCTTGGCGTGGGCTGCCTCGAGGCTGAGCACGAAGTCGCCATTGCCTTGCCGGTCGAACGGCGCGCCCAGCGCGGCCAGGGCGCGGACGGCAGCTGGGCCTTCGGTGGTCAGCAGCTCGACCGCCGCCGGATCGCACAGGCCCGCGCCGGCGGCGATGGTGTCGGCGGCGTGCAGGGCCGGGGCGTCCTCGTCCGACAACGCAGCGGCCATGCCGCCCTGGGCCCAGGCGCTGGAGCAGCCGGTGGCCAGGGGCGTCGGCGACAGCACCAGCGCGCGGCGCGGCGCCGCCGCGAGCGCGGCGGTCAGGCCCGCCAGGCCCGCCCCGAGGATCACGGGGCCGTCGAAGGTGATGCGGTCGGTCATTTCACACTCCACTCCCTTCCGGTTACGCGGGAAGGGCCGGGAACTTGGGACGCGAGCGGGGTAGGGTCCTAGATCAGCTCCACATCCACGTGATGCTGGGCCTTCACCAGGTCGTAGCGGGCCGGAACCAGCGGCGGCGGCAGGTCGATCATCCGCTGGACGGCCAGCTTGGCGCGGATCTGCACGCTGGGATCGATCGTCACCTCGTACTGGTCGTGCAGCAGGGCGTCGTGGATGTTCCGCAGGCTGATCTTCTTCATGTGCGGACACATGTTGCAGGGGCCGATGAACTGGGTGCCCGGGCTTTCCGCCTGGACGTTGGAGGCCATCGAGCACTCGGTGATGAGCACCACCTGCTTGGGCTTCCTCAGCGCGACATAGTCGTTCATCGCCGCCGTCGAGCCCGCGAAATCGGCGGCTTCCAGGATCTCGGCCGGGCACTCGGGGTGGGCCAGGATCTCGGCTTCCGGCCAAGCGAAGCGCATGTCGGCGATGTCCTGGGCGGTGAAGCGCTCGTGCACCTCGCAGCGGCCGGCCCAGGCGATGATCTTCACCGAGGTCTGGCGGGCGACGTTGCGGGCCAGGAACTCGTCGGGGATCAGGATCACCTTGTCGACGCCCCACTCGCGCGCGGCCCATTCGACCACCTGCACGGCGTTGGCGCTGGTGCAGCAGATGTCGGTCTCGGCCTTCACGTCGGCGGTGGTGTTGACGTAGGTCACCACCGGGATGCCCGGGTGGCGCTGCTTGATCAGCCGCACGTCGGCGCCGGTGATCGAGGAGGCCAGGCTGCAGCCGGCCCGAAGGTCGGGGATCAGCACCTTCTTGTCCGGCGCCAGCACCTTGCTGGTCTCGGCCATGAAGTGCACGCCGGCCTGGACGATCACGGCCGCGTCGCACTTGGCCGCCTCGCGGGCCAGGGCTAGGCTGTCGCCGACGAAGTCGCCCACGCCATGGAAGATCTCGGGCGTCATGTAGTTGTGGGCCAGGATGACGGCGTTCTTCTCGCGCTTCAGCCGGTTGATCTCGGCGATCAGCGGCGCGTGAATCTGCCATTCAAGCGGGGTGACATGGTGCTTGACCTTGTCCCACATCGACGCGGTCGCCGCTTCGACATCGGGCGTAAAGGCGAGGGGCGCGAAGCCGTCGGCCATGTGATCCTCTCTTATGCTCAAACTGAGCATTTCCAGGGCCTCAAAAAACGCCGGAAACGGAGCGTTTCACCGTTCGGCGTCACCCCTTATGCTGAAATTGAGCAAAAGGGATGGATCACATATAGACCTTCCGACACCGATTGCAAAGGGACGGTGACAAAATCCGTGTCGGCGGCGTGGGCGCGATGTTCCCCGAGTCCACGACCGTTGGTCCTAAAGCCCTTCTCAAACCAGAACGGCGGGTGGCTTTCGCCACCCGCCGCCTGGGCCGTCATGCAAAAGTTGAACGGTAGAGCGCGTCTCAGCGCGAGCCGAGGGCCACGCGCAGGGTGACGCCGAACTCCCGAGGCGGCGTCGTGGTGATGCCGGTATAGGTGCTGGTGTCGGTCACCGCGGCGGGGCGGCCGGTGATGGTCGGAACGCCGCCGATGATCGCGCCCGGCAGTTGCTGGTACGAGGTCGACAGCGGGTTCGTCCGGCTCAGCACCTTGGTCGTGTCGAACAGGTTCTTGGCGTAGAGCGTGACTTCCCAGGCCCTGTCCGGCGCGCGCAGGCCGGCATAGAGATTGGCCAGCGCATAGCCTTTGACGTCGTCGAAGGTGTTGGTCGGGTCACCCTGCGACTTGCCGTTGTAGTAGACCAGTCCACGGACATAGCCCTCGAAATTGCCGATCGGCTGGCTGTATTCCGACTGGATGGTCGTGCTGAACGGCGGCTGGAAGGACGAGCGCTGCGACGCCTTGCACTTGGACAGGTTGTTGCCGCCCGTCGCCGCCTGCAGCGCCGCGAGCGACGGCGCGACGGTGGTGACGTCCGGCTTGCCGTCGCCGTTCAGGTCGTTGCAGGGAATGACGCCGTTCTTGATCTTGCCCAGCGCATAGCTGGTCACCGCGCCGATGTTCCAGTTCGGGGTCAGGTCGTACGAGACCTCGCCCTCGACGCCGTTCACCTCGACCGGCACCGCCGCCACGAAGTTGAACTGCGCGACCTGCTGGACCGTGCCGCCGGCTCCGTCCGAGGTGGTGTTGACATAGTAGACGCCGTTCGGGGCGCGATAGGGGTAGTTGGCGAACTTCTGGTGGAAGCCGCTGACGTTCAGCCGCATGCGGTGGTCGAACAGCGTGGACTTGACGCCGGCCTCGTAGGACTTGGACGTTTCGGCCGGCAGGTTGATGAACGACCGTTCCAGCGCCGACGGCGCCAGGTTGAAGTCGCCCACCGCGGTGATGCCGGGACGATACGACGACCCGGTGTTGACGTAGACCATCAGGTCCCGCGTGAACGAGTGCTGGATCGAGGCGGTGTAGACCCACTTCTTGTCGGCGTGGACGTCCTGCGAGATCAACGCGCCGCCGACCAGGAGCTGGCCGACATCGTTGTAGTCGATGTGGCGAAGACCGCCCGAGATCTGGGTGGCGTCGCCGATGTGCGCGGTGACGTTGCCGTAAATCGATTTTTCGCGCGAATGACCGGCCCGGCCGATGGCGGTCTGGACCACCTGGGCGACCCCGCCGCCCATCACAGCCGGCAGACGCACGGCGGTCGGCCGGTTCAGGGTGGTGGGCGTGTTGTTCTTGTTGTCGAAATAGCCGACCACGTAGTCGAAGATGTCGAAGACGCGTTCCTGGTTCTGCAACCGGACTTCCTGCGACGTCGACTTGATGTGCGACACCGTGTGCTGGATCAGGTCGGTCGTCGGGAAGACGTTGGCCGGGTCCTGGCTTTCGTCGGAATAGATGTCCTGGGTGTAGTGCTGGCCCTGGTAGATCAGCTGCTGGCCCAGGGCCGAGACTTCCGAGCGCCAGTTATAGATGTTGTAGCGCTGCTTGACCGTGCGCGGCCAGGCCTGGAAGCCCATGCGGTCGTCGGCCTTGATCAGGGTCGGGCTGGCCGGGGCGCTGGGATTGACGACGCTGAAGGACTCGACCGGATCGAAGTTGCGGAAGTTGTTGACGATGCTCTGGTACGAACCTTCCAGGCGCAGCCAGTCGATGGGCGTGACCAGGCCGCTGATCCGGCCGCTTTCGGTGCGGCTGTAGGCCTTGCGCTTTTCCTGGGTGGTGTCGGTCGAGCGGGTCAGGTTGCCGTCGTCGTCATTGTACAGCCCGCCGATCCGGATCGCGGCGACGCCTTCGACGACCGGGATGTTGACCGCGCCATTGACGTTGGCCGTGCCGATGTCGTTGACGGTCGAGCTCACATAGCCGCCCTCGCGGTAGAGATCGGGCTTCTTGGTCGTGATCGTGATCGAACCCGACGGCGAGGCGCGACCGCGCAGCGTGCCCTGGGGACCGCGCAGCACTTCGATCTGACCGACGTCGTAGATCTGCTGCAGCACGACGCCGGCGGTGATCGGGGCGTCGTTCAGATAGAACTCGACGGTCGGGTTGTTGCCGCTGGCGTTGATGTCGAAATTGACGCCGCGGATCTGGGCGTTGCCGCCGGTGCCGTTGGAGTTGCTGGTCAGCGTCAGGCCGGGCACCAGGGACTGAACCTCGGTGAAGTTGCGGATATTGACCTTCTGCAGGGCTTCCGACGTGACCGCGTTCACGACGGCGGGAACGTCCTGGATGCTTTCATCCCGGCGGCGGGCCGTCACGATGATCTCGGTCAGGCTGGTGCTCGACGGATCGGCGGCGGGCGCGGCCTGGGTTTGCGCGACGGCCGCGACGGGCGCCAGAGACGCCATCAGCGCCAACAGGCTGACGCCCCTCAGGGCCTTGGTCGAAATTGAAGTCATGGATAGTTCCCTCCCCTGGTGACCCGTCGGCGTCATTGCTTGTGCAATGCTCATTTCCGAGGGCGTTCTTCCTCCGTCCTCGCCATCCGAAGACGCGAGTAGAGTTCCTGCTCCGTGGCGCTTCAGCCCTTGCCGGCCTTTGCGAAGTCGCGCTGGAGATGATCGATAGGATGGGTCGCGGGCTGGCCCGTCCGGAGCGTGGACGCGCCACGGCGCCCTGCACGATCCGAAGACACGTCGAGTTGCCTGGCCATCGCCATCATCGCTCCCAACCTTCGCCGGCGATCCGTGGATGCGCGGTCGTTGGAGTCTTGATTACGCCTGGCCTCGCCCACGCCGCTTGACCGAATTTGTCAGATGCGGGCGGGGCGCGCGCCGAGTTGCGCGCCCCCGTGGCCGTCAGAAAAAGGTCCCACGCGCCGATCATAAGGGAGGAGAGGACAGAAACCCTTGATGACTTCGCCGAACCGCGGGGACAAATGGAACGGCGCGATCACGCCGGGTGTGGGGGACCGCGAGCGGCCGGGCCGGCGATCTCGTCGCGTGAGACGCGGCCGCATCGAACCGGCCATGCGCTCCCTACGATCTGCGGACCCGTCGGGGCCTCGAGCGGTCGCCATGTGTCTGTTTTCCCACCCTGCCGGCGTCCGTGGACACGCGGTCGTTGGTCATCGATTACGCCTGGCGCCGGGCGGATCGCTTGACGGATTTTGTCAGATGCGCTGAGCTTGCCCGCAAGAGCCGGGATCCATGCGGCCGTGACCAAGATCAGACGGGGAGGACGACGTGACGCGGGTCTCTTCGCGGACGCTGCAGGCGGAGGGCGGCCAGGCCTTCGAGGTCGTGCACGCCAAGATCTTGAAATTCTTTCCGGATTTGGTGCTGACGCTCGGCGGGGATCCGCTGGGCCTGATGCTGAAGGTCGGGATCCAGGCGCGCGACCAGGCCCTGACGGCCACCGACGTCACCTATCGCCAGGTGCTGGATCTGCTCGAGACCGCCGCGACCGAACTGCGCTGCCCCGACTTCGGCCTGCGCCTGGCCACCCTGCAGAGCGGCCGCGTGTTCGGCCCGCTGGGGGCGGTGATGATGAACTCGCGGACGTTCGGCGAGGCGCTGGACTACGTCACCAACCACAGCCCCGCCCACAGCCCGGCGGCGCGGATCTGGCTGCGGCGCTGGCCCGACCATGGCGCGGTCTTCGTCGGGCACGACGTCCTGCTGGACCAGACGCCGCACCGGAGCCAGGCGATGGAGCAGCTGCTGCTGGTCGGCCACCTGTCGGCCAGCGAGATCACCGCCGGCGGGGCCCGCGCCCGCAAGATCTATTTCCGTCACCAGCCGGTGTCCTCGCCGCGAACCTACCAGCGCTATTTCGGCTGCGAGGTGCTGTTCGGCCAGAAGGTGGACGGCGTGGTCTATCTGGAACGGGACCTGGCGGCCCCGATCGCGACCCGGAACGCCGGCGGCTACGAGGCGGCGACCTCGCTGATCGACGCGAAGTTCAGCCGCCAGGATCCGCCGCTCCGCGCCGAGGTGCGGGGCGTGATCATGCGGTTCCTGGGCACGCGGCTGTGCCGCAGCGAACGCGTCGCCGCCGAACTCGACCTGGCGCCGCAGACCATGGCCCGGCGCCTGAAGGCCGAGGGCTCCTCGTTCCAGCAGATCAAGGACGAGGTCCGCCGCGACCTGATGATCTACTATCTGCAGGCGACCAACCTGGACTTCGGCCGGATCTCCGAACGCCTGGGCTTCGCCGAGCAATCGGTGATGACCCGCAACTGCAATCGCTGGTTCCTGGCCTCGCCGACCAAGCTGCGATCGACGGCCCAGCACGCCGCGTCGGGCGGATGACGTCCGAACGCCCGCGGCCTAGCCTTTCTTCGCCCGCGCGCCCTTCTTGACCTTGCGCACCGTCGCCGCGTGCTGGTCCCAGGCGTCGGCCATGGCCTGGGCCAGGGCGTCCAGGGCGTAGGGCTTGCGCAGCAGCAGCCAGGGGGTGTCGTGGGCGCGGACCAGTTCCTGGCCGGTGTAGCCGGAGCTGAGCAGGACCGGCAGTTCGGGGCGCTCCTCGGCCAGGGCCACGGCCAGGTCGACCCCGCTCTTGCCGTCCGGCATGATCACGTCGGTGATCACCAGGCCCAGGGTCGGGTCGGCGCGGGTGATGGCCAGGGCCTCGTCGACGCTGGCGGCGCGGCTGACCATGTGGCCCAGCTCGTCGATCATCGCGGCGATCAGGTCACCGACCTCGACGTCGTCCTCGACCAGCAGCACGTGGGCGGTGGCGCGGGTGGCCGGGGGCTGGACGGCCAGCACCTCGACCGGCGAGAAGGCCTCGCGCACCGGCAGCAGCATGGCCACGGTCGTGCCTTCGCCGACCTTGGAGTCGATGGTCACCCGCCCGCCGCTCTGGCGCGCGAAGCCGTAGACCTGGGACAGGCCCAGGCCCGTGCCCTTGCCCACCGGCTTGGTGGTGTAGAAGGGTTCGAAGGCCCGCTCCACGGTCTCGGCGTCCATACCCTCGCCGGTGTCGGTGACGGCGATCCGCAGATAGCGCCCGGCTGGCAACTCGCCTTGCGCCTCGGTCAGGTCGACGCCTTGCGAGCTGACGGCGATCTTGCCGCCGGGCGGGGTGGCGTCGCGGGCGTTGACCACCAGGTTCAGCAGCGCCGCCTCGAACTGGCTGGAGTCGGTCAGGGTGGTGCGGCCGCCGGCCTTGAGGTCCAGGGTCAGCTCCACGCCTTCGCCGACCGCGCGGCGCAGCAGGCCCTCGCTGTCGCCGATCATCGCGTCGATCCGGCAGATTTCCGGGTTCAGCGGCTGGCGGCGGGCGAAGGCCAGCAGGTGCTGGGTCAGCTTCTCGCCGCGCCGGGCCGCCGACTGGGCCGCGCTCAGCATGCGGTCGCGGCGCTTGTCGTCGTCGGGATTGCGCTGCAGGACGTCCAGCGCCCCGATGATCACGGTCAGCAGGTTGTTGAAGTCGTGGGCGACCCCGCCGGTCAGCTGGCCGATCGCCTCCAGCTTCTGCGACTGGGTCAGGGCGGCCTGGGCCTCGTCGCGCTCGGACAGGGCCTCCTGCACGCGGTCGGCCAGCAGTTCGTTCAGGCCCGTCAGCTTGACCTCGGCGTCCTTGGTCTCGGTGATGTCGAAGGCGATGCCGATGAAGCCGATGAACTCGCCGCCCGGGCCGTGGCGCGGCTGGGAGAATGACTTCAGCCAGCGCATCTCGCCGTCGGCCCGGCGATAGCGGCCCTCCAGGTTGAACGGCTTGCGCGACGCCTCGCCGGCGATCTGGGCCTTGAGGATCGCGCCCAGGTCGTCGGCGTGCAGGCGCGAGCGCCAGTCCAACACCAGGGCGTCGGCATAGCTGACGCCGGCGAAGTCGACATAGGCGGCGTTGACGAAGATCCGCACGCCGTCCTCGCCGCTGATCCACATCAGGGCCGGGGCGCTGTCGGCCAGGGCGCGGAAGCGGGCCTCGCTCTCGCGCAGGCTCTCCTCGGCGCGGCGGCGCTGGGTGACCTCGAAATTGACGCCCAGGATGCGCAGGGCGCGGCCGTCCGCGTCGCGCACCACCTGGCCGCGGCCGTGGATCCAGCGCTCGCCGTCCGGATGGTTGGGCAGCCGGTACTCGACCTCGTAGTAGGGCCCGGTCTTGACCGCCTCGCGGATCCTCTGACGGATCAGGGCGCGGTCGTCGGGATGGACCTGCTCGAGCAGGACCTCCAGATCGATGGGACCCTCGGTGGCGACGCCCAGGTTCTTGCGGGCCGTGGGCGACAGCTCCAGGCTGTTGGTCGCCACTTCCCATTCCCAGGGACCGACTCCGGCCGAGGTCTGGGTGACCTCCAGGCGGGCCTCGGCGGCGATCTGGCGGCGGCGGGCGTCGGCCAGGCCGATGACGCTGCCGCGCAGGCCCGCGGTCACGGCCGTGGTGAACGCGGCCGACAGCAGGAACAGCACCAGGGTGGCGATCTCGCCGTCGTCCAGTCCCTCGCCGCGCAGGCCGCCCCACAGCCACCAGGCGAAGGCCGAGCCGGCCAGGGTGGGCAGCACGCCCCAGCGCCACCCAGCGTAGAGGGTGACGAGAATCATGGCGGGGAAGAACGGCAGGGTCGCGCCGACGCCGCTGCTCAGGCCCAGCAGAACGACCCTGAGGCCGACCGCTCCCAGAATCGCCGCCACGGTCACCAGGGCCGCCCGCCAGGCCGGAGGCGGGATCTCCGGGATCAGCCACGCGCTTATGGCGTCAGGCGAAGCGCGTCCCCGCGCTTTTGCGTGCGGATCTTCAATCTTCATGGGACTCCATGCGCACATAACCGCTTGCCTAGAGCATGGACACGCTTACCTAGGACACGCAACACGGGAGATTATGATGGCTGCGAACCTGAACACCGGCTTCACCGCGAAACAGCGCGCCGATGTCGTGGCGGGCCTGAACAAGGTTCTGGCCGACAGCTACGCGTTGTACCTCAAGACCCATGGTTATCACTGGAACGTGCGCGGCGCGAACTTCGCAGCCCTCCACGTGCTGCTGGAAGGCCAGTACACCGAGCAGTGGACGGCGCTGGACGCCATCGCCGAGCGCATTCGCGGCCTGGGCGAGCTGGCCCCCATGGGCTACGGCGCTTTCGGCAACCTCTCCAGCATCAAGGACGGTGACGCCGAGAAGGAGTGGGAAGGCATGTTCAAGGAACTGCTGACCGACAACGAGACCGTGATCGCCACCCTGCGGGGCGCCTTCGAAGCCGCCGACGAAGCTGGCGACGAGGCCACCGCCGACCTCTACACCCAGCGCCTGGCCGCCCACGAAAAGCACGCCTGGATGATCCGCTCCACGCTCGGCGGGAAGTGATCGTCCGGGAGGCCGCGTGCCCGGTCTAGACCGATACACCGTTAAGGCCGTCAAGGTCGTCGGGGGCGCGCTCGTCGCCCTCGGCGGCCTTTCCGCGTGCGCCACCTACTACATGCCGGCGGGCGCGGGGCGGGCGGCGGGCGTGGCCCGGCTGGCCGGCAGCCTGTCCGACGCGGGCCTGGCCCGCTACACGGCCGACATGGACCCGGCCATGCTGGCCCTGGCCCGGCGGCACGATCCCCGGCCGCACAAGGACTATTGGGGCCGCGTGCCCGGCTGGGAAAAGCTGGACCTGCACCGGATACCGCGCCTGGGCGACCGCGACGCCGACTTCGACGAAGCACGGCTGATCAACAGCTACAAGCCCGCCTCGCCCCTGGCGCTGGAGCCCTCGCGGCCGTTCATGCTGACCGGCTCGCAGGCCGTGCGCGACCAGGCCCTGCACTGCATGACCCAGGCGGTCTATTTCGAGGCCGGCTTCGAGCCGATCGAGGGGCAGCAGGCCGTGGCCCAGACCGTGATCAACCGGGTGCGCCACCCAGGCTATCCCAAGTCGATCTGCGGCGTCGTCTACGAGGGCGCGGCGCGGGGCACGGGCTGCCAGTTCAGCTTCACTTGCGACGGTTCTCTGGAGCGGGCGATCAGTCCCACGATCTGGACCAACGCCGAGATCGTCGCCAAGCGGGCCCTGTCCGGCTACGTGATGAGGGACGTCGGGGCGGCCACCCACTACCACGCCAACTACGTCTATCCGTACTGGGCGCCAACCCTGGTCAAGCTGCGCACCCTGGGGGCGCACATCTTCTATCGCTGGACCGGACCGTCGGGCACGCAGGCGGCGTTCAAGGGACGCTATTCGGGCAACGAGACGCTGTCGGCCGAGATCCTGATGGGGGCGGATCCCCGCACCCTGGAAGCCGCGCCGCCGGGCTCCCTGGCGGCCGTGGCGGCCGGCGGCGCCGGCCTGGTCCCCGCCGCGACCGGCGAGCCGGCCAAGATCGTCAGCCCCGAGGGCGTGGTCGAGATCCTGCCGCCGATGACCGGTGACCCCGCCGCCGCCATGCGCGGCGGCCGCCGCCTGCCCACGGCCGAGGAGATCGCCAAGATCAACAAGGCCCTGGGCGCGATCGAGGCGCCCGTGGTGGATACGACGGTCAAGACCGTCGAAGCCGCGCCCCCGCCGCCTCCACCCCCGCCGCCGCCCAGGCAGCGGCCGCCGAGCCTGCTGGACCCGTTGAACTAGGGGGCTATCTCCCCAAAGCTCAACGTCTAGCCAATGGACACGGCTAGCGACGTGTATGTTGGTGTACCGCCAGTCATTGAATGTCGCAGCTGCGTGGGGTGGAGGTTTCTCATAATCGGGGAAGGCATTTTCACGTCAACAAACGGCAGTCAGACTAGTCGAAGGCGTCTAGTCCAATTGCCTGCGACAGTTTTGAAAATCCTAGCCGTCGCATCTCCACGATCATTTCGCGATCGAGACTGTAGTCCATGGGGTAGGTCGGGGTCGGATAAGGCTGTCTTGCCGCTGTGTAAGGGCACTCGGGAATATCCGTCCTGTTTGCGATTCCGTAGTCCACCTCGCCGACTCTGGTCAGTCGGGTTGTCGGGTCCGGGAGAAAAAGGACTTCGAATTCGCCATCTATACGCGGCGTAATGTCTAGAAGTTCGCTATTTTCGCCGCTTTGCCAAACGCTATGGAACTCGGCTTCAACAAAGTTCGTACCTTCCCAGATCATCCATCCGTAAACTTGATGTCCGCCATGGTGTTTAACCTGATGGAGCACGTTCGCATGGCAGAATCCGGCTTTGTAGTTTTCTGTAGTCTCAGTGAGCTGAAGCAGTACAGGTGGAGATGAGCTAAGTCGTCCGCAAAAGTCTTCGACCCTTTCTGAAAGCGGATGCTTGGGAGTGGTCGGGGCGGATTGGGAACAACGGACGAACGCAGCGAGCGCTCTTCCTTTGTCGACCCTTGAAGGCCAACCTTTTGGTTGAGGCTGCTGGTAGGGCATTTCGCCCTTATCGCGTCTCCTCTTTGCTTCCCCCACGATCACTCCCGCGCGCATGTAGAATTGGATAGGCACCACCTAGCATTGATTGCTAAGCTTGAACACAAACTCGCCTTCTGCAGCCTTGCGGAAAAGTTGCATCAGGTCGGACGTTCAAAGTGACGCTCTGAAGGAATGATACACTCCCCCTACCAAACCCCGATCTTCTCGGCCTCGTGGTGGGTGATCGGGTGGTGAGCCTTCTTGTGGTCCTCCTCGGCCAGGAAGCGCACGGCTTCCAGGGCGGCCATGCAGCCCATGCCGGCCGCGGTGACGGCCTGGCGGTAGACGTCGTCGGTGACGTCGCCGGCCGCGTAGACGCCCGGAACGGCGGTCGAGGTCGTGCCCGGCTTGACCGACAGATAGCCGCCGGCGTGGGTTTCCAGCTGGTCCTTGAACAGCTCCGACGACGGGGCGTGGCCGATGGCGATGAACACGCCGTCGCACTTCACCTCTTGCGTCTCGCCGGTCTTGACGTTCTTCAGCCGCACGCCGGTGACGCCGGCCGGATTGGAGTCGCCCAGGACCTCGTCGATGGCGCTGTCCCAGATCACCTCGATCTTGGGATGGGCCAGCAGGCGTTCCTGCAGGATCATCTCGGCCCGCAGCTCGTCCTTGCGGTGCACCAGCGTGACCTTGCTGGCGAAGCTGGTCAGGAACAGGGCTTCCTCGACGGCCGTGTTGCCGCCGCCGACCACCACCACGTCCTTGTTGCGATAGAAGAAGCCGTCGCAGGTGGCGCAGGCGCTGACGCCGAAGCCCTGGAACCTGGCCTCGCTCTCCAGACCCAGCCACTTGGCCTGGGCGCCGGTGGCGATGATCAGGGTCTCGGCGAACCAGTCCTGGCCGCTGTCGGTCTTGATGTGGAACGGGCGCTTGGAGAGGTCGGCCGACAGCACGATGTCGCTGACGAACTCGGTGCCCACGTGCTCGGCCTGGGCCTTCATCTGGTCCATCAGCCAGGGGCCCTGGATGACGTCGGCGAAGCCGGGATAGTTCTCGACGTCGGTCGTGATCGTCAGCTGGCCGCCGGGCTGGATGCCGGCGATCAGCACGGGCTTGAGCAGCGCGCGCGCGGCATAGATGGCGGCGGTGTAGCCGGCGGGGCCTGAGCCGATGATCAGGCAGCGGGTGTGGCGGGGTTCGAGAGTCGACATAGGCGCAGATATAGGGCCGATTCCGGTTGTGCGCGACTCCGGGAGGGCGCTGAAGATCCTCCCCCTGTGGGGGAGGTGTCGGCGAAGCCGACGGAGGGGGGAGTGATCGGCAAGCGACCACAACCCGGATCGACGATCTCAAGACTCCCCCCACCGATCGCTGCGCGATCGCCTCCCCCACGGGGAGAGGGTTTGAGTTGACGCCTCGTCCACGATTTCAGGGTTAATATGGGCCAAAGCACCACGAGCCGCCCCAGAAGAACGCGCCCATGACCGCCCCCTTCATCGAGATCGCCGGCCGCAAGATCGGGGCTGATTTCGAGCCCTATGTGATCTGCGAGCTGTCGGGCAATCACAACGGCAGCCTGGAGCGCGCGCTGGAGATGGTCGACGCCGCCGCCGACACCGGGGCTGACGCGATCAAGCTGCAGACCTACACCGCCGACACCATCACGCTCGACGTCGATCGCCCGGAGTTCAAGATCCACGGCGGCCTGTGGGACGGGCGCAGCCTGCACGAGCTCTACCAAGAGGCCCAGACCCCCTACGACTGGCACGGGCCGATCTTCGAGCGGGCGGCCAAGCGGGGGGTGACGATCTTCTCCAGCCCGTTCGACGAGACCGCCGTCGACCTGCTGAGCGGCCTGGGCGCCCCCGCCTACAAGATCGCCTCGTTCGAGGCCGTGGACCTGCCGCTGATCCGCTACGCCGCCCGTCAGGGCAAGCCGCTGATCATCTCGACCGGCATGGCCAACCTGGCCGAGATGCAGACCGCCCTCGACACCGCCCTGCAGGCCGGCGCGGCCGGGGTGCTGCTGCTGCACTGCGTCTCCAGCTATCCGGCCAGCTTCGAGGACGCCAACGTCCGCACCATCGTCGACATGGCCGCCCGCTTCGGCGTGCCGATCGGCCTGTCGGACCACACCCCGGGCACGGCGGCCTCGGTGGCGGCCGTGTCGCTGGGCGCCTGCGCGGTGGAGAAGCACTTCACCCTGGCCCGCGCCGACGGTGGCCCGGACGCCGCCTTCAGCCTGGAGCCGGCCGAGTTCCGCGCCCTGGTCGACGACACCAAGAACGCCTGGAAGGCCCTGGGCGGGGTCAATTACGACCTGCTGGGTTCGGAGCGCGGCAACCGCCAGTTCCGCCGCTCGCTCTACGTCACCGCCGACGTCGCGGCCGGCGAGCCCCTGACCAAGGCCAATGTCCGTTCGGTGCGCCCCGGTAACGGTTTGCCCCCCGCCGACTACGAGGCCGTGCTGGGCAAGCCGGCGGCGCGCGCCCTCAAGCGCGGCGAGCCGCTGGCCTGGGACATGGTGGGGTAGGGATCAGGCCTGGACCTCGACATGGGCCTCGGCGCCCATGGCCAGGAGCAGCCGGCCCGCCGCCTTCAGGGTCATGTTGCGCGGGTCCGACAGCCATTCGTGGATCTGGGGGCGCGAGACGCCCAGCGCCGCCGCCAGGTCGGCCTGGCGCAGCCCCTCGGCCGCCTTCAGATGTTCGAAGCGGGCGACCACGCCGCGCCACACCGCCGCCTGCAGCCCGTCGACGGCCCGGGTCTGTTCCTCGGGTCCGAAACGCCGCACACGCCGTTCCAATCGGGACTCCGTCGTCGAAGCCGCGTCACGGGCCGGCGGACCGGCCCGTGACGCTGTCCGTCAGAACTTGGCGCTCAGCACCAGGCGCACGTCGCGGCCCGGCATCACGACATCGTCCTTGTTGAGCGCCGTGGCGTTGCGGATCGTCTCGTCGGCCAGGTTGTGGCCGACCAGGGTCAGCGCGATCCCCGGCTTGGCCGCGAAGGGCTTCCAGCGGATCTGGGCGTCGACCGAGGTATAGCCGTCCGTGGTGGAGTCAGCGACGCCGACATGGTTCTGGGCCGAAACCGCCAGCACCAGGAAGCTGGCGTCGATGACCTCGTTGTCCCAGTCCAGGCCGCCGCCGAAACGTCCGGGCTGGATGCGCGGCACGTCGCCGCCGCCGCCGGTGAACTTGGCGCGGACATAGTCGCCCAGCACCTGGCCCGACAGCTTGCCGCCGCCCACCGTGGTCAGCGGGAAGAAGGCCTTGGCCTCCGCGCCCCAGAATTGGGCGTCGCGCTGGCCGTAGTTCAGTTCCTTCAGCCCGCCGGTCCCGCCAGCTTCGCAGACGCCGTCGTCGTCGCACATCCGGCCGGTCAGAGCCCCATAGATGTAGTTGTCGAACCGCGCGCCCCAGACCGACGCCTCGATGCGGCCTTCCGAGCCGATCTTGTAGCGCGCCGTCGCCTCCAGGGAGTTGGCCCGCTCGATCTTCAGGCCCGGATCGCCGGTCTCGAAGGTGGCCGGCCCGTCGTGCGGGCCGATGGCGAACAGCTCGGTCTGGGCCGGAGCCCGGGCGGCCGACGAGGCGGTCAGGCCCAGCCGCAGGGCGTCGGACGCCTGGTAGGTGAAGCCGCCCGAGACGCTGACCGGGGTGTATTTACGCCGCGTCTCGATCCCCGAGGCTGGGGTGCCGTCGATCCGCACCTGTTCCACGCGCGCCGCGCCCTGGAACTGCAGGGGGCCGACCGGCGCCTCGACGAACGCGAAGCCCGCCACGCTCTGGGTGTGGGTGGGCAGCAGATAGTCGGCGCCCTCGCCCAGGGCGCTGAACTTGCGATCCTGGAACTGGACGCCCAGCGCCGAGGCCGACAGCGGACCGGTCGCGCCGAACAGCGCCTCGGCCCGGCCGTCCCACTCCTTGTTGTTGAAGGTCGAGAGAACCTCGTTGGTCTCCGGGTCGATCTCGCTGTGGGTGTAGTCGGCGTAGCCGGCGTCGACATTGATGCGCTGCAGAGCGCCCTGGTCGACCTTGAACGAGCCGCCGAACGCGCCCTTGTCTTGCTTCATGCGGATGAAGGTGTCGTCGGACGGGATGCCGTACTTGGCCTCGTAGTGGGTGCCGCTGGCGCCGACGCGGCTGTCGTCGCCGAAGAAGTACGAGGCGCCGCCGGAGTAGCCGTTGCCCTTGAACCACGAGTTGGGCTGTACGCCGTCGGGCGTGTCGTAGTTGCTGGCCCGCCGGCCGAAACCGTCCAGGTGGACGGCGAAGGGGCCTTGCCCCGCGTCGACGCTGACAGTGCCTTCGCCGGTCGAGGCGGCGGACGAATAGGCGGTGGTGGCCTCGCCCTGGATCCCGTCGATGGGCTTCATCGGAATGCGGTTGTTGATCACGTTGACCACGCCGCCGATCGCCTGGCTGCCGTAGCGCAGGGTGGCCGCGCCGCGCACCACCTCGATGTCTTGGGCGGCCAGCGGATCGATCGGCACGCCGTGGTCGGGGCCGACGTCCGAGACGTCCGAGCTGGACAGGCCGTTCTCGGTCACCTTGACGCGCTGGGCGTCCATGCCGCGGATCACCGGCCGGCTGGCCCCGGCGGCGAAGCCCGTGCCCGCCACGCCCGGGATGTTGCGCAGCGCGTCGGCGATGCTGGCGCCGCCGTTGCCGAGCACCTGATCGCGGCTCACCTGCTCGACGATCGTCGCGAAACGGTCCGGATCGCCGCTGAGCGGCGAGGCGGTGACCACCACCTCGGATACGGCGGAATGGCCCAGATCCTGGGCCTGGGACGCCGAGGCGCAGGCCAGAAGGATCCCGGCGCTGGACGCCGTCAACAACATCGAACGCAGCCGCATGAGGCTCTCCCAAAAAAGCGAACCTCGGCCGTGTATGTTATATCATAACGTCATTCAAGCGGATCATTGGGGAGAGGATGCGAAGACGGTGCGGGTGATGCATTTTTGCTCATGGGGCAGGCGCGTGGACCCGGCGCTCGACGAGCCGCGAGGCTGGGACAGGGCGGGTGGCCGATATTCCGCCCGATCTCTCAATTTGCCCATCATTCCCGCCGTTGTGATGGAGACCTCCACCGCTACCGACAATCCATTCAAAACGGACGGACTTGGTGTAGGCAAAGGGTGGGCGGACGCCATCGCGTGGTGTTGACCAACCGCCTCAGTTCTCCACCAAGAGCCTCACGCATGCGGCTTGAACCAGCCCCAACGGATGAATTCGGACCCATTTACTGGACCGTGGCACCCGCATCTGTGCGGCGACTACCTCGCGACGCGCCAGGGAAGGCGCAATATTCCAGTTCGCGCGAACTGGCCACTTGCGGTAGTTATCTTGCGTGTAGGTCAACTGAGGCAGGCAGTGTGATGGCTAAGCGACTGGTCGTATTCAATCACAAAGGTGGAGTGAGCAAGACCACGTCGGCCTACAATATCGGATGGATGTTATCTAAGAAGAGCCGCGTCTTACTCGTGGACGCTGACCCCCAATGTAATCTTTCTGGGTTAGTCTTGGGCGACGATTTCGAGAAATATTACACCGATGAGCCGACCCGAACGCAAAACATCAAAGACGGCGTGTCGGCTACCTTCGATGGTCGACCGATACCCATCACGGCCGTTGATTGTGTAGCCCCTGCGCGAGCCCCCAACCTGCGCCTTCTAGCTGGCCACGCGAATCTTTCCGAATATGACGCAGCGTTGACATTCGCCCAGACGGCCAACAACGCACTGGTTACCCTCCAAAATCTGCCAGGAGCGTTCGCAGAATTACTTAGGTTGACGGAAGAAAAATACAACATCGAATATACAATAATAGATTTGAATCCCAGCCTAAGTGCGATCAATCAAAATCTCTTCCTCATATCGGATGCGTTCATCATTCCGACCAACCCCGATCCATTTTCGATCATGGCGCTAGATACACTTAAGGTGGCGCTACCACGATGGGTTGCATGGAAGCTGTCTTCCGTTTCGCTTTTTGCAAACTCCGCCTACCCGCTCCCTGCTGGCGTGCCAAAGTTTTTGGGAACGCTTATCCAGCGTTTCAACATTAGGAAAGGGCGAGCTGCTCGCCCGTATAGGGATAATATTTCAGACATTAAGAATAAAATTGGCAATGATGTATTCTCTACTTTTGCCATATTCGGTTTAACGCTACCGGATGCTGCTTACAATGACATCTCGGCCAACGGTTATTGTCTGGGGGAAATTCCTGATTTCCAGGGACTTCTTCCTAAGTCGCACGATGCAGGCGTGCCTGTTTTTGAACTCACGGATCAAGAGATAGGTGAAACGGGCCCCATTTTTACGGGATTTAGAGACAAGCGAGATTCGTTCTACGGACAGTTTGAATCTATCTCTGACAGCATCGCGGTTGAATTAGGCTATGCTTAACGCGCTTGCGATTTTTGAAAGCGCAATGCAGGAGGCTCGACAACTATCGACGCTACACGGGTATCTCGTCGCGCATTTAAAGACACCTGTAAACTACGACGACTTGCTAAGATCGCAGCTCGTATATTCAATAAGCGCGTTCGACAAACTGATCCACGATCTGGTTCGCATTGGAATGATGGAGACATTTAACGGGACTCGTGCGCCAACGGCCCGCTACCAAGCCGAGACGATCTCTCTCCAACTCCATCGAGATATGTCCACAGCGACAATGCCGCCGCGTGAGTTCATCTTTCAGCAGGAGATCGTTCGCAGACACTCGCACCTTTCATTCCAAGACCCAGACAAGGTGGCTGAGGCGCTGTCGTTGATCTGGACAATGAAGCATAAGTGGGCGGTGATCGGGCAAGCCATGGGCTCCACCGGCGAAGCGGTCACCACTCAGATGCGGCTCTACGTAACCCGCCGAAACGCCATTGTTCACGAGGCGGACATGCATCCACTGACGAACGCCAAGACGCCGATCGACGAACAAACGGTTAGCGATGCATCGGATTTCGTCTTGCGGTGCGGTAGGTCAATCGCCGGCTTGGTGACGTGAGAAGACGGCGATGACTCGCGCGAGCGCGAACCTATCCGCCTAGGAGCCGACCAAACTGGTGTCCGAGAAGGGGCGAAAGCGGCCTTTGGCGCCAAGGCTAGCGACAGACCCTCAAATCGCTACCGCCAACAAGTGTCGCTCTAGATCAACACACGCCCTTGTAGCCGGAGCCCCTCTGTCCGCCGCAGGTGCGGAGGGGGGGCGCCAGCGCGCCATTTCACTTCACTGTCAGCTGAACCAGGGGTTTCCGCCACAAGGGCGGGAATGACGGCTGTTAGGGGGAGAAGGCTCAGCGCGGCGCCTTCACCGAGTCCCGCGCCACCAGCTCGACGTTGAACACCACCCGGCGGCGCGGCTCGCCCCGGTGGGCCATGCGGCGGACCAGGGTTTCCACGGCCGCGGCCGCCATGTCCTCGACCGGCATGTCGATGGTGGTCAGGGCGGGCGTGTGCAGCTGGGCCCAGGGGATGTCGTCGAAGCCGACCACCGAGACGTCGTCGGGCGTCGACAGGCCCATCGCGCGGACGTGGCGCATCACCCCGATGGCGATCAGGTCGGCGCCGGCGATCACCGCCGTGGCGCGGCGCTGCTCCAGCGCCTCGACGACGGGCGGTTCCAGGTCCAGCGAGAAGGCGTTGTGCACGTGCCAGGCCAGGGCTCCGCGCTCGCGCACCACGGCGATGGCCGCCTCGGCGCGCTGGCGGGCGCTGGAGGCCGCGTGGGGGCCGGAGATCACGCCGATGTCGACATGCCCCGCCGCGATCAGGTGCTCGGCGGCCAGCCGTCCGCCCTCGGCGTAGTCGGCCTGGATGACGTCGTAGCCCGGCAGGTTGCGGTCGATCACGACGGTCGGCACGCCCTCGATCAGCCGCTCCACCGGCGCGACGTCGTCGGCGATCGGGAACCAGACCACCCCGTCCACCCCGTGGTCGATCATCAGGCCCACGGCCCGCTCCTCGGCCTCGACCGAACCGCCGGTGTCGGTCAGGAACACGCTGTAGCCATGGGCGCGGGCGGCCTGGATCACGCCCTGGGCCAGGCTGGGGAAGAAGGGATTGGTCAGGTCGGGCAGGATCAGGCCGATGGCGCCGGTCCGGCCGGTCTTCATGGCCTTGGCGCTCTGGTTGGGCCGGTAGCCCAGCTGGGCGGCGATCTTCAGCACGTGCTCGCGCGTCGCTTCGCCCACCGACCCGGCCCCGTTGAGGGCGTAGGAGGCGCTGGCCAGCGACACGCCGGCCGCCTGGGCCACCTGCTTGAGGGTCACGCGCCTAGGCAGGTCGGAGGGCGGATCGCTTTTGGGCATTGGGGATTCCGGGCCGTTCTGGAGTCCGGCGTGCGGCCCACGTGAAAGCTTTCACGTGGGCCGTCAAGGGCGGTTCGATCAGAAGCGCGCGCGCACCGACAGGGTCCAGGTGCGGGGCGCGCCGACGAAATAGCGGTCCAGGGTGCGGGCGTTCGGCGTGGCGGCGGTGTAGCCGAACTCCGGCTGGGTGGCGGTCGAGCCGCTGACCGAGCCGATGTATTTCTCGTCGAACAGGTTGTCGACATTGAGCTGGAACCGCAGGTCCGGAACCCCGGCTCTCTTGAGGTCGTAAGTCGCCGTCAGGCCCGCCAGGGTGTAGCCGTCGATCATCTCGACCCCGATCTCCTGGAAGGTGGTGGGGGCGACGATGTGGCCGCCGACCCGCTCGCCGACATAGCGGACATTGGCCGTCAGCTTCAGGCCGTCCAGCGGCGTCAGGCCGATCTGGGCGTAGAGGCTGTTCTTGGGGATGTCGCGCACCCCGGCCCCGCCGATCACCGCGACCGAGGCCAGGGCCAGGCGCGCGGCGCTACCGATCGCCGGATCGTCGTGCTTGGCGTCTTGGCGCGAGTATGAGCCGTAGAGGTCGACCCGGCCGAAGTCGTAATAGCCGGTCAGCTCCACGCCCTTGGTCTTGATCCCGGCGATGTTGACCGCCTTGGTCGCGACATTGCCCCGCACGACTTCGTCGGGATCGAGGGCGGCGGTCGGGTCGCGCGGCACGATGCCGACATTGTTCTTCAGGTCCACGTCATAGGCCTGGATCGAGAACGCCAGGTTCGGCTTCACGTAGCGCAGGCCCAGGTCCAAGTTCTCGGTCTCGACCGGGTCCAGGTCGCCCGGGTTGATCACCGCCGTCGAGCCCAGGAAGGCGTCCTCGGGGATGCCGGCGAAGTTCTTGGCGTAGCCGCCGAACAGCTCCCAGGCCGGGGCCAGCCGATAGGTCGCGCCGAGCTTCGGATTGACGTCGGAGTGCTGCGAGAACTTGACGTTGGCCTTGTACTCCAGCGGCGACCTGGCGTCGTATCTGACGTCGTACCAGGTCAGGCCCAGGTCGACCTTCAGCTTGTCGTCGAGGGCGTGGAACTCGTCCTGGGCGTACAGCATCGTCGTCTCGACCGAGGCCGTGCGCGCGTACTCGACATAGTTCAGCTTGGAGCGGTCGTAGGCGATGCTCTGGGCCGAATTGAGGATCGGATAGAAGTTGCGGTTCTCCGAGGACTCGCCGCCCTCCCACCAGCCGCCGACCCGGACGCTGTGGCCGCCGAACAGGGCCTTCAGCTCGCCGGTCGCGCCGTAGCGTTCGCGGTCGCGCGGGGTGACGCGCATGTCGGCCGGACCGCCCACGACGTTGCTGTTGCGCAGGGTGGTCAGGGCGGGACGGATCGCGCCGCCGTTGGCGTTGTAGCCGGTCACGGCGCGCGGGTCGCCGCCGGCCAGGATGCGCTGGCGGTCCTGGTAGCGGAAGGATTCCCCGTCCAGCGTCTGGTAGTATGGATTGACGTCCAGGCTCAGCGTGTCGTTCAGCTTGAAGTGGCCGTTCAGATAGGTCAGCCAGTCCTTGCGCCAGCCGCCCAGGGCCCCGCCGAAGTCGATGTCCTTGGCCGGGATCCCGGTCAGGGCGTCCAGGGCGCGGTCGCTGCGCGGGGCGGCCTCGAACTCGCCCTTGGTGACGATGTTGAAGTCGTTGTCGGTCTGGTCGTTGTACGAGACGCGGGCCTTCAGGAACGAGCCGTTGTCGAAGTCCTTCACGACCTTCAGCTCGTAGTGGTCGCGCTCGGAGCCGCGGCTGTCGCGGCCGGCCCAGATGTCGTTCTCCTGGCGCGAATAGGTCAGGTAGCCCGACAGGCCCGGCGCGATCTCGCCGCTGTCGACACGGCCGTAGATCCGGCGGAAGTCGAACGAGCCCAGGCCCGCCTCGATCGTCGCGCCGAAGTCCTGGCGCGGGGCGTCGGTGACGAAGTCGATGAACCCGCCCAGGGCGAAGCGCGACGGCGCGCCGATGTCGCCGGCGCTCTGCGAGACGGTGATCTTGCCGATATTGCTGCTTTCGACGAAGCGTTGCGGCGGGGAGCCGCCGTTGAAGCGGCTGTCGCCGGTCGGGATCCCGTCCAGGGTCAGGCCGATCTGCTCGTCGGTCAGGCCGCGCATGTAGATCTCGAACGAGAAGCTGCCGCCGCGCGCGTCGCCGGTCGAGACCTGGACGCCGGGAACCTTGACCAGCGCCTGGGTGACGTCCGCGCCCAGCGGGCGCTCCTGGATGTCTTCGGCGCCCAGGGTGAAGGTGGCGCGGGCCAGGCCCGAGCCGAAGCGCTCGGCGGTCACCACCACCTCGTCGAGGGTCTGGCCGGCGGCCGGGGTCGGCGCGGCCTGCCGGGCTATGGCCGGGGTCGCGAGGACCAGGCAAAGCGCGCTGGAAACCAGCCAGATGGACGTCTTCATGTCATGCCCCCGTGTAGGCGATCCGCGTCGCGGTCGTCGAATTCGATTAAGTGAAACGTTTCATATTCACGATCGATGACGATTTCATCACGTTGGGGCTGGGTTTGGGTGACGGCGCGCTGGATCGATTGGGAAATTCCGTCGCCGCCGCTCTTTGGCGCGGGATCATGGCGGGCGATCCGACCGTTTGGCGTCGGAATTATGAAACGTTTCAATGTTTCAGGGCGGGAGAGGGGAGCGCACATTCGAATCCCTCTCTCTTTGAGAGAGGGAGGGGCCCGCCGCCGCAGGCGGTGGGAGGGTGAGAGGTTTCACCGCCTACAGGCAAACCCAGGGGCGAGCGCCAGGAGTAGTTCAGGCCTCAATCATTGAGGCAGCCGCCAAATACCGCTGTCTAAGTCAGAATCTGGTCCTGAGAGATTGTAACCTCTCACCCTCCCACCGCTTCGCGGCGGGCCCCTCCCTCTCTCTATGAGAGAGGGATTCGGAATGGCCCCTACGTCTCCACCAACCCCAGCCGCTTGCCGATGATCCGGTCCAGCGTCCGCTTGGGCAGCAGGCCGCCGATCATCAGCTGCATCGGCTGGGGCGTGACCGTGTAGCGGACCTTGGGGTGGGCGGTGGTCAGGGCCGTGTGCACCACCTCGCCGATCCGCTCGGGCGGCAGGCCCGACTTGCCCAGCGACAGCATGTAGGCGCGCAGCCGGTCCAGGGCCGGGGCGTAGACGGTGTCGGCATAGGCGGCGGTGTCGATTTCATCGGCCTTGTCCCAGATGGGGGTAGCCACCGCGCCGGGGGCGACCACGATCACGTCGACGCCGAACGGCAGGAGCTCGCGGCGCAGGGACTCCGACAGGCCCTCCAGCCCGAACTTGGTGGTGCAGTAGGGGGCCATGAACGGGTTGGCGTTGCGGCCGCCGACCGAGCCGATGTTGACGATGCGGCCGGGCCGGCCAGCGGCCGGCTTCCGCGCCCCAACAAGGGGCGCGAAGGCCTGGGTGGCGATCACCACCCCGGTCAGGTTGACCTCTAGCTGCTGGCGCCATTCGTCGATCGGCAGGTGCAACAGCGGGCCGGCCACGGCGATCCCGGCGTTGTTGACGAGGCCCGCCAGGGGACGCCCGCCCAGCACCGCCTCGACTTGCAAGGCGGCTTCGCGCACGGCGGCCTCGTCGGTGACGTCGAAGACCAGCGGGGTGACCGCGTCGCCGAACGCCGCGACCAGCCGCTCGGCGTCGGCGCGCTTTCGCACGCTGCCGAACACGTGGAGGCCGCGCTCCGTGGCGGTCTTGGTCACGGCCCAGCCGATGCCGGTGGAAACGCCGGTGACGACGATGGAGGACTTGGTCATGCGTTCGCTCCCCTGATGACGGTCAAGATGGAGCAGGTGAACAGCGTTATCCAGCCGGCTTGCGCGCGATGACGTCCAGGAACCGTTCAGCGACCCGCGCCGCGCCGCGGCCGTCGCAGACCGCCGCCGAGGCGGCCGACAGCCGGTCGCGCAGCCGGGGCTGGGCCAGCAGGCGCGACAAGGCGTCGGTGAAGGCGGTCTCGAAGTCCGGCGCGGCGACGTCCAGGGCCAGGACGGCGTCGACCTCGGCCAGGGCCTGACTGGCCTCGCGCTGGTTGGCGGCCAGCACCAGCTGCAGGGTCGGCAGGGCCAGCACGCAGCGCTCCCAACTGGTCGAGCCGCCGGCCCCGACGGCCAGGTCGGCCTCCAGGGTCAGTCGCGGCATGTCCTGGCTGTCGACGTGCAGGACCAGGCGGGGCTCGCGCTCGGCCAGGGCGCGAAGGCGCGGCAGGCTGGGGGCGCCGGCGCCGAGCACGACGTCCAGGACGCTCTGGCCGTCCAGGAGCGGAAGCGTCTGATCGACCGTCCGCGCGGTGATCCCGCCCACGTCGGTCAGGCCCAGCGAGACCAGGACGCGGCGCACGGGCGGGGCGCCGGCGCGGCGGGCCAGGGCTTCCCGACGCAGCGCGGCGAAGGCGGGGCGGACGGGGGCGTGGTTGGGGCCCAGCAGCAGTTCGGCGTGCGGCGGAACCAGGCCGTCATAGTCGCTCGCCTGCCGGGCCGGGCCGGAGTCCAGCACCAGCTCGGCGGCCAGGGGACGGTCGGCCAGGTCGTCGATGACCAGGGTCGGACGGCCGCCGGCGATGGCGCGGTGGTCGGGGGCGGAGAGGCCGTAGTGGTCTATGACCACGGCGTCGAAGGCCTTAGCCCGTTCCGCCGCGAACGCGGTCAGTTCGGCGGGCGCGACCTCGCCCGTCTCGATCCGCGCGACGCCGGCCCCGAACGCGTCCAGCACCCCCGCGACGGCGGGCGGGGCGACGAAGGCGCAGGCCGCGCCCGCCTCCTCCAGGGCCCGCGCCAGGGTCAGGCTGCGCATGACGTGCCCGCCGCCCACGCGGGGGCCGGCGTCGGCGACGAAGAGGATGCGGGGGGAGGGGGTCATGCCGACAAACCCGCCCGCTTCTGGATCGTCATTCCCGCCCTTGTGGCGGGAACCCCTGGTTCAGCCGACGGTGAGACGCTCTGGCGCGCTGGCGCGCCACCCTCCCGCACCTGCGGCGGACAGAGGGGTTCCCGCCACAAGGGCGGGAATGACGGCTGAAAATGTGGGTGAAGATCGTGGGCCAAGACCATCACAGTCGCCTCGCCCCGCCAAACGTCGCCAGGTCCGGGCGCGTCGCCAGCAGCGCCCGCACGTCGTCCGAGGTGAAGGCGCGGTTGAGCGGATAGAGCGCGTCATAGACCGCCGCCACGAAGGCGTAGTCGGCCGGGCTTTCGACCGCCCAGCGGACGTCGCCCTGGTCGGGCTGGGCCAGCAGGGCCAGGGACGACCAGCGGATAGGCGCCGGCGGGGTCTCGGGCGCATCGCCCGCCCGTAAGCGCAAGGCCGCGCTCTCGGCCGCCAGGCGGCGCAGGCCCTCGGCGGTGATCACCTCCACGCCCTGGCCGGCGGGAAAGGCCGCGCCGGGCGAGCGGTTGGTGGTGTGGTCCGCGCGCTCGGCCAGGTGCAGGTCGATGGTGGCGTCGATCAGGTCCGGATCGATCAGCGGGCTGTCGTCGCCCACCCGCACCACGTGGTCGGCCGGATGGGCCTCCAGCGCCCCGGCCAGCCGGGCCAGCTCGTCCTGGGGCGGGCCGCGATGGACGGCGATGGCCTCGCGGCGGACCACGGCCTCCAGGACGTCGTCGGCGGGGTCGGTGGTGGTGGAGACCACCAGGCGGTCCACCCGCCGGGCCCGCGCCATCCGCTCGATCTGGCGCACGATCAGCGGCGCCCGGACCAGCGGCATCGACGGCCGGCCCGGCAGGCGTTCGGAACCCATGCGGGCCTGGAGGACGGCGAGGATCAAGGGCGAGGAGGGGGCGATGTCAGCGGTCGAAGAACTTGCCGACGGCCCAGGACACCCCCAGCGTCAGCGCCATGGCCCCAAGGGCCAGCAAGGACATGTAGACGAGGGGATCCATCGCTCTAGTCCTCCACCTTGCGCAAAACATAATGCGCGGCCCCTTGCAGCGCAACGAAGACCAGGACCGCGACAGGGCCCGCCAGTCCTACCGGACGGCCGGACATTATCGGCTGCAGCCAGATCGTCACCAACAGCGTGATCGACAGCGCGTTGGCCGTCGTCGCGATCGCCTTGCGGGTCTCGTTACGCGCGGCCTTTCCGGCACGAGGCGGGCCAAGGCGGCGCAAGGAATGGAGCGGCGGGGTCATGTCGTGAACATAACAAGAACAACCGGTGCGCGCAACAGGCCGCTCGACTCGCCTCAACCGTTTGTCGCGTTCCGCGCGTCCATCCGCGCCACCACCTCGGCGGCCGCCCGGCCGGTCTCGTCGACGGGCTCGTAGGTCCAGCCGTGGAAGGCGCCGCCATAGGGGCGGGCCGCGCCCATGCCTTCCAGTTCCTGGTGCAGCAGACGGAATTTCAGGCTCGTCCCGTCCATCTTCAGGATGAACACCGGCTTGCCCGTCGAGGCCGCCTCGGTGGCCATGTTGGTGGAGTCCTCGGTGACCAGGATGTAGTCGGCCGCCGCCAGGAAGGCGAAATAGGGATTGGCCCCCTCGCCGTCCCAGATCATCCCGGGCAGATGCCGCAGGCGGGCCGTCAGCAGGGCCTTGGCCTGGTCGGGGGTGCGGCGCGAGAAGGTCATCAGCAGGCTGCCGCCCTCCTGCTCCAGCGGCAGCTGGATCTGGTGGGCCATCTCGGCGGCGCGCACGGCCGACAGGTCGAAGGCCTTGGACTTGCCGCCCAGCAGCACGGCCACGCGCGGCCGGGGCAGGGCGTCGATCTGGTCCTTGAACTTTTCGTATTCCGTTTCGAGCCGCTGGCTCGTCACCCGGTGCGGCGAGCCGAGGATCGGCAGCACGTTGTCGCCGGTCAGCCGGTCGTGCTTGGGCGGGATCACCAGGTCGAACATGTTGGCCGGGACGCGCGGGTCCTGGATCTGCACGACATAGGTCTTGCCGCCCGACCAGCGCTTGGCGCGGATCGACAGGGGCAGGGTGGCGCGGCCGGCGGCGATCCACAGGTCGGGCCAAGGCGCCTCGATGCCGCTTTCGGGGGTCAGCCAGCGGCGCGGCAGCCAGTTGGCCCACCAGGGCAGGCGGCCGGTCCTGCCGCTCCAGCCCACGCGCTTGACAACGATCTGGGCCGGGACCTGACGGGCCACGGCCTCGGCCAGGCCCACGGCCTGGGCCTCGATGCCGGCCCGGCCGTCGGAAATGGCCCAGATGGTGATCGGCGCGCGGGGCGGTGGCGCGGGTTCAGGCTCGGGCGGGGCGGCGACGGGCGCCGGCTGGATGGCTTTGGGTTCTGGCTTGGGCTTCGGCGCGGGACGGGGCTTGGCGGGAGCCTTGGCCTCCGGGGCGATGTCGCCAGGCCGCGAGGCGACCTTCGGCTTGGTGGGCTTGGCCGCCACCGGAGCTTCGACCTTGGGCGTGTCGACGGCTTTCGGGGCGGCGGCCCTGGGCGCGCGGGCCTTCGCCGCCGCCGGAGCGGCCTTGGCCGGAGCCTTGCGCGCCGTCTTGGCGGCTGCGGGGGCCTTCGGTTCAGCCGCTGCGTTCTTGTTCTTTTCAACCACGTCGGTGATCCCGGCCATAGCAAAGCGACGCGCCGACCAAGCTAAGCTGTTCGGCGCGTCGCACGCAAATGTCCCTGGAATGGGGCTTAAGCTAGACCCACTCGACCTTGAGGATCTCGTAGGCCTTCACGCCGCCGGGCGTATTGACCTCGACCACCTCGCCGACTTCCTTGCCGATCATGGCGCGCGACAGCGGCGAGCTCAGCGAGATGCGGCCTTCCTTCACGTCGGCTTCGTGGTCGCCGACGATCTGGTAGCGGGCCTCTTCCTCGGTGTCCTCGTCCACGACGCTGACCGTCGCGCCGAACTTCACCTGGGTGCCCGACAGTTTCGACACGTCGATGACCTGGGCGCGGGCGATCTTGTCCTCGATCTCGGCGATCCGGCCCTCGATCCAGCCCTGACGTTCCTTGGCCGCGTGATACTCGGCGTTTTCCGACAGATCGCCATGCTGGCGCGCCTCGGAAATCGCGGCGATCACGGCCGGCCGTTCGATGGTCTTCAAACGCTTCAGTTCTTCGTCGAGGGTTTGGTAACCCCCGGCGGTCATCGGCACTTTTTCCATTGCGGATTTTAGCTCGGTTCGCCCAAGGGGAGGAAGACTCCCGGGCGTTGGCGCGCACGACCGGGGGCTAAGAGGATAGGCGCCGCATTAGCGATAAGCAAGTACCCGCCCGTAAAGCAAAGCTTGACCGCGTTGGCGGTCAGGATCAAGCGCGCTTGCGCCCGGCTGGTTCCGAATGCCCGTCTCGGGGCAGTTCGAACTGCCCGACCAGGTCCGCCAGCTGGCCGGCGTCGTCGTTGAGGGTGTGGGTGGCGGCGGCGGTCTGCTCGACCATGGCCGCGTTCTGCTGCAGCACCTGGTCCATCTGGTTGACGGCGGTGTTGATCTGGCTGAGCCCTTCGGCCTGGTGCTCGGCGCTGGCGGCGATCTCGCTGACCAGGCCGTCGATCTCGGCGATCTGCACCACGATGCGCTCCAGCGCCTGGCCCGTGCGACCCACCAGGTCGACCCCGGTCCCGACCTGGCTGGTCGAGGTGGTGATCAGCTGCTTGATTTCCTTGGCCGCCTCGGCCGAGCGCTGGGCCAGGCCCCGCACTTCGGACGCCACGACCGCGAAGCCGCGACCGGCGTCACCGGCGCGGGCGGCTTCCACGCCGGCGTTCAGGGCCAAGAGGTTGGTCTGGAAGGCGATTTCGTCGATCACCCCGATGATCCGCGAGATCTGGGTGGCCGAGGTCTCGATCGCGCCCATGGCCCCGACCGCCTCGTCGACCACCTCGCCCGAGCGGCGGGCGTCCTCGCGGGCCTGGGCCACCACCTGGGCCGCGCGACGCGCGCCGTCGGCGGTCTGGCCCACGGTGGCGGTGATCTCGTCCATGGCGCTGGCGGTTTCCTGCAGGCTGGCGGCCTGCTGCTCGGTGCGGCGCGACAGGTTGGAGGCGGCCTCGGCGATCTGGTCCGAGCCCCGGCGCACGCCGGCCACGCGGTCGTCGATCACCACCAGGGCGTCCGACAGCTTGCCAGCCGCCTGGTTGAAGTCGGCGCGCAGCTGCTCGTAGGATTCGTGGAAGCGCTCGATCAGGCGGACCGACAGGTCGCCCTTGGCCAGGCGCGACAGGCTTTCCGCAAGAGCGTCGACCATGTCGGCCCGCTGGCGCTCGGACTGGGCCTGGACAGCGGCGTGGGAAACCCGGTCGGTCTCCTGGGCGCGGCGGGCCTGTTCGGCGGCCTGGTCGGCCTCGCGGGCCTCGGCCATGGCGGCCTCGGCCTTGGTCCGGGCCCGGTCGGCCACGGCGAAGATGTGGTTGACGCTGGCGCAGATGCCGATCAGCGCGCCGGCCTCGATGATCAGGATCACGGCGTGCAGGATGACGCGGCCCAGGCTGGCCGAGCCCGGGAACACGGCGGCCGGCAGGATGTAGCTGAGGCCCATATGGTGCACGGCGACCGTGGCGGCCGCGGCGGCGATCACGGTCCAGTCGCAATAGACCACCAGCAGGGCCAGGGCGGCGAAATAGGCCATGTGCATGTCGATCTGCCAGGCGTGGCCGTCGACGGCGGCGACCAGCAGCGAGACCTGGGCCATCAGGGCCACGCCCGACAGGGCCCGGCCGGTCGAGCCGCTGGATCCCATGCGCAGGGCCAGGCCCCCCAGCACGGCGACGGCCGCCGAGGCGATCCCCAGGCCGAGGGGCGAGGCGCCCAGGATCAGCTTGGCGGCGATCACCACCGGAACCATCAGGGCCGTCAGCAGGGCGATCAGCCGGGCGCCGGCCTGACGCTGGGCGTCGAGATTGGAGAAGATCAGGCGCATCAGCGGGGCTCCGGGGGGAGGGGATTACATTGGCCGGCGGCGTCGGGATCGAGCAGCAGCCAGGCGCCGGCCGCGCGGGCGCGGGGCTCCAGCTGGCCCGGCTCGCCGCGCAGGATCAGGATGAAGGGCGCGCCGCCGGCGCCGGCGATCTGGCCGACCGAGGCGGCGGCCGAGACGGCCCGGGACGAGGTCCACCACGGCGGGAACACCGCCGCGACCCGGGCGGGATCACGCGGCGCGGCGCCGGCCGTGACGGCGGCGCCCAGGGTGACGAGGATGGTCGCGCCGACGGCCAGGACCATGCCCACGGCCGAGGTCCTTGCCTTCGTCGGGGTTCCAGCTTGGTCCAAGACACGCTCCAGCGCGCCCGCGCGGGGCGTTTCAGGCCGGGAGCATGCGGTCCGGAGGTGAGGGAAGCCTTAACCAAGCTTAACGGCGACGCCGTGTCGCAGGGGGCGGTGGGCAGGGTTGGGGACAGGCCCATGGGCCTGTCCCCGATCGTGAGCGAAGCCTACGCGAAGTCGTACGGCCCGCCGCGTTCCAGGGCGCGCTTGTAGGCCGGGCGGGCGTGGATGCGGTCCAGGAACGCCTTGATGTGCGGCTTGGCGGCCGCTCCGGCCCGTTGGGCGCCGGCTTCCAGGGGGAAGCTCATCATGATGTCGGCGGCGGTGAAGTCAGGGCCGGCGAACCAGGCGGCCTTGCTGAGCTCGGCCTCCCAGTAGTCGACATGGGCCTTCAGCTGTGGATCGACGAAGCCGCTCTGGGCCCGGCCGGCCACGGCCTTGACCAGGCCGCGCATCAGGGCCGGGGCGCGGGCGGGCATGGCGGTGAAGATCAGCTTCAGCAGCAGCGGCGTCATGGCCGAGCCCTCGGCGTAGTGCAGCCAGTAGGTGTAGCGCAGGCGTTCGGCCGTGCCCGCCGCCGGGATCAGCCGGCCCTGGCCATAGGTCTCGATGACGTACTCGACGATCGCGCCGGTCTCGGCGATCGTCTTGTCGCCGTCGGTGATGACCGGCGACTTGCCCAGCGGATGGATGGCCAAGAGCTCCGGCGGGGCCAGCATGGTCTGCGGATTGCGCTCGTAACGCTTGACCTCGTAGGGAACGCCCAGCTCCTCCAGCAGCCACAGCACGCGCTGCGATCGCGAATTGTTCAGGTGGTGGACGACGATCATGGCGCGGGCTCCCCGAGGCTTGAACTGAACGGTGGCAGGGTGACGGCCGCGTCAGTCAAGCGGCGCCGCGCCCTCACCGCAGCAGATTGACCTTGGCCAGGTCGATCAGCTCGCCGGCCCGGCCGTCCAGCACCGCCTTCAGGGCGAAGACGCCGAAGTTGTGGGCTTCGGTCATCTTGATCTTCGGCGGCATGACCAGTTCCTGGCGGGCGCTGACCACGTCGACCAGGGCCGGCCCGGGATGGGCGAAGGCCGCGGCGATCGCCGGTTCCAGGTCGTGCGGGTTCTCCACGCGGAAGCCCTCCACGCCCATGGCCTGGGCCATGGCGGCGAAGTTGGGATTGGCCAGGTCGACGGCGGTGTCGAGGAAGCCGCCGGCCTTCATCTCCATCTCCACGAAGCCCAGCGTGCCGTTGTTGAGCACGATCACCTTCACCGGCAGGCCCAGCTGGGACAGACTGATGAAGTCGCCCATCATCATCGAGAAGCCGCCGTCGCCCGACATCGACACCACCTGCCGGCCCGGAAAGGCCGCCTGGGCGCCGATCGCCTGCAGCATCGCATTGGCCATCGAGCCGTGGTTGAACGAGCCCAGCAGCCGGCGCTTGCCGTTCAGTTTCAGGTAGCGCGCGGCCCAGACGGTGGGCGTGCCGACGTCGCAGGTGAAGATCGCGTCCTGGGCCGCCAGGTCGCTGACCACGCGCGACACCTGCTGCGGATGGATCTGGGTCGCTCCGTCGGGGATCGCGGCCAGGGCGTCCAGGCCCTCGCGGGCCTTGGCGTAGTGCTCCAGGGCCTTGTCCAGGAAGCGGCGGTCGGTCTTGGCGGTCAGGCGAGGCAGCAGGGCGTCCAGCGTATGGCCCACGTCGCCCAGCAGGCCCAGGTCGAGACGGCTGCGGTTGCCCAGAGCCTCGGGGCTGACGTCGACCTGCACCACCCGGGCCTTGTCCGGATAGAACTGGCGGTAGGGGAAGCCCGAGCCCAGGATCACCAGGGTGTCGCAGCTCTTCATGGCCGCGTAGCCCGACGAGAAGCCGATGAAGCCGGTCATGCCCACGTCGTAGGGGTTGTCGTGCTCGATCGACTCCTTGCCGCGCAGGGCGTGGACGATCGGGGCCTTCAGCGCCTGGGCCAGGGCCAGCACCTGCTCGCGGGCCCCCGCGCAGCCTATGCCGCACAGCAGGGTGATGCGCTGGGCGTCGTTGAGGATGTCGGCCAGGGCGGCGATGTCGGCTTCGGGCGGCGCGATCTTGGGCGGCGACGGCGCGATCCAGGTCGGCGGGGCCACGTCCAGCGGCCGCAGCGCCACGTCGCCGGAGATCACCACCACGGCCACGCCCTTGCGGGCGATCGCCACGCGCATGGCCCGCTCCAGCACCTGAGGCAGGTTCTCGGGCTGGGAGACCAGCTCGACATAGTGGCTGCAGTCCTTGAACAGGCTCTCCGGATGGGTGGCCTGGAAATAGTCGATGCCGATCTCGGTGCTGGGGATGTGGGCGGCGATGGCCAGCACGGGCGCGCCGCTGCGCTGGGCGTCGAACAGGCCGTTGATCAGGTGCAGGTTACCCGGCCCGCAGCTGCCGGCGCAGACGGCGAGCTGGCCGGTCAGCTGGGCCTCGGCTCCGGCGGCGAAGGCCCCGGCCTCCTCGTGGCGCACGTGCACCCAGTCGATCTTGCCGCGCGCCCGCAACGCGTCGGTGAAGCCGTTGAGCGAGTCGCCGGCCACGCCGTAGATGCGCTTGACCCCCGCGGCTTCCAGGGTCTGGGCGATGAAGTGGGCGGCTGTGTGCGTCATCGCCGATCCTTTGGGTGCTCTGAGCGGGAAACCTTGAACACCCTGGACGGCGATGGGTTCGACGGTCTTGTCGCTATCGGTCGCCGTGACGCGCCCACCACAGCGCCAGGCCCGCCACCAGCGCGGCGACCTGCACGAAGACGATCAGCACCAGCCAGGCGCTGAACGGCTGCTTGCGGGTCTTGTGGCGGAACACCGGCCGGGCCAGCAGGGCGCCGGGACTGCCGCCCAGGGCCGCCAGGCTCAGCAGCACCCGCTCGGGCACGCGCGAGCGCCGATCGGCGGCGGCGGCCTTGTCGAAGCCGAAGATCGTGAAGGTCAGCAGGTTCAGGACGCCGAGATAGACGCCGAGGAAGGTGATCACGCGGGCGCCTTCACCGGCGCGTCCAGCGGCTTCAGGTCCGGCTCGACCCAGCCCCGCCGCGCCTGCACGCTGAACAGCCGCTCGCGCGACCAGAAGCCCAGCGGCCAGGCCTTGTCGCCCATCGGCGTGGCCAGCAGGCGCGCGCACGCCTCGCCGTCGGAAATCCCGGCCGGCAGGGTCGCGACAAAGGCGCGGATGGCGGCCAGATAGGCCTGGGTGATGGTCTCGTGATAGCCGCTCGTATCGTCGTTCACCCCGCCGACCGCGACGTTGTAGGTGCGGATGATGCCGGGCATGTCGCGTTCCAGGTTCTCGTTCCGGGTGCGGACGAGACGCAGGGTGGCGGTCAGGTGCGCGGCGTGGGTCCACTGGTCCTTGGGCAGGGAGCGGTCGAGCAGGCGCGCGGCCAGGGTGGCGACTTCGGCGTCGGTGTAGGTCATGGCGGAGGATTTAGCGTGGCGCGGGGTGGGGCTCAATCGCCCCGGAGCCGCCTTGGGGGCGCCTCGGCGTTGGCCCTATGGCCAGGTCGAGGGCGCGTGCGCGGGAAGCGGCAGGTGGAGGTCGGAATTGCTGAACGGCGAACCCTCGACGCTGAGCTTGCCGTGGCTCTCGATCGGTTTGGTGGAGACGGAGTCAGCCAGGTCCGTCTTGCCGCCCAGCGCGCCATGCACGGCCAGCGCGATCGCGCCCGTCACGCGACCCTTGTTCACGGCATGGGCGATGGCCTCGTGGCTGACGCCCGCGGCGCTCGCCAACTGGGCGGCGGTCATGCCGCGCTCCTGAAGCTCGACGGCCAGTTTCGGAAGGCCGAAGACGGCGCAGACGATGTTTTCGACCTTCAGTTCGGGCAGGGTCGTCTTGGTCTCCCTTAGCGCGGCGTAGCAGGCCAGGATGTCGGCCGCGCGGCTGTGGGTGATGCCTTCGAACGCGATGACCTTGCTCATCAAGGCCGGGGCGATCTTTTCGACCCCGGCCTTTTCCGCCTGATTGCGCACGTCGGTGCTGCTGATGTTGTTCAGGCTGAGGGCGTCGACGAGGTGGGGGATGTAGCAGTTCCCGAACCGGCGCAGCTTCAGCCAGTGGTTGTTCGGAATGGTTACGTCCGGCATCGAAACCCCCAAGGTGCGAAGGCGAGTATCGTGCGCAGCGTTGCTCCCCTTGGCCTAAGGTTGTTGCACAGCCTTAATTCGACGACAAGCGAGTGGCTTGCGGCAGGACAATCCAGGCGCGTCATTGCTTGTTCTCGGCGCACCTATCCCTAGCGGGCGAGGGGGCCTTGCCGCATCAGCATGTCAGGTCGTGCGAGAGCGGGTTTTCAAGAGCGCGGTTGTGGAATTCACAGCGCCATCAGACACCGTCGAGTGAGATGCACCTAAGTGTAGTCATGTGCAGCACCATGCATGAAGGTGCTGATCCATCTTGAAGGGTGCAATGACGGGGGGAAGGTGAAAAGGGGGTGAGACGGATCCCACCCCCTTTTCGGAAGCTGCTGTCGCAACGTTCCTGACCCTCAAACCATATGCGCCTCGGAGGTCGATTGCAATAGCTGAGCGTTGCTGCAGCCAAGTATCGTACTTTTCTTTAAATTATAAGATGCTGTATCTTTCGAATACAGGTGATTGTTGAGACTCCGACTGCGTCATATACGCCTTAAATGTGGGAAATGATCAATCCGGTTTGAAGGTAAAGGCGACATTTTCGTCCGAAAAATTAGGCGTTAGGTACTTCAATCTGTCACGAACAGATGGCCTAATATTTTCGTGAGCTCGCAACGTTCCTGACAAACTGCGCAAGCTTCACCGTCTGGTGCGACGAGAGCACCGTCCGTCGGAGTGTTGCGCCATGAGCCTCTCCCTGACCAAGCATGCGGCCATCCTGGCTGGCGTGCTGCTGGCCCACCTGTTCGTGGGTTTCTTCTTCTGCCTTGGGGCGGAAGGTTTGACGGCCGCTTTGTCGGCCGTGGTGTGGGCGGCCGAGGCCGCTCACCAGCGGCGTACGATCATCGAGAGCACGCTGATCGCCTCGATCGCCGCGCTTCATATCCTGATCGTGCTGTTCCACCGCGTCTCGCCCGAGAAGCTGCGTCGCGAGGAGATCCTGGTGATCTTGCTCAACACCACGCTGATCGCGTTGAACCTCGGCAACGTGGGACTCAGCTGTCTGGGCGAGGCCTAGCCTTTCCCGGAGCCAAGCGACGGCCATCGGCGTGGATCGCCGGTGGCTGTTTTGGCCTGGGCGCGGCTTCGAGCGCCTACAACCGCCCGCGCCGCCCGCCCTTCAGCTTGTCCAGCGCCCGCCGCGAAGGCTCGGCCTGTGCGGCCACTGGGGCCGCGACGGGGGCGTCCGCCGGCGGTGGCGTCATCAGCATCGCGCTGACATTGGCCACGCCCTGGGCGGCGTGTAGGCCGGCGGCGGCTGTTTCGGCCAGTTGGGGCTTGCCGCGCGGCGTGGGGAGGATCAGGGCGACCTTGCGAGCCATGGCCGCCAGTTCGCCGATGGCTTTTGCCTGGTCGCGGGCCTGGCGGATGGCGGCGGGATCGTTGGTGGCCTCGATGGTCTTCCAGGCCGCTTCGAGGGCGGCCATCAGTTGAAGCTGGAAGGTCTGGCACCGGGTGGGGATGTCTTGGGCTTGGGTCATGCCCCTAGTGTGCGGCCGCCCCGGAGTGTGAGGATAGGAAACGTGCGTTTTCGTGTAACGCATTGAATTTACGAGAGACCGTTGCGCGGCGAGCGGGGATAGACAGCGCTCCCACCCCAGGGTTGTCATCCGGACAAGGCCCAAGAGGCCGCCGACCCGCGGCCTCCTCAGTCGCTCCGCGCGACCTCCGCCAGGGGACGGGTGTCGATCACGCCCCTGTGGATAACTTTACGGTCCGGTCGCGTGAGGGTCCGGCAGCCGTCTTCCGCCATCCGCCGTTCGCGGGCGCGGAGGGTTTCCAGGGCTTCCATCCGGGCTTCGCGCACGGCGCGGGTCGTGGCGGCCGCGATCTCGAGCTTGTAGCGGGTCTTGGTCCTGGTGATCAGCGCGCGGGCCTCCACGCAGTCGGCCGGCGCGTGGATCCGCGACAGCAGGTCGACATAGTTCTGGATGGCCTGGCTGGATCCCGTGGCGGCCGCCCGCGACATCCAGCGGCGGCGGTCGGGGTCGTGTTGGCGGTGGGCCAGATAGTCGTCCGACAGCCGGTCGGCGTCCTCGGGGCGGCCCTGCAAGGTCCCGGCCTGGGCCTGGGCCAGTTGCGCGGCCGACAGCGGCGGCGGCGTCCTGTGCGACGGCGAAGGCGAGCAGGCGCACAGCAGGAGCCCCAGCGCGACGACGGCCGGGGCGAAGAGTCCGATAGTCCGCCGCGATGTGGTCATCGGATCCTCAGGGTACGCTTACTCGGAAACTTGACCATGGCGAGCCGAGCGCCGCAACGGGGTCTCACAAACGAAAACCGCCGCGACCGGCCCTTCGGCGGATCGCGGCGGTGATGTCTCCAGACCCCTCATCCGGCGCCGCGCGCCACCTTCTCCCGCAAGGGAGAAGGAAGGGCGTTACTGGTAGCTTTGCAGCGGCCGCACTTCCAGGGCCTCGGCGGGGGCGCAGGAGATGGCCTGGGCCGCCGCCAGGGCGCCGGCCGAGGTGGTGTAGTAGGGCACCTTCATCATCAGCGCCGTGCGGCGGATCTCGAAGCTGTCCTCCAGGGCCTGCTTGCCCTCGGTGGTGTTGAACACCAGCTGCACGCCGCCGTTCTTCATCACGTCGACGATGTGCGGGCGGCCTTCCAGCACCTTCTTGACCAGCTCGACCTCGACGCCCTGCTCGGCCAGGTAGCCGCGCGTGCCGACGGTCGACAGGACCTTGAACCCGGCGGCCAGCAGCAGCTTCACCGGCTCGACGATCCAGGGCTTGTCGCTTTCCTTGACCGAGACGAAGGCCGTGCCGGCGGTCGGCAGGCTGACGCCGCCGCCCAGCTGGCTCTTGGCGAAGGCGCGGGCGAAGGCCGGGGCCAGGCTGTCCTCGCCCTCGCGGATCCAGTCCAGGCCCATGACCTCGCCGGTCGAGCGCATTTCCGGGCCCAGGATGGTGTCGACCCCGGCGAAGCGGGCGAACGGGAACACCGCTTCCTTGACCGCGATGTGGTCGTACGGCTTGTCGGTCAGGCCGAAACTGGCCAGCGTCTCGCCGGCCATCACCTTGGCGGCGATCGCCGCGACCGGCTGGCCGATCGTCTTGGCCACGAACGGCACGGTGCGCGAGGCGCGCGGGTTCACTTCCAGCACGTAGATGCGCGGGTTTTCGCTGTGCGGTTCCTCGATGGCGAACTGCACGTTCATCAGGCCGCGCACGTTCAGGGCCAGGGCCATCTTCACGGTCTGGCGCTTCAGTTCCTCGACGGTTTCGGCGCGCAGCGAGAAGGGCGGCATCGAGCAGGCGCTGTCGCCCGAGTGGACGCCGGCTTCCTCGATGTGCTCCAGCACGCCGGCCACGAACACGTCCTTGCCGTCGCACAGGGCGTCGACGTCCACCTCGGTGGCGCGGCTCAGATAGTGGTCCAGCAGGATCGGGTGCTCGAACGAGATCTCGCCGGTGTTGGTGATGTAGCGTTCCAGGTGCTCGTGATCGCGGATGATCTCCATGCCCCGGCCGCCCAGCACGTAGGACGGGCGCATCACGAACGGGAAGCCGATCTTGTCGCCTTCGGCTCGGGCTTCGTCCCAGGTGCGGGCGATGGCGTTCTCGGGCTGGGCGATGTCCAGGCCGTTCAGCAGCTGCTGGAAGCGCTCGCGGTCCTCGGCCAGGTCGATGGCGTCGGGGCTGGTGCCCAGGATCGGCACGCCGGCTTCCTCAAGGGCGTGGGCCAGCTTCAGCGGGGTCTGGCCGCCGAACTGGACGATGACGCCGGCCAGGGTCCCGTTGCTCATCTCGACGTGCAGCAGCTCCAGCACGTCCTCGGCCGTCAGGGGCTCGAAGTACAGGCGGTCGGAGGTGTCGTAGTCGGTCGAGACGGTCTCGGGGTTGCAGTTGACCATGATCGACTCGACGCCGATCTGGTCCAGCGCGAAGGCGGCGTGGCAGCAGCAGTAGTCGAACTCGATGCCCTGGCCGATCCGGTTGGGACCGCCGCCCAGGATCACCGCCTTCTTGCGGTTCGAAGGCAGGCTCTCGCACTCGGGAACCTGGCCCAGGGCGCCGGTCTCGTAGGTGGAGTACATGTAGGGCGTGGTGGCCGCGAACTCGCCGGCGCAGCTGTCGATGCGCTTGAACACCGGGCGGACCTTCAGGTCCTGGCGGGCCAGGCGGACGGCCTTTTCGGTCGAGCCGGTCAGCTTGGCCAGGCGGGCGTCGGAGAAGCCCTGGGCCTTCAGGGCGCGGAAGCCGGCGGCGTCGGTCGGCAGGCCGCCGGCCCGGACCCAGCCCTCCTGGCGGATCAGCTCGGCGATCTGGCGCAGGAACCAGGGCTCGTAGGAACAGGCGGCGTTGACCTCTTCCACGCTCAGGCCGTGGCGGAAGGCCTGGGCGATGACGCGCAAGCGGTCGGGCGTGGGCGTGCCCAGGGCGCGAACGACGGCGGCGCGGCCGGTGTCGGGGTCATCGGCGCCGGCGATCTCGATCTCGTCGAAGCCGTTCAGGCCGGTTTCCAGGCCACGGAGGGCCTTCTGGACGCTTTCCTTGAAGGTGCGGCCGATGGCCATCACCTCGCCGACCGACTTCATGGCGGTGGTCAGCAGGGGCTCGCTGCCCGGATACTTCTCGAAGGCGAAGCGCGGGATCTTGGTGACCACGTAGTCGATGCTGGGCTCGAACGAGGCCGGGGTCGCGCCGCCGGTGATGTCGTTCTTCAGCTCGTCCAGGGTGTAGCCGACGGCCAGGCGGGCGGCGACCTTGGCGATCGGGAAGCCGGTGGCCTTGGAGGCCAGGGCGGACGAACGCGACACGCGCGGGTTCATCTCGATCACGACCATGCGGCCGTCGGCCGGATTGACCGCGAACTGGACGTTGGAGCCGCCGGTCTCGACGCCGATCTCGCGCAGCACGGCGATCGAGGCCGCGCGCATCCACTGGTATTCCTTGTCGGTCAGGGTCAGGGCCGGGGCGACGGTGATCGAGTCGCCGGTGTGCACGCCCATCGGGTCGATGTTCTCGATCGAGCAGACGATGATGCAGTTGTCCGCCGTGTCGCGGACCACTTCCATCTCGTATTCCTTCCAGCCCAGGACGCTCTC